>NZ_JAVHZY010000008.1:0-190557 GCF_031119655.1 Phocaeicola sp. GP0067
GAGGCCAGATATCAGAAGGTGGAGATAGAAAAGGATGGAACGGTGCATCTGACCATCATTCCGGGTAAGGTAAAGACTATCAAACTTTGACGGATATTGAATTGTTTGGGTATGGAGTGGGTAAATTTCAGTATATCACGGGTATTTGATGAGGAGAGCAATTAGTGTAAAATAGTTTTTACGCCTTGATGTTATAATCTTTACATAAAAGAAAACAATTCTATCGTTGAAGCTCTTACGTGGGATACCGCTTTCAAGAACATAAACGAACCAAGCGGATGGGCCATGAAAGGGATACATGAAGAAGCCTACCAATAAATCCGGCATCAATTGACATAACAAAATCGGATAACTGAAAAATTATCCGCTTTTAGTTTCTTTATTTCGAAAGAAAGATATATATTTGCAACGCTTTTTCAGAAAAGCACCCGATATTGCAGAAAAAACAGTTGCCGAAATGGCTCAGTTGGTAGAGCAATTCATTCGTAATGAATAGGTCCCGGGTTCGAGTCCCGGTTTCGGCTCAAGAAGCGGTAGAATACCGCTTCTTTTTATTTTATATAGTTCTCTTTTTCCATATAATAAAGCCCTTCTCCACGGTCACCATTCTCTAAATCAGTTAACTCTACTTTAAATATTCGGTAGGGGAGAATATTTTTTTGGTGTTTGGGCATATCCACGGTCAGCAGATAGGCATTGCCGTATTCGGTAGCATCGAAGTACTCTTTTATCTCTTGTTTCATCAGAACAGGTACTTCTTCTCCATCTATCCAAACGATAGCTTTTAGTTTGTCTGCCGATGGTGCCAGCAAAACGCCTTTGGCTTGTTTGCTTAAACCTGTTTGCTCAATCTTGCTAAGATCCTGTGCATGTACAAGTGAGGATTTTTCTTCTTTTTGCCATTGCAGGGTGCGGGTCAGACTCATGGGTCGAACATATATCTGATAGGTGGGCATGCCTCCAGGGATGTGGAAAATACGTAGTCCATAAACTTCCATACGATGATAGCGAATGTTGAGAGTGGTATCACGATCGGCAATGAAATTCCATGCCCAAAATTCGAGACGTTGGTCTTTTTCCGCTAGTCTGGGTTTTACGGTATGTGGGTAGGTAGACATATTGATAGCTCCCATACTTTGATATTTTCCTTTAGGAATACGGGTGGTGTAGTATCCGTTTTTGTCAGTGATGGCTTGTTTAATGTCATCAAAAGAAGGGCTCTGCCAAAAGATGGAACAACTGTCAATGGGTTGTCCGTTATAATCTGTTACTTGTCCGCGTATGGTTACTGAATCCCGTTGTTGTGCATATCCAGCAGAATAAAGAAAAAATAGGATAAAAAGGAGAATCAATTTAGGAATAAAAGGTGTTTTCATTATTTTATCTATTAATTGTGTTTTTAATGTGTATCTTTTTCACTTCTCACCACTTCCCATCCTTTGAACTGTATCAGGACTTTATGTAACGTGGTTCCTTGAGCCAGATACAGCACTTTTCTTCAAAATTATCATAATAAAAAGAAGCGTAATCCTTTATGAACACGTAGAGGACAACATTGCAATAAGTCTCAAAACATTTTTCCAGTCTTTCCAATGAAACCCCTGTCTTTGAGAAATCAAAATAAATCATCTGGAAACGGTTGCGCTGGTCGGTGGAATTCTTACCTATTCATAGTCCGCTGAATAACTTTCGAAACGGTCTTTTTGCAAAATGTCATAGTAGGCTTTCATTATGCTTAGGAAAAGGCTTTTTCCGAAACGGCGCGGATGTATCATAAAGATATAGCTGGCTGTATCTTCAATCAGGGGCAAATACATGGTCTTGTCCACATAATAATAATTTTCAGTCCGCATCCGCACAAAGTCCGAGATGCCGTAAGGGATTTGAGGCGCTTTTTTTGTTTCCATCTTTCTTCTTCTCTTTTTTATAGCTATACAAAGTTACACCATTTTTTTCTGATACCCGGCATGGAAAGGGCTGTTTTTTCCACTCTATTTCGAAAACGTTGGCAAAAGCACCGCGCAGCCTTCCTCTTTTCGAAGGCAAGGCCGCGCAAGATTTCGGGGTGCAAAGCATCTCTTCTTTGAATACATGCTGTAAGAGAAGCGGTAAAGATATGCATGAAATTGTTGGAATCAGACTCACGTTGCCATATTATGAATCATATGCTTCTTCGTGCACTCCCTTCACGGCCCGTCCGCTTGGTTCGTTCATGTTCTTGAAGGCGGCGTCCCACGCAAGGGCTTCGGCTGTAGAACATGCCACACTGGGCACGCTTGGCACGCTGCGGGCTGCGCTTTCACTGGGAAAGTGCTCCTGGAAGATGCTGCGATAGTAGTATTCTTCCTTGTTTTGCGGCGTATTGATAGGAAACCGTTCGGCTGCGTGCGCCATTTGCTCGTCACTGACGGCTTCGGCGGTAAGGGCTTTCAGTGTATCAATCCAACTATAGCCCACGCCGTCGCTGAACTGCTCTTTCTGTCGCCATGCTACACTGTCGGGCAACATGTCTGCAAAGGCTTTGCGGACGATTTTCTTTTCGATGGTGCTTCCGGGGCACATCTTTGCCTCGGGATTGAGGCGCATGGCTATGTCCAGAAAATCTTTGTCCAGGAAAGGCACTCGGCCTTCCACTCCCCATGCTGCGAGGGATTTATTGGCACGGAGGCAGTCATAGAGGTGGAGCTTGCCTAGTTTACGCACGGTCTCTTCATGAAAGGCTTGGGCCGTAGGAGCTTTGTGGAAATAGAGATAGCCGCCGAACACTTCATCAGCCCCTTCGCCACTCAGCACCATTTTGATTCCCATGCTTTTAATGACGCGTGCCAGCAAATACATCGGGGTAGAGGCGCGAACGGTGGTGACATCGTAAGTCTCGATATAGTAAATGACGTCGCGGATAGCGTCCAATCCTTCTTGGATGGTATAGTGGATTTCATGATGCACGGTTCCGATAAAGCGGGCCACTTCGCGGGCCTTTATCAGGTCGGGCGCACCTTCCAGACCGATGGCAAAGGAATGGAGCTGAGGCCACCAGGCATCTTTTTTATTGTCGGTTTCTACCCGTTTGCCTGCATATTTCTTGGCAATGGCAGAGATGACGGAACTGTCCAGACCGCCGGAAAGAAGTACGCCGTAGGGCACATCACTCATCAGTTGGCGTTTAACGGCCTCTTCCAGTCCGTCGTGTATGTCCTGGGAATAGGCATTGTTGTTTTTCACGGCTTCGTATTCAAACCAGTCGCGGACGTACCAACGGGTCATCTTGCCTTCTTTTCCCCAATAGTAATGGCCGGGAAGGAAGGGTTCGTATTCATCACAGAACCCTTCGAGGGCTTTCAACTCGCTGGCGCAGTATATTTTGCCGTCCTTATCCTTACCTATATATAAAGGTATGACTCCGATGGGGTCGCGGGCAATGAGGAAATCGTCTTTCTCCTCATCATAAAGGGCGAAGGCGAAGATGCCGTTCAGGTCTTCGAGGAAGTGAATACCTTTGTCACGGTAAAGGGCAAGGATGACTTCGCAGTCGCTTCCGGTTTGGAAATCATATTTTCCGGCGTACTTTGCACGAACATCCCGATGGTTGTAGATTTCTCCGTTCACGGCAAGGATTTGTTTCCGGTCGGGACTGTATAGGGGCTGCCCTCCGCTTTGAGGGTCTACGATGGAGAGGCGTTCATGGGCCAGGATGGCAGAGTCGCCTACGTAGATGCCGCTCCAGTCCGGCCCGCGGTGGCGGAGCTTTTGTGACATTTTCAATGCCTTCTGACGCAGTTCCTGCGTTTGTTGCTTTATCTTGAATATTCCTACGATTCCACACATAATTGTATTTGTTGATTTATTTATTGAGATAACTGTCTATGTCCGTTGCCGCTTTCCGTCCGCTGGCAATGGCGCGTACCACCAGGCTGGCTCCGCTTGCTGCATCGCCGGCTACGAATACGTTTTCGGCGAATTGGGGATGTTCGGGCTTTAGGAATCCCATTGCCAGAAGAACCAGGTCGGCTTCAATCACTTCCACCTTTCCGGTGGGCTTCATGACAGGGCGGCCGCCGTCAGGACCGGGAGTCCATTCCACCTGTTCCACTTCCACACCGCACACTTTACCGTTTTTGCCTAAAAACTTACGGGTGGCGAGAGACCATAGGCGGCTGCACCCTTCTTCGTGGGAAGAGGTGGTTTTCAGTACGATGGGGAATTGGGGCCATGGAGTGGCAGGATTCTGTCCTACGGGCGGCTGGGGCATGATTTCTATTTGGGTGACGCTTAGGGCACCTTGCCGGTTGCTGGTTCCTATGCAGTCGCTGCCGGTATCCCCTCCGCCGATGACCAGTACTTTTTTCCCTTTGGCAGTAACCAGTTGTTCTTTCGGGAACGTCATGCCGGCAAGGATACGGTTTTGTTGCGCCAGCATGTCCAGTGCCGGGTGGATGCCTTTCAGTTCGCGTCCGGGGACAGGGAGGTCACGGGCGGTCGGAGCTCCGGTGCAGATGCAGTAGGCGTCAAAACCTTCGGGGAGTTGCCGCACATCCATGTCGCTGTTCATTTTGAAGTGGATGCCTTCTTCTTCCATCACCCGGATACGGCGGTCGATGATGGGCTTGTGCAGCTTGAAGTTGGGGATGCCGTAACGTAGCAGGCCGCCGGGAGCCTCATTCTTGTCGAAGACGGTCACTGTGTACCCTTTTCCGTTGAGCTGGTTGGCGGCGGCCAGTCCGGCGGGCCCGGCGCCGATAATGGCTACTTTCCGTCCGTTGCGTTCAATGTTCCGGGGCTTGATGTAACCTTCGCGGAAGGCTGTTTCGGCAATGGCCGCTTCGTTCTCGCGGATGGTGACGGGAGAGTCCATGCTCAGTTTCAGCACGCAACTCTTTTCGCAGAGGGCGGGGCAGATGCGGCCGGTGAACTCAGGAAAATCGTTGGTTTCGTTCAATATCTTGTAGGCTTCCTCCCATTTGCCTTTGTAGAGGGCATCTTGAAATTCGGGCTGCTTGTTGCCCAGCGGACAAGCCCAGTGGCAGAAGGGAACGCCGCAGTCCATGCAGCGTGAGGCTTGAAGTTTCCGGTCACGGCTGTTCAGAGTCTGTTCTACCTCGCTATAATCTGATATCCGGTCGTGGATGGGACGGTAGCCCGCTTCCTGACGCGGTATAGTTAAAAATGCTTTTGGATTTCCCATATCTTTGTTGTATTTCTTTTGTCGTTAATAATCTCTTTGTACATCAGCTATTTTTTGCTGTAGCTTGCGCATTTGTTCTTCTTGCAATACTCGTTTATATTCGATAGGTACTATCTGGATAAATTCATCCACATAGTGATTCCAGTCATCTAACATTGTTCGTGCCAGTTTGGAACCGGTATAGAGGTAATGCTGACGGATCAGTTCATGCAGCTCCTTCCGGTAAGATGCCTCCTCGATAAGTGAGAGCTCCACCATCTCCATGTTGCAGAAATAATCGAAGTTGTGGTTCTTGTTCCACACGTAAGCCACGCCGCCACTCATTCCGGCAGCGAAATTCCGTCCGGTTTCCCCCAGTACCACGACCCGTCCTCCGGTCATGTATTCGCAACAGTGGTCGCCTACACCCTCTACCACGGCCGTCACACCGGAATTGCGGACGGCGAAGCGTTCGCCCACCCGTCCGTTGATATACACCTCGCCGTCAGTAGCGCCATACAGCAGGGTGTTTCCGGCGATGGTATTCTTTTCCGCATCGAAATTGCTGCGCACGGGGGGCAGTACCGCAATGCGTCCGCCGCTCAGTCCTTTTCCCAGATAGTCATTCGCTTCGCCTTCCAGCTTGAAACTGATGCCGTGGGTCAGGAACGCACCGAAACTTTGGCCTGCCGAACCTTTGAATTTGATGTGGATGGTCTGTTCCGGAAGTCCTGCCTGCCCGTATTTCTTGGCAACCGCTCCTGCCAGCATGGCGCCTACCGAACGGTCCGTATTGGCGATGGTGTATTCCAGGGAAATTTCTTTTCCGTTTTCTATGGCATCCCTGGCGGCGGCCAGTATGGTCACATCCTTCACATGGGCAATGTCGTGCTTCTGTTCCATGACATGGTGTATGGTAGCTCCGTTGTCCACCCGGTGTAGCAGTCTGCTGAAATCCAATAGTGAGGATTTCTTCTCACTTGGCGCTTGTTGTATTTCAATCAGGTCTGTCCGTCCAATGATATCCTCCAACCGGGTGAATCCCATTTCGGCCAAATATTCGCGTACTTCCTGTGCTAGGAAAGTGAAATAATTCACTACATATTCATAGTGTCCGCGGAAATGTTTGCGGAGTTCGGGGTCTTGGGTGGCCACGCCTACGGGACAGGTGTTGGTGTGGCACTTGCGCATCATGACGCATCCCAGTACAATCAATGCGGTGGTACCGAAACCGAATTCTTCCGCACCCAGCAAGGCCATGTTGATAATATCCCGTCCGGTTTTCAACTGTCCGTCCACTTGCAGTTTCACTTGTCCGCGGAGTCCGTTCAACACCAAGGTCTGTTGCGTCTCGCTCAGTCCTATTTCGGGCGAGATACCTGCATACCGCATACTCGATGCAGGCGACGCGCCGGTTCCTCCTTCCGCTCCCGAAATGACAATCAAGTCGGCTTTCGCTTTGGCCACTCCGGCGGCAATGGTTCCCACGCCGCTTTCGGCTACCAGTTTCACACTGATTCGTGCCTGTGGGTTTACGTTTTTCAGGTCGAATATCAACTGGGCCAAATCTTCGATGGAATAAATGTCATGGTGGGGTGGAGGGGAAATGAGCGAGATGCCCGGAATGGAGTGGCGGGTTTTGGCAATCACCTCATCTACCTTGAATCCCGGCAGTTGTCCTCCTTCTCCCGGCTTGGCGCCTTGGGCCACCTTTATCTGGATCTCTTCGGCATGGACCAGGTATTCGGCGGTGACTCCGAAGCGTCCCGATGCTATCTGCTTGGTCTTGCTGCAAAGTGAGATACCCTGGTAGGTGCCGGTAATGCGGTCGCTGTCCTCACCTCCTTCACCCGTATTGCTGCGTGCGCCCAGTTTGTTCATGGCCAGTGCCAGCGCCTCATGTGCCTCCTTGCTGATAGCGCCGAAGGACATGGCTCCTGTCACGAAATGTTTCACGATGTTTTCTACCGGCTCCACCTTTTCAATATCGATAGGGTTTCGTTTGTGCCCGAAGAAGTCGCGCAGGAAGAGGGGTGACTCTTTTCCATCTACCATGGAGGTGAATTCCTTGAACTTCTTATAGCTACCCAGCCGGGTGGCCAGTTGCAGGGTGGAGATGGTTTCCGGATTCCAAGCGTGCCGTTCTCCGTCTTTGCGGAAAGAGAACAGTCCGTTGTGCGGTAAAATGTCGCTCACTTCTTTTGCAGCGAATCCGGCATCGTGCAGGGCGATGGCGTCTCTGGCGACTTCTTCCAGACGGATGCCTCCGATGCTGGATGTCTGTGTGCCGAAATAGCTTCTCAACAATTCCTCGCTGACCCCTACGGCTTCAAAAATCTTTGCGCCCCGGTAGGAACGGATAGTCGAAATGCCCATCTTGCTCATAATCTTGAACAAGCCCTTGCGGATGGCCTTGATATAATTCTTCTCGGCCGTTTCGTAATTCATCTGCACATCGCCTTTCCTCACCAGTTCATCCAGTACGGCGAAGGCCATGTAGGGATTGATGGCACTGGCGCCATATCCCAGCAACAGGGCGGCGTGCATCACCTCGCGAATCTCGCCACTTTCTACAATCAATGCGGTTTGCACGCGTTTCTGAACGGAGATGAGGTGATGATGGACAGTGCTAACTGCCAGTAGCGACGGGATGGCGGCATGGGTGTCGTCCACGAAACGGTCGCTCAGAATGATATAGTTCACTCCGTCCGTAACGGATTGCTCGGCTTTTTTGCACAGGTCGTTCAGGGCCTCTTGCAATCCGGCTTTTCCCTTGCTCACCTCGAATACGATAGGGAGTTTCACGGTATTGAATCCTTTATACCGGATGTTGCAGAGGATGTCCAGTTGGGTGTTGTTCAGCACGGGATGGGGCAGGCGTACCATTTTGCAATGGCTTTCGCTGGGCACCAGTATATTCATTCCCACGGCCCCGATGTACTCGGTGAGCGACATGACTAACTCTTCACGGATAGGGTCGATGGCGGGATTGGTCACTTGGGCAAACTGTTGCCGGAAATAGTTGAACAGCAACTGCGGCCTGTCCGAAAGGACGGCCAGCGGCGTGTCGTTACCCATAGAGGCGATGGGCTCGGCCCCTGTGTTGCACATCGGCATGAGGGTGCGTTCTATATCCTCGCGCGAGAAGCCGAAAGTACGCAGCATACGGTCATAGCCGTCTATCCGGTTGTCTATCTTGCGTCCGCTTTTTAAGGTATCGAGCTCGATGCGGTTGGCAGACAGCCATGCGCGATAGGGGCGGGCCGACGCCAGTTGTTCTTTCAGTTCACCGTCATAATATATTTTACCTTGTTCGGTATCAATCATCAGTATTTTGCCCGGTTGCAGACGCCCTTTCTCTTTAATCTCTCCCGGTTCGAAATCCATCACGCCTACTTCACTGGCCACTACCATCATGTCATTATTGGTAATGAGGTAACGGGCAGGGCGCAGGCCGTTGCGGTCCAACATTCCTCCGGCAAACCGTCCGTCACTGAACAGCAGCGCGGCAGGCCCGTCCCAAGGTTCCATCAGGATGGAATGGTATTCGTAAAACGCTTTCAACTCTTCACTGATAGGGTTTTTGTCGTTGAACGATTCGGGTACCAGCATCGCCATGGCATGGGGCAGGCTCAGTCCCGACATTACAAAAAATTCCAGCACATTGTCCAGTGAGGCGCTGTCGCTCATGCCCGGCTGGATAATGGGACGGATGTCTTTGACATCCCCCAATGCCGGAGAGGAAAGGACACTTTCGCGCGCCTCCATCCAACCCCGGTTACCGCGGATGGTATTGATTTCGCCGTTGTGCGCTAACAAACGGAACGGTTGGGCGAGGCTCCATGTAGGAAATGTGTTGGTGCTGAAACGGGAGTGTACCAATGCCAATCCACTGGTAAAATAGGGTTGCGTCAGGTCCGGGAAGTACTCGCGCACTTGCATGGACGAGAGCATACCTTTATATATAATGTTTTTTGCCGATAGCGAAACGATGTAGAAGTCCGTGTGCCGCACGCGCTTTTCTATCTTCTTGCGGATGATGTAGAGGGTGCGTTCCAGGCTGTCCGCATCTGTCACTCCGGTGATGAATACCTGTTTGATGTCCGGTTCGGTGGCCCGTGCGTCCTTGCCCAGGCAGGCGGGGTTGGTGGGCACATTGCGCAGGTGCATCAAGGTAAGTCCTTCGCGTTCTATTTCTTCAATCATAATGCTCAGGATGCTGGCTTGCTCTTTTTCGTCTTTGGGCAGAAATACGAGTCCGGTTCCGTATTTTCCTTTTTCGGGTACGGGGATGCCTTGCAGGAGGATGAATTCGTGGGGAATCTGTAGCATGATTCCGGCTCCGTCGCCGGTTTTGTTATCGGCTCCTTCTGCGCCTCGGTGGCGCATGTTTTCCAATACCTTTAATGCGGAGTCTACCAATTCATGCGATTTGTTGCCATGAATGTTGACTACCATGCCTACGCCGCAAGCGTCATGTTCGTTGGTTGCGTCATAAAGACCTGTTTGCTCTGTTTTTGCCATTATTGCTGTCTTTGGTTTATAATAATGTTGGTTTGTATTTCATATTGTTCTGCAAAAGTAGGTAATTTATTTCTTTTTGATGAAGAGCTGATGCTTTCTTTTGATAAAAAGATGCAGTCTTGCGTCCTTGTCTTACAGTTTGTTGTGTATATGACGTGTTTATTTAATATTTGAAAGATATATTGTGAAAAATACTTTTAAATTGTAAGTTTGGGCATTTCTTTTATTCATATAGATTGTATTTAGGACGGCATCCCCCCTTTATAGTCAATCAACCGGAGTATAATAATAGGAATATTACATCCCTCAACCATATAACGACCTATTGACTTATAATTCAAAACTATCTTCCCTTGTTCTGATGTAATTTGAAAGATAAAACAAACATTTCGGTTTCTATTTGTTATTAGAGTGAAAATAAATAAGAAAATAGAAACGATTATATCTTATAAAATATCAAAAAGACATATATTTGCATATAATTAAAAGCAAAAGGAAACAACAATAAATAAGTATTAATCAAAATGGCAACAACTATCAAGTTCACCAAGATGCAAGGAACCGGCAATGATTATATCTATGTAAATACCTTGTCTTCTCCGCTGCAAGATCCGATAAAAGCCGCCAGAAAATGGAGCGCTTATCATACCGGTATCGGTGCAGACGGTCTGGTACTGATTGGAGTATCCGAAAAAGCGGATTTCAGTATGCGTATATTCAATGCAGACGGCTCCGAAGCCATGATGTGTGGAAACGCCTCGCGCTGCATAGGCAAATATGTATACGAGAAAGGATTGACGGATAAGGAGGTGATCACACTGGAAACCCTTTCGGGAATCAAAATCCTGAAACTTCATACAGGCAACGGGGTGGTGAAGGATGTAACCGTAGATATGGGTACGCCCCTGCTATCAAACCCCGGACAGATAGCTACGAAAACCGGCGGAATGCTGGCAGAAACTATCTTGGCCGATGGAAAAGAATACAAAGGAACATTCGTCTGCATGGGAAATCCGCATGTTGTCATTTTCGTAGATGATATAAAAGAGGTGGATTTGCCGGCGGTTGGTCCGAAACTGGAAAATCATCCGCTTTTTCCTGAGCGGACCAATGTGGAATTTGTAGAAATATTGCCGGACCAATCCTTACGGATGAGAGTGTGGGAAAGAGGTTCAGGCATCACAATGGCTTGTGGAACAGGGGCTTGCGCCACCGCCGTGGCGGCCGTACTGAACCATAAAGCCGGACGAAAATCGTGGGTAAGGATGGACGGAGGCGATCTCCACATCCACTGGGACGAGAAAGACGGACATGTATACATGACCGGTCCGGCCGGAAAGGTTTTCGAAGGCGAAATAGAGATGTGATAATGATTTTGAAAAACTTAAAACAACGATAAAAACAATAACAACGATGGCACTAGTAAACGAACATTTTTTAAAACTACCAAACAATTACTTGTTTTCGGACATTGCCAAAAAGGTAAATGCATTCAAAGTCTCTCATCCCAAAACGGACCTTATCCGCCTGGGTATCGGAGATGTAACCCGCCCGCTGCCTCAAGCTTCCATCGAAGCCATGCATAAGGCAGTAGACGAGCTGGCAAACAAAGAGACATTCCACGGTTACGGTCCCGAACAAGGTTATGATTTCCTGATAGATGCCGTCATCAGGAACGATTACGCTCCGCGCGGCGTCTATCTGGAACCCGGCGAAGTCTTTATCAGTGACGGCGCCAAGAGCGATACGGGAAATATCGGAGACATCCTTCGCCACGACAACAGCATCGGCGTGACAGACCCCATCTACCCCGTATACATCGATTCGAACGTAATGTGCGGCCGTGCCGGGATACTGGAAGACGGGCGATGGAGCAACGTGGTATACTTGCCTTGCCTGAGCGAGAATAATTTCGTGCCCGAAATTCCCGACCGCAGGATAGATATCCTATACCTCTGCTATCCCAATAACCCTACGGGGACGGTCATTAGCAAGGCCGAACTGAAAAAATGGGTGAACTATGCATTGGAAAATGATACCCTCATCCTTTACGATGCTGCCTACGAGGCCTACATACAAGACCCGGACATTCCTCACTCCATTTATGAGATAAAAGGAGCGAAGAAAGTAGCGATAGAATTTCGCAGTTTCTCGAAGACGGCCGGATTCACCGGGGTGCGTTGCGGATACACCGTCGTACCGAAAGAACTCACAGCCGCCACGCTGGAAGGAGAGCGCATTCCGCTGAACCGGATGTGGAACCGCCGCCAGTGCACCAAGTTCAACGGCACATCCTATATCACCCAGCGTGGTGCCGAAGCGATCTATACCCCCGAGGGCAAAAAGCAAGTGAAAGCCATCATACAGTATTATATGGCTAACGCCCGCATCATGAAAGAAGCGTTGGAAAGTACAGGACTCAAAGTTTTCGGCGGAGAGAACGCCCCCTACCTGTGGGTGAAGACACCGGGTGAGGTAAACTCGTGGAAATTCTTTGAACAGATGCTGTATGAAGCCAATGTAGTGGGCACGCCGGGAGTAGGCTTCGGCCCCAGTGGTGAAGGATATATCCGCTTGACCGCTTTCGGAGAGCGGGCGGATTGCGAAGAAGCCATGAAACGGATCAGAAAATGGTTGCTCTGAGCACAGTACATGACAACACCTTGAAGCACTTTGTGCTTGCATCGGACTTACATCAATCAAGCCAATAGGTATATAAAATATGACATACTCACTATTATTAATTAAAAGGTAAAAAGCTATGAAGATGAATTTTAAGGAAACGGCATTGCTATTAGGCCTGTCCATGACAGTGCCGGCAACGAGCATCGCTCAAGACAAGGTGGAAGCCAGCGTAGGAGCTGACTTGGTAAGCGGCTATATTTGGCGCGGACAGGATTTGGGAGGCGTAAGCATACAGCCGTCATTGTCCGTTGCCTACAAAGGATTTTCGCTCGGCGCATGGGGATCCGCAGGCATTGAGTCCGCTGATACGAAAGAACTGGACCTGACGCTGGGCTACAGCACCGGCGGTTTCAGCATTTCGGTGACAGACTACTGGTTCAATGGCGGCCCCGGCTATTTCCACTATGGCACGCACCATACCAGCCATGTATTCGAAGCGCAGATAGGTTACGATTTCGGTCCGCTGGCAGTGAACTGGTACACCAACTTTGCAGGTGCCGACGGGGTGAACAAGGACGGCGACCGGGCTTACTCCTCTTACATATCACTCGCCGCCCCCTTCAAACTGGCAGGCCTGGACTGGACGGCAGAAATAGGAGCCACGCCATGGGCCAATGACTTCTATAACGTGTCCGCAGATCCGGAATGCAGCGGTTCGGACGGGTTCGCCGTATGCGACATCAGCCTTGGGGTATCCAAGGAAATCAAGATTACAGACTCATTCTCAGTCCCCGCCTTCGCCAAGGTGACGGTGAATCCGCGCACCGAAGGGGCCTATTTCGTATTCGGACTGAGTTTCTGACAGGAAGTGCTGAAAATGCAGATACAATAACAAATTCAGACATAACGACAAAGTAGAGAGAGGTATCAGTTTTTAAAAAGGTAAAAAGATTGGAACATATAAATTACAAGTACAACAATGAAGAAAATTGAGGCTATTATCCGTAAGACCAAGTTCGAGGACGTAAAGGACGCGTTGCTCGAAGCCGACATCGAATGGTTTTCCTACTACGATGTAAGAGGCATTGGTAAAGCACGCCAGGGACGTATCTACCGTGGTGTGGTGTATGATACCAGTTCGATTGAAAGAATCCTGGTTTCCATCGTGGTGCGCGAAAAGAATGTGGAGAAAACAGTGCAAGCCATCATCAAGGCGGCGCACACCGGCGAGATAGGCGACGGACGTATTTTCGTCATCCCCATTGAAGACGCCGTCCGCATACGCACGGGCGAGCGGGGTGACATAGCCCTGTATAATGCAGAACAGGAAAAATAAGCGCAAGCTACTTCCCTTTACCGGCAAAAGTAAAGTCGGGAATAAAACAATACTACAACGTAAACGAGAAAAATTATGGATACTATACTCTTATTTATGCTCCCCGCCGGCCTTTGGGCGCAAGATGCAGGCGTGGCAGCCACCACCGCGGCGCCCGATGCAACCGCCGGGGCCCTAGGCGAACTTGCTACCGGACTCAACACCGTATGGATGCTACTTGCCGCCATGCTGGTATTCTTCATGCAACCGGGATTCGCACTGGTAGAAGCCGGGTTCATCCGTACCAAGAACACGGCCAACGTGCTGATGAAAAATCTGGTAGACTTCATGTTCGGCTCCATCCTGTTCTGGTTCATCGGCTTCGGGCTGATGTTCGGCATAGGCGGTTTTGTGGGTGCCCCCCATTTTTTCAACTTGGAGGCGATGGACAAAATCATCGACAACGGATTGCCCATCGAAGGCTTCCTGATTTTCCAGACTGTATTCTGCGCCACGGCGGCCACCATCGTGTCCGGAGCCATGGCGGAACGTACCAAGTTCTCCATGTATCTGGTCTATACTGTCTTTATCAGCGTACTCATTTATCCGGTTTCCGGCCACTGGACCTGGGGCGGCGGATGGCTGATGAACGGAGACGAAGGCTCCTTTATGATGAGGACGTTCGGCACTACTTTTCATGACTTTGCCGGTTCTACGGTGGTTCACTCCGTAGGCGGATGGATTGCCTTGGTGGGCGCCGCCATTCTGGGGCCGCGTATTGGCAAATACGGGAAAGACGGCAAATCAAGGGCCATCCCCGGTCATAGTTTGACGCTTGCCTGCCTGGGCGTGTTTATCCTTTGGTTCGGCTGGTTCGGGTTCAACCCCGGTTCGCAGTTGGCAGCGGCGACAAGTGGAGACCAGACGACCATTTCGCATGTGTTCCTCACCACCAACCTGGCAGCTTGTGCAGGAGGTTTCTTCGCACTGGTGGCGAGTTGGATGAAGTATGGCAAACCTTCCTTGTCCCTCACACTGAACGGTGTGCTGGCAGGACTGGTGGGCATCACGGCGGGATGTGACCTGGTATCGCCTTTCGGGTCTGTACTTATCGGTGCCATTTGCGGCGTGGTAATGATATTTGCAGTCGACTTTATCGACCATGTGCTGAAAATTGACGACCCCGTAGGCGCATCGTCCGTACACGGCGTTTGCGGTTGCCTGGGAACGATTCTTACAGGACTCTTCGCTACAGAAGAGGGGCTGTTCTATGGCGGCGGAAGCAGCTTCCTGCTGGCACAGCTCTTCGGCGCGGCCGTAGTAGGAGTGTGGGCGGCAGGCATGGGCTTCATTGTTTTTAAAGTGCTGGACAAGATACATGGCTTGCGTGTTCCGAAACGCATTGAAGAGGAAGGACTCGATATCTACGAGCATGGCGAGTCGGCATACAATTAAATTAATCACAAAAGTTTTTTCCATTCATTCTACTAATCAACAACTAAACAAATTTAGGTATTATGTCAAAATTAAGATTCAGAGTAGTCGAAACGGCTTTCAAGAAGAAAGCAGCAACGGTGGAGACACCAGCCGAAAGGCCCAGTGAATATTTCGCCAAATACGTTTTCAACCGCGAGAAAATGTTCAAGTATCTGCCCGGCGCCGTCTATGCCAAACTGACGGACGCCATGGACAACGGCGCCCCCCTGGAGCGTGCCATAGCCGACGAAGTGGCGGCAGGCATGAAACGCTGGGCAACCGAGCTAGGTGTAACCCACTACACCCACTGGTTCCAACCCCTGACGGAAGGCACAGCCGAAAAGCACGACGCCTTTGTGGAACACGACGGCAAGGGTGGAATGATGGAGGAATTTTCGGGCAAGCTCCTCGTACAGCAGGAGCCTGATGCTTCCAGCTTCCCCAACGGCGGCATCCGAAACACCTTCGAGGCACGCGGCTACAGTGCATGGGACCCCTCATCGCCTGTCTTCGTGGTGGACGACACCCTGTGCATCCCTACCGTTTTCATTGCTTACACCGGCGAGTCGCTGGACTACAAAACGCCACTGCTGAAAGCCTTGAGTGCTGTGGGCAAAGCCGCCGTGGACGTGTGCCGTTACTTCAACCCGGAAGTGAAGAAAGTGGTGGCCTACCTGGGCTGGGAACAGGAATACTTCTTGGTAGACGAAGGACTGTATGCCGCCCGTCCCGACCTGCTGCTGACCGGGCGCACCCTGATGGGACACGAAGCCAGCAAGAACCAGCAATTGGAAGACCATTACTTCGGAGCCATCCCCACGCGTGTGGCTGCCTTTATGAAAGACCTTGAAATACAGGCGCTGGAACTGGGCATACCCGTCAAGACCCGCCATAACGAAGTGGCTCCCAACCAATTTGAGCTGGCTCCCATTTTCGAAGAATGCAACCTGGCGGTAGACCATAACATGCTTCTCATGTCGCTCATGCGCAAGGTGGCGCGGAGCCACGGCTTCCGCCTGTTGCTGCACGAAAAACCCTTCAAAGGCGTCAACGGCTCGGGGAAGCATAACAACTGGTCACTGGGTACAGACACCGGCGTCCTGCTGATGGCTCCGGGCAAGACCGCCGAAGACAATCTGCGCTTCATTACCTTCATAGTCAACACCCTGATGGCGGTATACCACCACAACGGTTTGCTGAAAGCTTCTATCATGAGTGCCACCAACGCCCATCGCCTGGGAGCCAACGAAGCGCCGCCCGCCATCATTTCTTCTTTCCTGGGCAAACAGCTCACGCAAGTGCTGGACCATATAGAAGAAAGCGGTAACGACGACCTTGTCTCACTGGCAGGCAAACAGGGAATGAAGCTGGACATCCCGCAAATCCCCGAACTGCTGATTGACAATACCGACCGCAACCGCACCTCGCCGTTCGCCTTCACCGGCAATCGCTTCGAATTCCGCGCCGTAGGCTCGGAGGCAAACTGTGCCAGTGCCATGATTGCGCTCAACGCGGCCGTTGCCGAACAACTTGCCCGGTTCAAGCAGGACGTGGATGCGCTCATCGAAAAGGGTGAACCGAAAATCTCCGCCATCATTGAAATTATCCGCCGCTACATCAAGGAGTGCAAGCCTGTCCGTTTTGACGGCAACGGCTACTCGGACGAATGGAAGGCGGAGGCCGCCCACCGGGGTCTGGACTGCGAAACGAGCTGCCCGCTCATTTTCGACAACTACTTGAAGCCCGCGAGCATCGCCATGTTCGAATCCACCGGCGTGATGACCCGCAAGGAGCTGGAGGCGCGCAATGAAGTGAAATGGGAAACTTACACAAAGAAAATCCAGATCGAGGCGCGCGTGCTGGGCGACCTGGCGATGAACCACATCATCCCCGTAGCCACCGAATACCAAAGCAAGCTGATAGACAATGTGTATAAAATGAAAGAGCTCTTCCCGGCGGAAAAAGCATCCCAACTGTCGGCTGAGAACATGAAACTCATCGAAGAGATTGCCCGGCGAACCATTTTCATCACCGAGCATGTAAATGCCATGGTGGAGGCGCGAAAAGTGGCGAACAAAATAGAGAGCGAGCGCGAAAAGGCCATTGCCTATCACGATACCATCGCCCCGATGCTGGAAGAGATACGTTATCATATCGACAAGCTGGAGCTGATCGTAGACAACCAGATGTGGACATTACCTAAATATCGTGAATTGCTTTTTATTAGATAATCACTGCATAAAGGTTATCTATTTCTTTTGTTGGTTGTTTTAAGTTTGCGGAGAGGGGCGTCGGGATGACGGTCCTCTTTACACATTACCCTTCTTGCTTGCTTACTGTCTTTCAAATCGTAACTAAAACCACAACAGACAATATCATACTGTAAGTTTTCATATTTATTAAAAAAACGAATAAAATATTTCTTTTCGATTTTTATTCTTACTTTTTTATCGCTTTCGTCAATTATTTATGGTTTTTTATTGCATTTATGTTAATTGATATTTGTATCTTTGCAGTCGAATCAGAACATATACTTAGTAGATTATGTGTGGAATAGTAGGCTATATTGGAAAACGAGATGCTTACCCTGTTCTCATAAAAGGCCTGAAGCGGTTGGAATACCGGGGCTATGATAGCGCAGGAGTCGCATTGATAGACAAAAAAAGGAGGTTGAACGTTTATAAAACGAAAGGAAAGGTTTCAGACCTAGAGGCTTTTGTTTCCCAAAAAGACGTTTCCGGTACAATTGGTATTGCCCACACCCGATGGGCCACCCACGGAGAGCCTTGTCAGGCTAACGCTCATCCTCATTTTTCTTCTTCAAAGAATCTAGCTCTTATCCACAATGGTATTATTGAAAACTACGCTACCCTGAAAGAAAAGCTACAAAAAAAAGGGTTCATCTTTAAAAGTAGTACAGATACCGAAGTTCTCGTACAGTTAATTGAATTTTTCCAACTTTCCAACCATTTAGATTTACTTACTGCCGTTCAGTTGGCTCTGCATGAGGTGATTGGCGCATACGCTATAGCGGTGCTCGACAAGAATAATCCCGATGAGATTATTGCAGCACGCAAAAGCAGTCCGCTGGTGGTAGGGATAGGGAAGGATGAATTCTTTCTGGCTTCGGATGCTACTCCGATTGTAGAGTATACGGATAAAGTGGTGTATCTGCAAGATGGGGAGATAGCGGTGATTCGCAGAGACAAGACATTGGAAGTCGTCAATCTGGACAACGTGCTTCAAAATCCCGAAGTACGTACGGTGGAAATGAATCTGGGACAACTGGAGAAAGGGGGATACCCGCATTTCATGTTGAAGGAGATATTCGAACAACCCGATTGTATTAACGACTGTATGCGTGGACGCATCAATGCGGACGGTGATAAAGTAGTACTGTCGGCGGTTATTGATCATAAGGAACGTTTGCTCAAGGCCCGTCGCTTTGTAATTGTGGCTTGCGGAACTTCGTGGCATGCCGGATTGATAGGGAAACAACTGATAGAAAGTTTCTGCCGTATTCCGGTAGAAGTGGAATATGCCTCCGAGTTCCGCTATCGTGATCCGGTGATTCATGAAGACGATGTGGTAATAGCTATCTCGCAATCGGGTGAAACGGCCGATACATTGGCTGCCATAGAACTGGCGAAAGAGAAAGGAGCTTTTATCTATGGTATATGCAATGCGGTAGGTTCATCCATTCCGCGCATTACAGATACCGGTTCTTATATTCATGTAGGACCGGAGATAGGAGTGGCGTCCACCAAGGCATTTACCGGACAGGTAACCGTGCTTACCATGCTGGCGCTGACACTGGCAAAAGAGAAAGGGAGTATGGCAGATGAGAAATACCTGGAAGTGATCCGGGAATTGACTGTGATTCCGGCTAAAATAAAAAAGATATTGATCAGTAATCCTAAAATAGCGGAACTGTCGCGTATTTTCACCTATGCACATAATTTCCTCTATTTGGGGCGGGGGTACAGTTTCCCGGTAGCTTTGGAAGGCGCGTTAAAGTTGAAGGAGATATCTTATATTCACGCTGAAGGCTATCCCGCCGCTGAGATGAAACATGGACCTATCGCATTGATTGATGCCGAAATGCCTGTTGTGGTGGTAGCTACGCATAATGCGATGTATGAAAAGATAATGAGTAACATACAGGAAATCAAGGCGCGGAAGGGAAAAGTAATCGCTTTGGTCACAGAAGGAGATACGGTAATCAGTAAGTTGGCCGATGATTGCATTGAGTTGCCCGAAACATTAGAGTGCCTCGAACCGTTGATAGCTACGGTCCCCTTACAGTTATTGGCCTATCATGTAGCCATTTGCAAAGGGAAGAATGTGGATCAGCCACGAAATCTGGCGAAGTCGGTAACAGTAGAATAGAAGGCAATGCTGCCGGAGATTATGCAGGAAGTTTCCGGCATAATTCTTGAAAGATGTACCGTAAGTAAGTTTGGAAAAATGACAGAAGGTCTTGTCATACCTTTGGGATGTTTTTATAAGAATCTGAAAATGAACTATTAATTTAAGTAGTAAAGAGAGAGCATGGAACCGTTAAAGCATGAATGTGGAGTCGCTATGATACGACTGCTGAAACCGCTGGAATATTATCAGGAAAAGTATGGAACCTGGATGTATGGCTTGAACAAGCTGTATCTGCTGATGGAAAAACAACATAACCGCGGACAGGAAGGCGCCGGGCTGGCCTGTGTCAAACTGGAGGCCAATCCCGGTGAAGAATATATGTTCCGTGAAAGAGCTTTAGGTTCAGGGGCGATAACAGAGATATTCGGTACGGTGCAAAATCATTTCAAGGATTTGGCGCCTGAACAATTGCATGATGCCGGATACGCCAAGAAATGCCTTCCCTTTGCCGGAGAGGTATATATGGGGCATTTGCGTTATTCCACTACCGGAAAAAGCGGTATCTCCTACGTGCATCCGTTCTTGCGCCGTAACAACTGGCGTGCCAAGAATTTGGCGTTGTGCGGCAATTTCAACATGACCAATGTGGATGAGATTTTCGCACGTATCACTGCCGACGGCCAGCATCCGCGTAAATATGCCGACACATATATTATGCTGGAACAAGTGGGGCACCGTTTGGATCGCGAGGTGGAGCGCCTCTATGTGGAATGTGAGAAGGAAGGTCTGAAAGGCATGGATATCACTCACGCTATAGAAGACCGCATTGATCTGGGCAATGTCCTCAAGACTTCGAGCAAGGAGTGGGATGGAGGCTATGTGATCTGCGGTATGACCGGTAGCGGTGAGTCTTTTGCGGTGCGCGATCCGTGGGGCATTCGTCCGGCTTTCTGGTACATGGACGATGAAATCATGGTATTGGCATCCGAGCGCCCTGTCATTCAGACTGCCTTGAATGTATCTGCCGGAAGCATCAATGAATTGCAACCGGGACAGGCTATCCTTATAAGCAAGACTGGAAAGATGCGTCTGGCACAGATCAACCGGGCGAAAGAGAAGAAAGCCTGTTCCTTCGAACGTATCTATTTCAGCCGGGGAAGTGACATGGATATTTATAAGGAAAGAAAACAGCTGGGCGAAAAACTGGTGAATCCTATTTTGAAAGCGGTAGACTATGATGTGGAGCATACCGTATTCTCTTTTATACCCAATACGGCGGAAGTGGCTTTCTATGGACTGCTGGAAGGATTCGACAATTATCTGAATGAACTGAAAGTAAAGAAGATAGAGGCTTTGGGGCATCATCCCAATCACGAGGAACTGGAAAAAATCCTGTCCAGGCGTATCCGTAGCGAGAAAGTAGCCATCAAGGATATCAAGTTGCGTACCTTTATCGCCGAAGGCAACAGTCGGAATGATTTGGCTGCCCATGTGTATGATATCACTTATGGAAGCCTTGTGCCTCATGTGGATAATCTGGTGATTATTGATGACAGCATCGTCCGGGGAACTACGTTAAGACAGAGCATTATCGGCATCCTCGACCGCCTGCATCCGAAGAAAATCGTCATTGTTTCTTCTTCGCCACAGGTGCGTTATCCTGATTATTATGGTATTGATATGGCCAGTATGGATCAGTTTATCGCTTTCAAGGCTGCTATCGATTTATTGAAAGAACGGGATATGAAAGATGTGATAGCCCGTGCTTACAACAAATCGAAAGACCAGGTGGGGTTACCCAAAGAGCAGATGGTGAATTATGTGAAAGAAATTTATGCCCCTTTCACTAATGAGGAGATTGCGGCAAAAATGGTGGAACTTCTCACTCCGAAGGGTACGCAGGCGAAAGTGGAAATCGTTTATCAGACACTGGAAGGATTGCATGAAGCGTGTCCCAACCATACGGGCGACTGGTATTTCAGTGGGGATTATCCTACTCCGGGTGGAGTGAAGCTGGTGAACCAGGCGTTTATAGACTATATAGAAAAAGTTTATCAATTCTAAAGAACAACCATTCAAGATAGATTAGATGAGAAATGTAACATTGATCCTCGACGACGGGAGCCGTTTCCCGGGCAAGTCGTTCGGTTATGAGAAACCGGTAGCCGGCGAAGTGGTGTTTAATACCGCTATGACCGGTTATCCTGAGAGTTTGACAGACCCTTCATACGCGGGGCAGCTGATGACCTTAACTTATCCGTTGGTCGGTAACTACGGGGTACCTCCCTTTACTATCGAACCCAATGGCTTGGCTACTTTTATGGAAAGTGAACGTATCCATGCCGAAGCGATTATTGTAAGTGATTACAGTGAAGAATACAGTCACTGGAATGCGAAAGAAAGTCTGGCCGACTGGCTGAAGCGTGAGCAAGTGCCGGGCATTACAGGCATCGATACCCGTGAACTGACCAAAGTTCTTCGCGAACATGGGGTAATGATGGGGAAAATCGTATTTGATGATGAACCCGGCAATGTGCCCGAAGCAACGTATGCAGGTATCAATTATGTAGATAAAGTATCGTGTAAGGAAGTCATTCGTTATAATGAAGGTGCAGGTAAGAAAAAAGTGGTGTTGGTGGATTGTGGTGTAAAGACAAATATTATCCGTTGCTTACTGAAACGGGATGTGGAAGTGATCCGTGTTCCTTGGAACCATGACTTTACAGGGATGGAGTATGACGGATTGTTTATTTCGAACGGTCCGGGTGATCCGGATACTTGCGATGAGGCGGTACAGCATATCCGCAAGGCGATGAGCCTGAGCGACAAGCCTATCTTCGGCATTTGTATGGGGAATCAGTTGCTTTCCAAAGCAGGAGGCGCTACCATCTATAAATTGAAATACGGTCATCGCAGCCATAACCAACCGGTGCGCATGATAGGAACGGAACGTTGTTTCATTACCAGTCAGAACCACGGTTATGCGGTAGATAATAATACATTGGGAACCGATTGGGAACCGCTGTTCATCAATATGAATGACGGTTCCAACGAGGGTATCAGGCATAAAACCAAACCTTGGTTCTCGGCACAGTTCCATCCGGAAGCTGCATCGGGACCTACGGATACCGAGTTCCTGTTTGATGAGTTTGTGAAGTTGTTATAAACCGTGTATTAAAAAGAACAAGTATGAAAGACGAAATAAAGAAAGTATTGTTATTAGGTTCCGGTGCCTTGAAGATTGGCGAGGCCGGAGAGTTCGACTATTCGGGTTCGCAAGCATTGAAAGCCTTGAAGGAGGAAGGGATTGAAACGGTTCTGATCAACCCGAACATCGCTACCGTGCAGACCAGCGAAGGGGTGGCAGACCAGATTTATTTCCTGCCCGTTACTCCTTATTTTGTAGAGAAGGTGATAGAAAAGGAACGTCCGGACGGCGTGCTCCTGTCTTTCGGCGGACAGACTGCCTTGAACTGTGGGGTGGCACTGTACAAAGCAGGTATCTTCGAAAAATACAATGTCCGTGTGTTGGGTACTCCCGTGCAGGCCATCATGGATACTGAAGACCGTGAATTGTTTGTAGAAAAACTGAATGAAATCAATGTCAAGACCATCAAGAGCGAAGCGGTGGAAAATCTGGAAGATGCCCGTCGCGCCGCTAAAGAATTAGGTTATCCGGTCATTATCCGTGCCGCCTATGCATTGGGTGGTTTGGGCTCAGGTTTCTGTGACAATGAAGAGGAACTGAATGTTCTGGCTGAAAAGGCCTTCTCTTTCTCGCCGCAGGTATTGGTGGAAAAGAGTTTGAAAGGCTGGAAGGAGGTGGAGTATGAAGTGGTCCGTGACCGTTATGATAACTGCATCACTGTATGTAACATGGAGAACTTCGACCCGCTGGGTATCCATACCGGCGAGTCTATCGTGATCGCCCCTTCGCAGACACTGACCAATGCCGAGTATCATAAACTTCGTGAACTGGCTATCCGTATCATCCGCCATATCGGCATTGTGGGCGAATGCAATGTACAGTATGCCTTCGATCCCGAATCGGAAGATTACCGTGTCATTGAGGTCAACGCCCGTCTTTCGCGTTCGTCTGCATTGGCTTCCAAGGCTACCGGCTATCCGTTGGCTTTCGTTGCCGCCAAATTAGGCTTGGGATATGGGTTGTTCGACTTGAAAAACTCGGTGACAAAGACCACCAGTGCCTTCTTCGAGCCTGCACTGGACTATGTGGTGTGCAAGATTCCCCGTTGGGACTTGGGCAAGTTCCACGGTGTGGACTGTGAACTGGGCTCGTCCATGAAATCGGTGGGCGAGGTGATGGCTATCGGACGTACTTTCGAAGAAGCCATTCAGAAAGGTTTGCGCATGATTGGTCAGGGAATGCATGGTTTCGTAGAGAATAAGGAATTGGTTATAGAAGACGTGGACAAAGCCCTTCGTGAGCCGACGGACAAACGTATTTTCGTGATCAGCAAAGCCATGCGTGCAGGTTACACGGTAGACCAGATTCATGAGCTGACCAAGATTGACAAATGGTTCTTGCAGAAATTGCAGCACATCATGGACACTTCTAAAGAGATGCACGAATGGGGCAATAACCACAAGCAGATTACCGATATGCCGGACGAATTGCTCCGCAAGGCGAAAGTGCAGGGATTCTCCGATTTCCAGATAGCCCGTGCCATTGGCTACGAAGGAGATATGGAAGACGGTATTCTGTATGTGCGTAATCATCGCAAGCAGGTGGGAATCCTTCCGGTGGTGAAACAAATCGATACCTTGGCGGCCGAGTACCCTGCACAGACCAACTATCTGTATTTGACGTATAGCGGTGTGGCCAATGACGTAAAGTACTTAGGCGACCATAAATCCATCGTGGTACTGGGTTCAGGCGCTTACCGCATCGGTTCGTCGGTGGAATTTGACTGGTGTGGTGTGCAGGCTTTGCAGACTATCCGTAAGGAGGGTTACCGCAGTGTCATGATTAATTATAATCCCGAAACGGTTTCTACCGACTATGATATGTGCGACCGTCTGTACTTTGACGAGCTGACTTTCGAGCGTGTGATGGATATTCTCGAACTGGAGAATCCTCACGGAGTCATTGTATCTACCGGTGGCCAGATTCCTAACAATCTGGCTCTCCGTCTGGATGCGCAAAATGTAAATATCCTCGGTACCAGTGCCAAGAGCATTGACAATGCCGAAGACCGGGATAAATTCTCGGCCATGCTGGACCGCATCGGAGTGGATCAGCCCGAATGGAGCGCATTGACTTCTATGGAAGACATCCATGCCTTTATTGACAAGGTAGGCTTCCCTGTTTTGGTACGTCCCTCGTATGTGCTGAGTGGTGCGGCCATGAATGTCTGCTCCAATCAAGAAGAGTTGGAACGCTTCCTGAAACTGGCTGCCAATGTATCGAAAAAGCATCCGGTAGTGGTGAGCCAGTTCATCGAGCACGCCAAGGAAGTGGAAATGGACGCTGTGGCTCAGAATGGTGAGATTGTGGCATATGCTATCAGTGAGCACATTGAGTATGCCGGAGTGCATTCAGGCGATGCCACTATCCAGTTCCCACCGCAAAAGTTGTATGTGGAAACGGTGCGCCGCATCAAGCGCATCTCCCGTCAGATAGCCAAGGAATTGAATATCTCCGGTCCGTTCAATATCCAATATCTGGCAAAGGATAACGATATCAAGGTGATTGAATGTAACCTTCGTGCTTCACGCAGCTTCCCCTTTGTCAGCAAGGTGCTGAAAATCAATTTTATTGAACTGGCTACCAAAGTGATGCTCGGACTGCCGGTTGAGAAACCGAATAAGAATCTTTTCGAGTTGGATTATGTGGGTATTAAGGCCAGCCAGTTCTCTTTCAACCGTTTGCAGAAAGCCGATCCGGTATTGGGGGTAGACATGGCCTCTACCGGTGAAGTAGGCTGCATCGGTACGGATACTTCGTGTGCCGTATTGAAGGCGATGCTGTCTGTGGGGTATCGTATTCCGGAAAAGAGCGTGTTGCTTTCTACAGGTAATGCCAAGCAGAAAGCGGATACCTTGGAAGCGGCCCGTATGTTGCAGAAGAAAGGTTATAAACTTTATGCCACCGGAGGCTCATCCCACTTCCTGACCGAGAACGGGGTGGAAAATACCCGCGTGTATTGGCCCAGTGAGGAAGGGAAACCTCAGGCACTGGATATGTTGCACCGGAAAGAGATAGACATGGTAGTCAATATCCCGAAGAACCTGACAGCCGGGGAGTTGGACAATGGATACAAGATCCGTCGTGCCGCTATCGACCTGAATGTGCCCTTGATTACCAATGCTCGTCTGGCAAGTGCGTTTATCAATGCTTTCTGTACCATGACGATAAACGATATCGCTATCAAAAGCTGGTCGGAATACTAGTTATTAGATTAGTGGTTAGTGGTTAATGACCTTGCGGGATGATAGCGCAACTCATTAACTACTAACTATTAATCGCTAATCACTCATCATTCACTACTCACCACTAATCCCCCTCCTTCTTCTCATTATTAAAAAATAATTCACTATTCTTTCTTGATTCACAAAAAGTTTCTTAAATTTGTAAGATTAGGAATCCTAAAGATTTTCAATAAATATGGATTGTGAACACAAGCTTAAAATAGTGGAGCAAGAACTTGCCTCTTTGAGAGAGGAGAACAGGTTGTTGAAAGAAAAATTGTCCGCTTTGGAGCATGGCTCTGATAACATTAGTTTCAAAGAAAAATATGCAGTAAAGATCCTTGATTCGTTACCGGATATGTTGACGGTTTTCAATCATGAAGAAACGGGCATTGAGGTTGTTTCTAATGAGGAAACCAATCATGTAGGTGTTTCAAATGAAACCTTTAAAGGAATGTCCATGCGTGAGATGGTTCCTAAAGAGGCCTATCATAATATTCATAATAATCTTCTGAAAGTAATTACTACCGGTAGAGGATCTACGGCCCATCATGAACTGGATGTAAACGGAGAACATCATTATTATGAAAACCGTATTTTCCCATTGGATGATGAATATGTGCTGATAATGTGTCGTGATATTAGTGAAAGAGTTGCCACACAGCAGAACCTGGAAATATTTAAACGGGTACTGGATAAGGTCAGTGATAGTATTCTGGCTGTATCGGCTGACGGAACCTTAGTTTATGCCAACCGGCAGTTTATTGAGGAATATGGAGTGAAAGAGGAGCTGGGAACACAGAAGGTTTATGATTTATCTGTTTCTCTGAATACCAAAGAAATATTTGATAAACGTGTTCAAGAGATTCGTGATAATGGAGGTAATTTTGCTTATCGTGCCAAATATACCCGTGTGGGAGAAACAAAACTTCGTGTTCATCAGGTTTCGGCCTTTATGATTCAAAATCAGGGCGAGGAAATGATTTGGTTTTTTACACAGGATATAACGGATGTTATCAAGAACCGTGACGAATTGCGTGAACTGAATTATCTGATGGATGCCATACTGAATAATATTCCTGTTTATTTGTTTGTGAAGGACCCTGAAGATGATTTCCGATATCTTTATTGGAACAAGGCGTTTGCCAGCCACTCTAAAATTCCTGCTTCCAAAGCATTGGGCCATACTGATTTTGAAGTGTTTCCCGAACATGAGAATGCGGAGAAGTTTCATCGGGATGATTTGGAATTGATCCGTACCCGCGAGCGCATGGAAATGCAGGAAACGTATGTGACGGCTACAGGCGAGACCCGTATCGTGCAGACTTTAAAAACATTAGTTCCTCTGGAAGGGCGTGCACCGCTTATTATCGGCATTTCGTGGGATATTACCAATATGCAGAACATAGAGCAAGAACTGGTTCAGGCCCGTATCAAGGCTGAGCAGTCCGATAGGCTGAAAACAGCCTTTCTAGCCAATATGAGTCATGAAATCCGTACTCCTCTGAATGCAATAGTAGGTTTCTCCCGTTTGATGACTATAGCGGATAATGCAGAGGATGAAAAACTTTATTCGGACATCATCAACCAGAATTCGGAAATATTGTTGCAATTAATCAATGACATTCTTGATTTGGCAAAAATAGAGGCGGGTACATTGGAATACATCAGATATCCAATGGATTTGGGAGAATTGTGCCGTAATGTGTATGAGATGCATAAGGATCGGGTGCAGACTGGGGTTGTTTTGATATTAGACAATAAAGACACCAGTTTGATAATCAATGAAGATCAGAACCGAATTATGCAAGTTGTTACAAATTTGATAACCAATGCTATAAAATTTACTTTCAAAGGGGAAATCCGTTTTGGTTTTGAAGTGAGGGAGGAGTATATTGATTTTTATGTAAAAGATACGGGAATGGGTATCTCCGAGGAGAAGATTAAAATGATTTTTGAGCGTTTCGTGAAACTGAATACTTTTGTTCAGGGAACAGGTTTGGGGCTTGCGATTTGTAGGGTGATTGTAGAAAAATTAGGTGGAGAGATTACTGCGGAATCCAAACTGAATGAAGGTTCTACTTTTCGTTTTACGATTCCTTATAAGGCGGGTAAAAAATGTCCGGAATCCGAAAAGGCTACGAAGTGTCCGGAATCAGGGAGTACGGAACCGAGAAAAGTATTGCAAAGAAGAACAGTACTGGTGGCGGAAGATGTAGACAGCAACTTTTTGCTGTTAAAGACATTGTTAGGGAAAAGATGTAATCTGCTATGGGCTAAGAATGGAGAGGATGCGGTGAATCAATTTAAAGAACATCAGCCCGACTTGATTTTGATGGATATCAAGATGCCCCATATGGATGGGCTGGAGGCTACGCGCCTGATTCGTTCTTATTCAAAAGAAGTGCCTATTGTCGCTTTGACTGCCTTTGCTTTTGAGTCCGACAAAGACAGGGCTATAGAAGCCGGATGCGATGATTGCCTGACTAAGCCGGTTTCACAAAATGCCTTGGAAAAAGTGTTGGATAAATATGTTAAGTAGACATTGGCGAGGTATAGTGCGTAAAGAGAACAGGCAATATGGAACAGAACAGGGAAGGGAGGATGCAATGCGAAGATTATAGATCTTACAGGTGAAAGATTTATATCTTTGGGTTGTAAGATTACGATGAACTCATAGGGAATAGAAACGGACTTTTATAAAAACAAAAGAGGAACTGCCTCTGCGGCAATCCCTCTTTTCTGAATTTGAGAGCATGTTATTTAACTTCGATAACCTTGGCTGCTTTTTCTTTGTCTTCCGGCGTACGTTTCGGCAGCTCGATAGTTAATACACCATCGTTTACTTTTGCATCAATTTTATCTTTATCTACATCATCAGGCAGGATCAATGTCTGTTGGAATTTAGAATAAGAGAATTCGCGACGCAAGTAACGGCTTTCTTTCTTGCCTTCTTTATCACCTTCGGTACTTTCTGTTTTCTTTTCCATAGAGATAACCAAGTCGTTGTCTTCGTTGATATGAATCTTGAAGTCTTCTTTGGTCATTCCCGGAGCGGCGACTTCTACTTTGTAGTCTTTGTCACTTTCAATAACATTGATGGCGGGAGCTGTTGCATTGGCTTTTACCATCCAGTCGTTATCAAAGAAATCATTAAAAATACTTGGTAACCATGTTTGGTTTGATCTTCTTACTGGCATCATAATCTTAATCTCCTATAGGTTTTGGTTAAACATTTTGTTTATTTCTGAATTCCTTCACCTTTCGGCTTTGTCATTCACTATCCATAATGCAAACCGCATACCATTAGTTCGATGATATGCGGTTTATATTGCACTCTTTTAAACCTATAAAGGTTTTCTTAAAGATTAAAACCTTTGCATTAAAAGTTGGTAAGCCTCTTTAAACATTTGATTGTCAAGGCTACTGCCAATTTGTAATTTTAGGGGGACAGATTGACAGTTGTTCTATATCAGCTTGAACCGCATACGGAAGATTCCGTCTTTATAGTCGTGGCTTATAATTTTAAATGTACCTATTTCGGACGTATTTTCCACGTGTTGACCTATACAGAGGCATTCGTCGTAATCGCCGACTTTTACAATCCGTACGGTTTCGGAAGCTTTTTCCGGTAAACGTTTCATGTCAAAGCGCCCTATAGCTTCCTCTTGAGAGATAAATTCCATTGTAACGGGCAAATTTCTTCGCAATACTTCGTTTACGGTGTTTTCTATTCTTATAATATCCGCTTCTTCCGGACAGGTTTGCAGCGCAAAATCCAGCTTGCTTTTTTTGCGTTCTATATGGGCGGATATTGCCCGTCCGCATCCGAAAAGATTGAC
This sequence comes from Phocaeicola sp. GP0067, assembly GCF_031119655.1. Classification (NCBI taxonomy): domain Bacteria; kingdom Pseudomonadati; phylum Bacteroidota; class Bacteroidia; order Bacteroidales; family Bacteroidaceae; genus Phocaeicola; species Phocaeicola sp. GP0067. Next base: position 29,747 of record NZ_JAVHZY010000008.1, read on the forward strand.
CATTGTCCTGTTTATGACATGCTCTGTAGTATGCATGGGAGGGTATTCCTGTTTATTATGGTCGTTGAGTGATGGTTGTTCCATAGTTATTTTATTTTTGTTCTGATTTTGATGGGATATTAAAATCCGTTCAAAGATAAATTATTCTTTTGTAATAAGGAAGCAGAGAGGAAATGATTGCTTTTGTATTATTATAAAACAACGAATTTTAAAAGATACTCAATGCCGGAAGGGAGTACTTTTGCAGAAAAGTATGACGTTCACGAGGCTCTTAACCGATTTTAATGAGGCATGAACGTCATATTGATTTTTACTGTTTTACATCACAGGGGTTTGGAATAAGAATACAAATGAGTCGCTGTCTTTTAAATCTTTTACAGCATCTCCTGCATAAATCTTTCCGTTGGTGAGGGTCAGTTTCTTGATTCCGGCTTTGGGACTGAAGTCGATTTTCTTCAAATCCAACCAAAACAGATTAGGAGTCATGACCGATTCAAAATAATATATTTTATTCTTCTGATCGGATACAGAACGCCAGCGGGTGGAAGATATATGAGGTTTGTCCGGTGTGGTAATTCCGAAAGGAACAGATACATTACGCATCACACTGAGCACACTGGGTACAGCTATTTTAGCATCCGGAGTCTGAGGGATTGCATGTATATAAAAAGAGGCACGCACAAAGCGGTCGCTGGAACGGTTCGTGCCCGGCAGCATTTGCAATCCTCCTACTTCTTTCCAGTAATTATTGATAGCCAACTGATAATCATATCGTGGAGAATTGGTCATCACTTGGAATTCTTTTCCTTCGTGTATGCTTAAATTCCCGTCCAGATATTCCAAAACCGCTGTATTTCCTGTTTCATCTGTAATAGCCAGGTGAAGAGTGGAAGCTGAACCGTTGGGCATGTGGGGAGCATCAATGCGGAATGATTCTTTTTTCAGCTCCTCGACAGCTTCATGTACGGTGGCAAAATTGTCCAGTACATATTGTGTCCATATGCTGATCCCCATGACAGGACGTGTATCTCCCGGGCGGTCAAAGACGGATTCTGGCAAAAATAACAGACTGGCAACCAATCCTTTTTCATTCATTCCGTCACACGTACCTATATCATATCCTGTTGCAATGACGCTGCCGTATTTTGAAGTCCATTTCACGGCATTTTCTTTATTATATCCTGCACGTTGTATTCCTCTGGGGAAAACATAGATATTACTCATAATATCTTCTTTCCAGTCCATTGTACGTCCGGTTACTACCATATGGTCCGGTCCGATATAGACGGCACGCGTGCATGCATCCGCTTTTTGTACGCTCATATAGAACATACCTGCCAATGTTAGTAATGCAATACTTCCTTTTTTTAATTTCATGATTCTATCATTTATAAAGATTGTCTTTGCCATTTAGAACAAACCGGATAAGGAACAGGTTTATGGAAATGCAGTGATTTGTGATACATTTGTTGATAAATGCTAATTCATCGGTTCGATTGGAACGTAAATCACATCCGCATTCCCTTCATAAATTTCTACCTGATTATCCTGTCGGAGGGATTCTGTTGAGAACGATTGAAGATAGGTCGAGGTTTCTGGATTAAAAGAAATACTTGTTTTATCGTAAAAGTAAGGGGGATAAAATAAAAAAGGAGCAACGCCTTGCTCCAACCTTTGTTAACCTTAAATCTAATACTATGAAAAACACATTGCAAAGGTACGGATTTTTTGGAAAATAGCAAATAATCAGACTTAAAAAGTATGCTATATAACATTGTTTAATATTTGCGTTTCTCGAAAACCTGTTTTTTAAGACTTCTTTTGCGTATCTTTGCAGCCGTTAAAAAATAGCAGACGATAGTAAAAAGAGAAAATATATGGCATTTGAAGCGACAAAGAGAGAGTGGGGCGAGCTTTACGCCTTTTTCCGCTTGTTAGCGGACGGATATGTGTATGCAGGTACGCCTGATGTGAAAAGGAATGAAGTGCAAAAGCTTCCTGTGGCGATGGTACAGCGTGAGGAACATGACGGGACACGCCGTTATATTCTGGAGGATGAGGCGACCGTACGTATTTGTGGGGAAAAGATAGATAAGCAGATACCTCGTGGGGATTTTGCGGCTGTGGCAGAGTTGGTTTTTGCTGCTGTCAAAGAGAGCCGAGAGAATGATGTGATGTCTCCCGACGGTGTGGAAGAATTTTTAGATGAAGTCGCCATTTATGACTTGGAAGCAAAGACGGATGACCGTACTGATTTCTATGTTGCTTTTTACAGTATAGAGGCCCCGTTGGTAGGTTTTTGCGTTCGTTCCCGTTTGGGAACTATGTTTCCGTTGTTGGATGGAGGGCGTGCCGCCAATTTGAAGTTCGAGCAGACTGGTGTTAAATTCGCTACTCCTACCGTAAACAAAATTAATGCTTTTGGTGAAGAAGATGATGTGGCAGGACGTATGTTGATGATAGAACGCTTGGGAGGAATCTTAAAATATAATGATGTGGCCGATAAGGTATTCCGTAGTAATCTTTGCATGATAGATCTTCATTTTCCCCGTATGTTGGGCGAGATGTTGCGTGTCATGCATTTGGATGGCATATCCAAAGTTAGTGACCTGACAGAAGCAATCAAACAAATCAATCCGTTGAAAATAAAGGATGAATTGATCCATAAGCATAGTTATTATGAATATAAGATGAAGCAGTTTCTTATGGCTTTGGCTTTAGGAATGCGTCCTGCCAAGATATTTAATGGGATAGATTCTGCCATATCCGGTTTTCTGTTTGTAAATGGTAATGGAGAGGTACTTTGTTATCAGAAGGCTGACCGTCAGGTATTTGCCGATTTCCTGTTTGTTAATTCCCGGTTTGAGAAAAGTTCTACTGAAAAAGATAAATACGGATATCTGGAACGTGAGAACGGAGTCTATTATTTTAAGCTGAACTTGAAAATCGGTCTGTTGAAGAGATAGGACAATGAAGGAATTTGTATTTTCCTAGAGTTAAAATGTTTTTTACCACAGATTACACAGATTGAAATACGATTTATTGCTTATTTCAATCTGTATCTGTGTTAATCTGAGTAATCTGTGGTGGGAAACTATAGCTTGAATTTCAGAATTTTTCCATTCATTCCATCTAGTAATACGGGAGTTGTTTTGTCCGGCATAAGAGTCAGCTTCTCTGTGTTTCCGGTCAGCAATTCGGTTGCCTCATATTCTCCATAACGATGGATGCCTAAATAATCAAACGCATGTTGCGGAATATTGACGGCTGAACGTGCCGGTATGGAGTCAAAGTTAACCATAATTAATATCAGTTCATCATCCTGTTTTCGTAAAAAGGCGTATTGTTTATGTTCGTTAAATACCCATCCGGCCAGATTGGCATAGGTTAAGTCAAAGAACACACCTTCCCGTATGGCTTTTTCACTGTTGCATATATTCAGCAGACGGGTATAGAATTGTTTCAATTGCTTTTCATCCTCATTCAGGAATTTATTGTCAAACTTGCCTCCATTGCGCCAGCGGCGTATGCTGTCCACACTCCAGTAATCAAAGATGGTAGTTCTTCCGTCACGCCCGCTGAAACCTTCCGTATCCATGCCATGTTCTCCCAATTCCTGCCCGAAGTAAATCATGACCGGATTGGTATTCATGCAAGCCGATACAATCATTGCGGGGATGGCTTTTGAGCCGTTTCCGGCAAAATAATCGGAAGCTATGCGCTGCTCGTCATGATTCTCCAGGAAATTGAGCATTCGTTTTTCAATACCTCCCAAGCTTTGCCAGCGTTGTGGAATAGCAGTTGCCGATTCCCATCCGCAGGTAATGGCACGTAGCGTATCATACAGACCTACTTTGTCATATAAATAGTCGAATTTGCCATTGAACAGATAATTCCTGTATTCTCCCGGATTATAGACCTCGGCGATAAAGATCAGTTTCGGATGTTCAGCTTTGATTTGCGGAATCACCCATCCCCAGAATTCTACAGGAACCATTTCTGCCATATCACAGCGGAATCCGTCAATGCCTTTGGCAGACCAGAACAGTAGGATGTCACGCATCTTCACCCATGTGTCCGGAATCGGTTCGAAGTGGCGGCTATGACCGTTCAAGTAGTCTATACCATAATTCAGTTTTACAGTTTCATACCAGTCATTGGAGTTGGGCCATGCGTCAAAACGGTCATTACCGGTTGCTTTTGCCGGAAACTCTATGTAAGGTTCCGCTGCGCCACGGTGCAGGTCAATATTGCCTTCCAGCTTTGTATCGGGAATATAATAGAAATTATTGTTGGGGCTGAAAGCTTTTGTCACATCATCTTTCTCACCCAAATCGGTTACTCCTTCAGGCTTGGCGTCTGAACCATATTGGCGGGCTACATGGTTGGGGACAAAATCAATGATGACCTTCAATCCGGCTTTGTGGCTTCGTGTTACCAGATTCTCGAACTCTTTCATACGGTCCGGGATACTGGTTGCCAAATCAGGGTCTACATCATAATAATCTTTGATGGCATACGGTGATCCGGCCTTTCCTTTTACTACTGCGGGATGATCGGGTTTGATGCCATAGCGGGTATAATTGGTTTGGGTAGCATGTTCAATGATACCTGTATACCAAATATGTGTGGCACCCAGTGTTCTGATCTCGTTTAAAGCCTTTGTCGTGAAATCGGCCATTTTTCCGCAACCGTTTTCCTCCAAAGAACCATTAGGCTTACAACGCAGGCTGTTGTTCCCGAATAAACGGGTGAATACCTGATAGATAATAATTTTTTCTTGTGTATCCATTTTATTCTTTTTTTGTTTATCTCCAAATTGTTCCATTCTCCAGGAGTAGTCTGTCCAGGAGTTCCGTTGCCGTATTGTATCCTTTTTCGAATATCTCTTCGGCTCTTTCCAGTTCTCTGTTGCTGTATTCTTCCAGTCCGTATGATTCGATCAGCAAATCTGCAATCCCTTTTTGAGGCAGTGTATTGGCTTGGAAAATAAAATGATAGGCTCTGAGTGCGATGCTTACCACATTCTTGCTATATTCATCTGCTACCAGCGGATCTACATTGAGTGCTATCACTTTCTCGCATTCTTTGCGAATGGGGCTGACCGGCAGGTTCATCAAGATTCCTCCATCTACATAATATGTATTGTTGATGCGTATGGGGGCAAACAAGATAGGCATACAGCAGGAAGCAGCCAGTCTTTCGGCTATTTTCCCTTTTTTAAAAGAAACGATGCGTCCGTGATCCAAATCGGTGGCGGTAATAATAGTGGGAATTTTTAGTTCTTCTATCGTTTTTGACTCCAAGTTGCTGTTTAAGAAATCGATAAAACTATCCAGTTTCAGCAGACCTTGTTTGTTGATAGAAAAAGTGGTCAGTTCTTTGAATGAATGGTGCTCAAAAAGTTCAACAATATGATAAGGCTCTTTGCCGTCGGCATAGAAGACAGCGGCAAGAGCACCTGCACTTACTCCGGAAAGTATTTCCGGCCTGATGCCATGTTCATGCAAAGCCTGCATAATCCCCAAATGGGCAAATCCTTTTATAAATCCTCCACTCAGGGCATAACCAATGTTATATTTAAATTCATTCATAGTCTGATCTCGTTTAGATACCGACAAACTTACGAATATTTTTGTGAAATGCCATAAAAAAAATACGGATTACTCAGCATATTCCGGTAATCCGTATGAAATTTATGATAACTGAATTTTGTTTATCAAGCAATACCGTGTGCGTTGACCGATCCATCAATTTTCTTGATCAGTCCTTGCAGTACAGCACCCGGTCCGCATTCGGTAAAGTCATCGGCACCATCGGCAACCATATTCTTCACTGTCTGGGTCCAGCGTACGGAAGCGGTGAGCTGAGCTACCAGGTTTGCCTTGATTTCAGCGGGATCTGTGTGAGGCAAAGCGTCCACGTTCTGATATACCGGGCATTTCGGAGTATGAATTTCAGTAGCGTTGATAGCAGCTTCCAGTTCCACTTTGGCGGGGTTCATCAGCGGAGAGTGGAAGGCGCCTCCCACTTTCAGCGGCAGGGCGCGTTTAGCACCGGCAGCTTTCATTTGCTCGCAAGCCTTGTTGATTCCTTCGATAGAACCTGAGATGACAATTTGTCCCGGGCAGTTATAATTGGCAGCCACTACCACTTCTCCTTCTTTAGAAATCGCTTCACAGATTTCCTCTACTTTTTCGTCAGGCAATGCTATGATGGCAGCCATCGTAGAGGGTTGTGCCTCACAAGCTTTCTGCATAGCCATAGCACGTGCATAAACCAGTTTCAGACCATCTTCGAAAGACAATGCTCCGGCTGCAACCAATGCGGAAAATTCGCCCAGCGAGTGTCCGGCAGTCATTTCAGGTTTGAAATCATCACCCATGCAAAGAGCGGAAATTACCGAGTGCAGAAAAACGGCAGGCTGAGTTACTTTAGTCTGGCGCAAGTCTTCGTCAGTACCTTCAAACATGATGTCTGTGATACGGTATCCTAAAATGTCGTTTGCTTTTTCAAAAAGTTCTTTGGCTAAAGCCGAGTTTTCGTACAGGTCTTTACCCATACCTACAAACTGTGCTCCCTGTCCGGGGAATACAAATGCTTTCATATTTTTCCTATTTTGGTTTAAAAACGTTGCAAAGTTAATTATTTCTTTCGGAACTACGGAATAATAATGAGGCAATTTGCTAATATGCTGCATTATGTACAGCATGGTAATTAGCATATTGACAAATTATTTCATTGTTTTCATCGGAACAGGTGCGTAAAAGTGATTCAGCGGACCGTGTCCTTCGCCTATATGCACGTCTTTCCCGGCGTGGATGCCTTTGGTGACATATGCTTTTGCATGTTCTACGGCCTGCGGCATATCATATCCCAGTGCCAGAAAAGTAGCAATGGCGGAAGAAAGAGTACATCCTGTTCCGTGTGTGTTTTTGCTTTCTATCTTATCTGAGATAAAGAGATGAGGCTTGTCTTCTCCAGCTGTTTGTAATACATCGCACATCTTGTCGCCCTCCAAATGTCCTCCTTTCAGTAAAACGGATCCGCAACCGAATTTTAATAATTCCGATGCGGCAGCTTTCATTGTGTCCACATTGCTTATGCAGTGTTCCGTCAATACTTCCGCCTCACTCAGATTGGGCGTAATCAGACTGGCCAGAGGCATCAGTTCCCGGGTCAGTGCACTGATGGCGTCCTCTTCTATCAGCCGGTGTCCGCTAGTCGATACCATGACCGGATCGAACACAACGAAACGGGGCCGGTATGTACGAAGGCAGGAGGCTATGGCCTCGACTATTTCCACATCATTAATCATACCTATTTTAACAGCATCCGGACGGATATCTTCCATTACGGCTTCTATCTGCCCACGTACATATACCGGTGGTACGGGATGTATGGCACGTACTCCCAAAGTGTTCTGTACGGTGATTGCAGTAATGGCTGTCGCAGCATAACCACCCAAGGCGGAGATGGTCTTCAGGTCAGCCTGTATGCCGGCTCCTCCGCTGCAATCGGATCCTGCTATACTTAATACACAAGGATATTTCTTCATATAAATCTCATTTTGACAAAGTATTTGCAAAGATAACGAATAATCTTGTTTTAAATGTTTGCACAAGTGAAGGGAATCAATTATTTTTGCTAAACATAAAATAAAGTAAAAATAAGGGGAATGAAAAGAATCCTAGTAACGGGAGGCGCAGGATTTATAGGGTCACATCTATGCACTCGTCTGATAGAGGAAGGTAATATTGTTATATGTTTAGACAACTTTTTCACGGGGAGTAAAGAGAATATAAGTTACCTGATCGGGCATCCGCGCTTTGAACTGATAGAACACGATATAATTAATCCGTTTTGGACGGATGTGAACGAGATATACAATCTGGCATGTCCCGCTTCTCCTATACATTATCAGCATGATGCTATCAAAACGGCGAAGACGGCTGTCTTCGGCACGTTTAATATGTTGGGACTGGCGAAGCGTAACAAAGCAAAAATACTTCAGGCTTCTACCAGTGAGGTGTATGGTGATCCGTTGTCGCATCCCCAAAGGGAGGGAGATTGGGGAAATGTGAATCCCATAGGCTACCGGTCTTGTTATGATGAAGGAAAACGTTGTGCCGAGACTTTGTGCATGGATTATTACCGTCAACATGGCGTCTTGGTAAAAATAATCCGCATATTCAATACGTATGGTCCTAATATGCTGACCGATGACGGACGTGTAATTTCCAATTTTGTGGTACAGGCATTGCTAGATAAAGATATAACCATTTATGGAGACGGAAAGCAGACACGTAGTTTTCAGTACATAGATGATCTGGTGGAAGGGATGATACGTATGATGGCTACGGAAGATCACTTCACAGGACCGGTGAATATCGGTAACCCTTGCGAATTTTCCATATTCGAACTGGCTCAGAAGATATTGGAACTGACCTGTTCTCATTCTAACATTATTTTCGAACCTTTACCTCATGATGACCCTCGTCAGCGCAGGCCGGATATTACTCTGGCAAGAGAAAAGCTGGATTGGGAGCCTCACATTCATCTGGAAGAGGGGCTGATGAAAGTGATTGATTATTTTAAAAGTGTTCTGGCTAAATAATATATACCTATGACACCGGATGTAAATGTTGTAATAAGTCATTCTGAGTACACTGTTTTGGTTGTGGATGATGTGGTTTCTAATGTCTTGTTGTTAAAAGTGTTGTTAACAAACGAGAAGTTTAAGGTGATAACTGCCGGTAATGGAAAGGAGGCATTATCCCAGGCGGTCAATGCCCGTCCCGATTTGATTTTGTTGGATGTCATGATGCCCGAGATGAATGGTTTTGAAGTTGCCGAACGATTGAAAGCCGATCCGGAAACACAACATATTCCTATTATATTTCTGACAGCTTTGAATACCACTGCCGATATAGTGAAGGGTTTCAAGGTAGGTGCGAATGATTTTATATCCAAACCTTTTAATAAGGAAGAGCTTGTGATCCGTGTTACCCATCAGATATCCCTGATTGCCGCCAAACGGATCATCATGAAGCAAACGGAAGAATTGCGTAAGATTATTATGGGGCGCGACAAGTTATATTCTGTTATCGCACATGACCTGCGTTCACCCATGGGATCCATTAAAATGGTGCTCAATATGTTGATACTCAGTCTTCCGTCCGAACAGATCGGTAAGGAAATGTTTGATATGCTGAGCATGGCCAATCAAAGTACGGAGGATGTTTTCTCTTTGCTGGATAATTTATTGAAATGGACTAAAAGCCAGATAGGCAAGCTGAATGTAGTTTATCAGGACTTTGATATTGTGGGGAATATTGCTTCGGTTATCGAAATTTTCAATCTGGTAGCCGGTATGAAGAATATAAAGGTGAACTTCCCGGTGCATGGAAAGATTGAGGTACATGCCGATATGGATATGATGAAAACCATCTTGCGTAATCTTCTCAGCAATGCAATTAAGTTCAGTTATAATGATTCCGAAATTCTGGTTAATGCCGAAATAGAGGGTGATAAAGTCATAGTCAGTGTAAAAGACACCGGAAAAGGCATGAGTGAGGAAGACCAAAAGAAATTGTTGAACACGGAAACTCATTTCAGCAAATACGGAACGAATAATGAGGAAGGTTCCGGATTAGGCTTGTTATTATGTCAGGATTTTGCTGTTAAGAATGGTGGGCATTTATGGTTTGAGTCTGAAGAGGGAAAAGGTTCCACTTTCTTCTTTTCGGTAGCTTTGAAGAAGTGATTTATCAAAGTCCCACCTCCAGATATACCGGGTTATGGTCACTCATATCATAAGGAATCACCTTATACTTTATACCTTCCAATAAGGTGGAATGGAACAAGTAGTCTATCCGTAGTAAATGGTGAAACCCCCGATAAGTGGCTCCGTACCCTTCTCCAGCGGTTTGAAATCCGTCTTTCAAGCCGTTTTTCAGAGTTTCATAAGTAAAAGTTCCCGGAGGGTCATTGAAGTCACCGCATACAATCAAGGGATATTCCGTGGCATTGATCAGCGAACTGATTTGTTCAGCCTGTCCGGCACGTCTGACAGTATTTTCCCGGAAGTTGTCAGAATAGCCCAGATAAATGCCTCTTTCCTGTTCCTCATCTTGTTCTCCCCGAGCCTGTGCTGCTTTGGAACGCATTCTGTCAAAGCTGGTAGTCTGCATGTGCACGTTGATGATGCGTATCGTCATACCTTTTACATCCAGGTCGGCCCAGATGGCTCCGTTGTTGGTATTCGGAAATTCTATTGTTTGTGACTGTCTGATGGGGTAGCGGCTGTAAATGGCCTGACTCAATCCTTCGGGGATAAACGAGTAAGGGAATATTTTAGCATACGTATTCTGTAAGTCTTGTTCCGTAAAGTCGCCATTGCCTCTATATTCCTGAAAACAAAGTACATCCGTTTCCTCCTTGTTCATCATCTCGGCAAACTCCTTGGCGGAGAATCCCGTAATTTCATTTCCAAATGAGTGGACATTGTAAGTCACTACTTTCAATCTGTTCTCGTTAGCATATTTGGTAGGGTTATAAATTTGGTACATGGAAGTGATGTATTCGTAATTTACTATCAGACCCGTCAATGGAATCCATAACCAATACCGTAGTCTGATGAGCCAGTAAATAAATAATATCGTATTGACAACCACCAGTATAGGTTTGCTTAAGGCAACGTATGCGGCGAACATATTCTCCACCGGATTTATTTTACCTGAAAAGTAAGCGAAGATGGAAAGTCCCAGAATGAAGATTGTGAACAGGATAGATAAAAAATAGGCAAATTTGTATACGGCTAATCTTCCCATAAATTACTTTTGTTTTAGATACTTGTTTATAGTCATTTTCAATAAGTCGGCAGATACCGGTTTGGTTAAAAACTCATTGCATCCGCTTTCTATGGCAGCTATTTTGTCTTTTTCATATGCGTATGCGCTTACAGCGATGACAGGTACGCTGGCAGACATTTCCCGGATGGCTTTGGTGGCGTCCAGACCATTGATGTTAGGCATTTTTATATCCATCAAAATCAAGTCGGGTTTGTATTGTTCATAGAATATGATAGCCTCCATACCGTCATGAGCATGCACCAGTTTGTACATTTTTCCGAGCATAGCCTCTATCAAGTCATAATTGCTTTGATAGTCTTCCGCCACTAGGATGGTCATTTCCTGGTGGGAAGTTCTATTGTTGTCTTTAATGGAAGCCGGTGTAAGTTTTTCCTCCCATTTCATATCTCCGTTTGCCGAAATGTAAGGCAATGTAAAAGTGAATGTGGTTCCGGTTTCCATTTTGGATTGTACAGCTATTTTTCCTCCTAACTTTTCTACAATGATTTTGCTGATGGAAAGCCCCAGTCCTGTGCCTTGCACTTGGTTGTTGGCCATGATGAAACGATCGAATATCTTGTCTATCTTGTCATCGGAAATACCGCTTCCGGTATCGGCTACATGAAAAACAATCTCTTTTTCCTTTAATTTATACCCGAAGCTGATAGAACCTTTGGCGGTGAATTTCGTAGCATTACCTATCAGATTGGAGAAAACCTGAAACAAGCGGTTCCTGTCTGTCGAGATAACCAGTGACGGATCGGACTCTTCGAAAACAAGCTCCACTCCGGGTTGACACCGGAAACTATACGTGTTTTTTACATCTTCACATAAAATATAAAGGGATACAGGCGCATAGTTGAACTCCATCATGCCCGATTCAATCTTCGACAGGTCCAAAATCTCGTTGATAAGTTCCTGCAGGCGCATGTTGTTTTTTTCTACAATATCGTAATACTGCAATCTTTCCTCGGCGTTTTCCGTTTCGGCTATAATGCGTGAGAATCCCAGAATGGCATTCAACGGCGTACGGATTTCATGGCTCATATTGGCAAGGAAGGCAGATTTCAGCTGGTTGGAGCGTTCTGCTTTCCAAACAATTTCGGATGTGTTCTGTATATATCCTTCCAATACGGTTCTTTGCATATATACCTCTTTGTGGTATGTTTTTATTCTCATATTGACGGTCTTTCCGTCAATAAGGAGTCTATAGTTTACGGTATTGGAAGCATCTTTCTCCTTCAGGTTTTCTTCCAGCCATTGACAGAAACGGTCCTTGTCATCAAGGTGCATATAGTTCATGTATTCATCTATGGAAATCTGTTTCTGTTCCTCATCGTTACAGAATATCCGGGTGTATCCCGAGTAAGTGAAGAGCCGTGTGGACGAATCGTATGCCCATAATCCTATTCTTGCGGCTTTTTCTACTTCGCACAAATCTTTTTGCTTTTTTTCCAGTTTCAGCCTGACGACACTCCGGCCTGTGATATCCCTGTATTGAAAAAGAAAATGCTCCTCATCATACTTGCTGATAATACATTTGTAGTATTTCACGTCATCTTCCAATATTAATTTGTAATTCCGTGCGGAAGGTTTGTCTCCTGCCCGTACTTTGATGAATTCCGCATACATCTCCCGTGCCGTTTCTACGGGGAAATAAGAGAATATATTTCTCCCTATAATATCTTGTTCTTTTATAAAGAAGTCCGTCGTATTAGCCTTGAAGTCTAAACAGGTGCCGTCTTTATATACGAAAAACATAGTATCAGCCGTAATTTCCAGAATTTTGTCTGCATACTGCTTATCGTGCAATATATTACTCGGAATTTTCATATTAATAGTATGATTCTCAATATACTGTTTCTCTTAGCGAATTTAGATGCGTGATATTTGTTACTGACAGCAAATATACAAAAAAAATATTGTTTATATCATTTTATATCGTAATTTTGCAAGGTAATCAATGAAAAGAAGAAATGAAAAAGATTTTGGTAGCTGAAGATACGGAAAGTAATTATCTCTTATTATCTATAATTTTAAGAAAGGAGTATGAAGTTCACCGTGCCCATGATGGGCAGGAGGCTATTGAGAAATTTGAGAGTTGCCGGCCCGATATGATTTTGATGGATATAAAGATGCCTGTTATGGACGGTTTGGAAGCTACCAGAAGAATTCGTCTGAAGGGAGGGACACTTCCCATCATAGCTCTTACCGCCAATGCATACGACAGTGACCGTGACAAGGCTTTTGAAGCCGGATGTGACGATTATATGGCCAAGCCGATCATGGCTCCCGCTTTGCGTGAGATGATAAAAAAGTATTTTGGTGAGTAAATATTATGCCCTGCGGGACTTTTCCCATGTTCCGCCGGCATGTCTCTTCAAATAGAAGAAACCTTTTATCACATTGATGTTCATGAACAGGAAATAGTAGGGAATATAAAGGAATTTGTTCTTTACGGACTTGGCAGACAAGAGGCTGCCATAAACTCCCCCGAGGTAGAATGCGGATTGCAGCAGAAGAAAAAGAAAATAAACCGGGAGGCTTTCACTACAGACAACCAGCAGGATATTCAAGGGAAAGAGCAGAAACAAGGCGACCGGGGTTACCGACCATCTCAGTACGCGATGGGAAACATATTGAAAACTGAGGATTCCATAACGTAGCGGATTCAGCAGTTCTTTCAAACGATAGACAGACTGCAATCCTCCTGCCGCGATACGTACTTTTCTTTTTTCCTCTTCTTTCATATCGGCCGATCCGCTTTCCAAGGCATATGCCGTATCACAATATGCTATCGTATACTGCTTCATGGCAATACGCAGGGACAACATAAAATCATCCAGTAGGGTATCTTCAGGCATTTCCTCATATAACGGGGTGCGGATGGCGAATAATTCTCCGGCAGCACCTATGGCGGAATAGAGCTGATAATCCATTTTTTTCAGCCATGATTCATATTTCCAGTACAATCCTTCTCCTCCGGAAACCGCTCCTTCGGTACTGTACATGTCCACCCGTTTTTCTCCTGCCACACATCCCACCTGCGGATGGTTAAAACATTTTACTATCTCGCGAACGGCCTGCGGATTAATAAATGTATTGGCGTCTGTGAATATGACCAAAGGTGTGGTGACAAATCCCATGCCCCGGTTCATAGCGGCTGTTTTTCCTTTTCTTTCGGGGACGAACAATAGGGTGACATCGGGATACGCTTTTAATTTTTCATTGGTTCGGTCATTGCTGCCGTCCGTTACCCATACGGTATGCAGTTTCTCTTTGGGATAATCCAGTTCTTGGCAGTTTTTCATCTTTCCGTCTACTACCTGTTCCTCATTATAGGCGGTGATGAACAGGGTGATTTCGGGTAGGTCGGTGTTGTTGCCGTTCCGGCAGGTTTCTTGCTTCGGTTCGTCCGTATCGTAGAAGGAAATAAAACTTTGTTTTATTTTTACCAATATCCACAACAGGATTCCGTATCCCACATAGGTGTAGAATACAATGAACAGGAGAACGAAGAAGAGGATTTCAAGAGTGTTCATGCTAGTATTTCTTTATATATATTCAATATTTCTCTGGCTGTGTTCTCCCATGAGAACCGACGGACTCTTTCTAGTCCATATGCAGTTTGTGACTGATAGAATTCTGCATTTTCTTCTAAATGAAGGAGGGCGGAAGCAATTTCCTCCGGTTCGAACGGATTGACCAGAATACCCTCCGGTCCTGCGATTTCGGGCATGGCGGAAGTGGTTGAGGTGATGACGGGAGTTCCACAGGCCATCGCCTCCAGAATGGGGATGCCGAAACTTTCGCGTAAAGACGTGTATATAAAGACGGATGCTCCACTATAAACAGCGGGTAGTTCTGTGTTTGGAATGTATCCGGGATGATACAGCATTTTTTTTATTTCTTGTAATCCTTCCCGGTTCAGATATTCGTCTATGATCTCTTCTTTCAGGTCGGCGATAAGCAAGGGAAGGGGCTGACTGGATTTTTTTAAATAAATGCGGTATGCCTGCAATACCCTTGCCGTATTCTTCTTGGGATCGGTATTTCCTAAAAAGAACAGGTAAGGATGGTTCTTTATGTATCGGGCAGTGATGGCCTGTGCGTTCCATATGGGTATGAAATGTTGTGAATAGCCGTTGTATACGGCGACAAGCAGTTGTTTGTCAATGTGCAGGAAATGACTGATGCGGTTGCATTCAAAATGAGAAACGGTAATGATTCTTTTGCATTTGGTAAGGATTTGGGGAACAATGATTTTTCGGTAGAAACGTCCCAGTCTTTGGTACATGGACTGGTTCTTGCCTTGTTTTTTTTCTAGAAAGATAATGTCGTGCAGTGTAAGCACCAGTGGAATGTTTCCATACACAGGGGCAGTGTTGCTTGTGCAGTGCAGCAGGTCGGGTTTGATTTTTTTTAAAGCCAACGGTAGTCCTATCTGTTCCCAAAGCGGATAGGATGGCCAATTAACGGTCACGATATGCATGTTGGCGGATTCCTGCAAACAAACATCATCTCCCGGGCTGACCAGTATGAAGTATTCGTTCTGTTGGTCTATCTTTTGCAGTTCCCGGATGGTTTCCAGAGCTACATAGTCCATGCCATGTTTCTCTTTTCTGAAGATGCGCTGGGCTTCTATTGCTATTTTCATCTGTCGTTACTTTATCAAGTTAGAATCTTCGTCCTCGTAATTGTTTTTGCTATAGAAAAGAGCCGTGAAGCTTCTTAAACCTTTTATGGCTCGTTTTTTGAAACTGCTGAACAGGGATCCGTCGGCCGAAATAGTGCCATAGCCGGTAAGGACACGGGCTTTGCGGGCGGTGACGAATCTTAATTTTCCGTATTTTTTCAATGCCAGTGCCAGGGAGCCGTCTTCTCCGCGGAGTATGTCTGTCCGGAATCCTTCTTTCCGGGCTGTCTCCGTGTGGAAGGCAAAAGCCATTCCACGTACATTGAGCTCCGGTCTGTTCAGATTTTGTATTTTCAAATAGAGATCACGTAGTGTCTCATAGAAGAAAAGTCCTAAATGATGTTCATTAGGAAGAAAACTCCACAGGGCGTATGCACCTGCCACTTCTTTGTCCTGTAAGACCTTTATCATGGTACTGATGTACTGGGGCGGATAAAGTGTATCGGCGTCTATGCAGAGATGATACTTCCCCCGGGCATGGTTCAGTCCGCATTGCCGGGCAAAACCGGGACCTTTCTGGTATTCATTGAAGTAGGTGACTCCTAATTCTTTTAGTACCTCTTCGGTGTGGTCGGTAGAATGATTATTGATGACTAGTATTTCTACAGGATAGTTATGTTGGTTTTCACATAAAGACCACAGGCAGCTCAATATCCTCTTTTCTTCATTATGGGCGATGGCGACCACCGAAACCAGCGGAGCATGAGTTGCAAGCTGCCGGATCTTGTCTTTCACTTGGTTGATAACCGCTTGTGGGGCTTGGGTGAAAGGCTTGTCATAGATGGATAAATAGTCAGCGTACCACTTCATGCGTTTTTATATATTCGGACAGTGTGACCGGATTCCGGTGATTACTGAATCGTGATTTGAATTTGTTTTTGAGGATATAGAACAGGGCTTGAATCATCTTCTTCATTTCCGTCAGGGCGGAACGGCGGGGATATAGTTTCTCCACCATTTCCCGGTTCCATTTGTTGAGGAAGAAAGAGGAGTAGTATTCATCTTCGGGATTGACTAGTATCTCCACTTCATCTTTCCACTCATAACGGTTCAAGGTTATATCTCCTTCCGTCAGCCACAGCAGTTTGTAGGGGAGGGATTGGAAAGGCAGATAATTCAGGAATAATTCTCCATAGTCGTTTTCATAGTTTCCCGGCATCTTGTTCTTTTCATAGAAGACCAGTTTGTTGTCTATATCCAATATAACCCATTTATGTGATTTTTTGGGAAACAAGTATTCGCCCAGCAGACTGGGAGTTTCTATGTATCCCCGTCGGGCTACCCTGCATAATTCCTTGACAAAAGCTTCGGGATGTTCCACGTGTTCCAATACCTGATTGCATATTACGTAGTCAAACTCCTTGTCTTTGAATGGCAGTTTTTCTCCATCGGCATGTACAAAGGTCTGATGCGGGTATATTTTCACGTCACCGCAGCGGTGGTAATTGGTGTCAATAAATTTTTCGACTATCACGTTGGAGCGATATGTCGGATTATGGCCCGGACCTATCTCCAGCACTTTGTCATTTTTATTTATATGGATGTCTCCTCTGTCGTAGGGGGAATCTGTTTTCATTGTTTTGTTCCGTTTAATAAGTTGTTGAATAGCTGAATCCACTGTTGCATTATTACATCTTCAGCAAAACGTTGTACATTGATGCGGGCTTTTTTCCCCATTTCTTTTCTTATTTGTTCGTTCTCAATCAGATAATTTATTTTTTCGGCCAGTTCTTCTGTTTTTCCATTTTCGACCAATAGTCCGTCTTCCCCGTCCCGGATGATGTCTTTAGGTCCGCACGGACAGGCGAATGACACGGCAGGTACTCCGCACGCCATTGCTTCCGCTATGACCATTCCGAATCCCTCAAATCTGGAACTTGATACAAAGATAGAACTTTCATGGTATTTACAGAGCATATCCGGGGTTGCATTTTCAAGAAAAAGGTTCTTTAATTTCCATTTTCCGGCCAGTACTTGATATGTAGTCTTGTCTCCTTTGCCATATATATGTAATTCCCAGTCCGGATGCCGGTTACAGACTTTGCTCCATGCTTCCAGTAACAAATCGAATCCTTTTTGATAAGTATATCTTCCGGCTGCGGTTATCCGTTTATTGTTCAAGTCGCTGAATGTTCCGGATTGAAAGGGTAGAGGGTTGCTGATAACTTTTACATTTTGCAGTTCGGGCCAGTTTGCTCTGTCTTCCTCACTCAGTACAACGAACTTGTCCAGCTTTTTTAAATGCCTCACCAGACTTTTCATCCATAATTTGGCAAAAAGTTCCTTGATGAAGTTGCTTTCGTTCTTTTCAAAGTTACGATAGTTTTTCCGGTTTACGTGTAGCTCCCCTATCTTTTTGCTTCCATCTTTGAGGGAAGTGATAAAGTTTATTTCCCGTCGTAGCAAAGAAACTGTGATGTCCGGTTTGAGGTGAGACAAGGCGGCAGAGAGCTTGCGTCGGTATATTCTTTGTTTTTTCAAATAAACCGGCACTTTTTTCCAAAGAGGGAGTTCCCATAATTCTTCAAAATCTATATCCAGTTGGATGATTTTTACTTTAGGCGATAAAGTATAGCAGGGAGGCTTGCCTTTTCCGTCAGTCAGCAAAATATATATGTCATAATTACCATTCTCCGCCAGATAATTGGCTTTGGTGGTCAGTACCCTTTCCACTCCTCCGGGGATATGGAGAGAGGGGGTACAATAGGCGATTCGGATCATAGGCGGGAGTATTACAGGTTGTTTATTACTTTCATCATCTGTTCTTTCCATGACAGGTTTTTAATGGAATCCCTTATTTTACGAGGAGACAGATCCAGTTCCATATAGAACCGGATAAGCCGGTGGATATCTATGGGACTTTCGTCGGCCGGAACTTTCAGTATATAAGGCATCTTGTCAAAGTCTTCATCTGTTTCTGAATATGCAAAAGGTATTCCCCGTGCTGCATATTCTCTGTTTTTTAATGTTTTGATTTTGTCGATGCCGCTGCGGTGGCGTGCCAGACTGCCGATGGCAAAGTCTGCTTCGTTGAATAATTCGTCTAGTTCCTCGTTCATTTTTTGTCCGTGGAAGATGACATATTTTTCTATATGATATTTGTTGATAAGTTCATAAAATCCGGGAGCGTGTTGTGAGTCATGCATTTCGGATTTCCATATACCTCCGGCGATGTGGAAAAATACGGTTGTGTTTGCCGGGTCTTGGTAATATTTGCCCAAACCCTCTATCAGGCGGTCGTAACCGTGCCAATAATGTACTTCGGCCACTCCTAGTAGATGAATGACGGAGGTATTTTTAGCAACCGTCTTTTTCAGCGGAATGGAATCAAAGTCAACTCCATTGGATATCTGAATGGTACGTTGGCCGAATATACAGTGATAGTCTGAGAAAGTGACGATGGCGTTCACGTGTTTTGCCAATGTCTTTCGGAATACTTTATCCACTTGTATCCCCAGGCGTGTGACCAGTGGGAAACCGGCGTATTCGCTGTCGTAAGGATAGGTAGGTATTTCCATCGCTATTTTAATTCCGGCTTTCCTCAGTTTGCTGAACAGCCGGATGGTGAACGGATTTGCATTATGGAAAGAGCGTACATAGATTAATTCCACTTGATGTGTTACAGCATAGCGGTATATGCATTGGTAGGAAACTCTTCTTTTCGCCGCAGCCGGTTTGCCTGTTCCGTAGTCTTCTATTATTTCATTGTTTATCATCCTTACCCGGTGGCCGTTGTCCGCTATGCTGTATGTGCATAAACTTACCCGGTGTCCACATGCTTCAAAGCCTTTAACCTGATGCAAGATCTTTTTACTGATGCCGCTGTAAGGGGATAGTCCGTGGAAAAGGAGGTAGATGATATTCATGGTCGGGCAGTTGTTAAGGTGTTGAATAGTTCATCCCACAGTTTCATCACTTCTTCGCGTGAATAACGTTGGATATTCTTTTGGGCCTGCTTTCCCATCCGTATGCGTTTGTCCGTATCCTCTATCAGCCGGCATATCGCGTCAGCCAGTTCGTCCGTGTTTCCGTTCTTCACCAGTATTCCGTCTTCTTCCGGAGTGATAATCTCGGCAGGTCCGTACGGGCAGTCGAATGAAATGCAGGGAACACCACATGCCATCGCTTCCAGAAGTGCCATCGGTAATCCTTCAAATCGTGAACTCATGACGTATATGGAACTTTCCAGATATTTTTCTTGAATGCTTTTTGTCGGAGGGCATAGTGAAAAACTGTTTTCTATATGATGCTTTTCAATAAGCTCTTGCAGGCTGTTCCTATCCTGTCCTTCTCCGTAAATGCGGATATGCCAGTCGGGATGCTTCCGATTGACTTTGATCCAGGCTTCAATCAGGCGGTCATACCCCTTCTGTTCGCTGTATCTTCCTATGCTGATGATTCTTTTCTCCAGGCAGGAACTCCCTTTTTCGGGTGAGAAAGGTAAGAAGTTCGGTATGACACAAGCCTTCTTCACTTCTTTCCAATTATCCGCATCATGTTGTGTCAGAACAACCAGCGCATCCAGTTTTTTTACAGCCTCCTCCTGTTTCTTTCTCCAATGCCGTGCGATTTGCTTGTATGGGAATCCCCGTTGTTCCATCAGATGCAGGTTACGAGTGTATGGTTTGGCTATATGGGATTCTCCTATTTTTACGCTTCCATCATCCAGTTGTGTCAGAAAATCCAATTCTCGGCCCAATGTGCTGATGACAATATCCGGTTTCAAGGTTTTCAGCCAATACTCCAGCTTCTTTCTGTACAGGTGCATCAGGGTAAAATAATAATATCCTCTTACTAACAGGTTGTGATGATATTGTCTGTCAAAATCAATTCCTATGTCAATGTGCCTGATTCTGGGAGATATCGGGAAAACGGGCGGGCGTTCTTTTTGTGAATCTGTGATAATAAATACATCCTGATGCATTTCGTCAGCCAGATAGTTCGCTTTTTGGATGATGCTCCGGTCTGCGCCTCCCACGGTGCATAGTGCTGTGTATAGATAAACGATGGTCATTTTTCAGTCAGTTTATGAAACAACATTTCCCATTGCGGCATGATGTTTCGGAGTGAGTAGCGTGTTATATTTTGTTTAGCTCTTTTGCCAAAAGCTTTTCTTTCTGCTTCATGTTCTATCAAGTGGCAAAGAGCGTTGGCAAATCCTTGTATATCTCCGTTTTTGACGAGGAGTCCGTCTTCCTGGTTTCTGATGATTTCCGATGGACCGAAAGGACAGTCGAAAGAAACACAAGGAACACCCAGACTCATGGCTTCGATCAAGACCAGTCCAAAACCTTCGTAATTGGAGCTTAGGGCCAGAATGGAACTGTTCAGGTATTCTTGCGTTATGTTTTGTGTAAAAGGATGAATTGTGATGGAGTGTTCCAGCTTTCTGTCTTTAATCTGCCGGGTTAAGCTATCCTTATAAAATCCTTCACCAAATATATCCAGTATCCAGTCGGGGTGGCGTTTCTGCACGATATTCCATGCGTTAATCAGTCTGTCGAATCCTTTTTGCCAGGTCAGTCTGCCTGCCGCTATTACACGGGGAGCCTCACAGGAGCTGATTGTTTGTATATCAATAGAGGTGGTGTTCGGAATGATATGTATATTCGGATGTTGTCCCCACATGGCGGCATCTCCTTGTGTCAGTGTGACTATGACATCGCTGTATCGTTTTACATCACGGAAACATTGGTAACTGACGTATCTGTCTTTTATATCTTTAAAAAAACTCTTTTTGCGGTTTGCAGGTATCCGGGTGTATATTTTGGCGCAATGCGATTCAATGATTTTCTTTGCCTTGCAGTCTAATTTACAGATCAAATCCGCTTTGAAACTGGTATTTCCTGATATGATATCGGGATTGATGAGCCTAATCTCTTTTTTAAATTTTTGTTCGAATTTATGGTTCAAAGTCCATCCCACTCTCAATTGTTCCAGAAGCGGATGCTGGTATTGCAAATGAAACTTTGTATCCAGATCGATATGTTCCACTTTGTGGGATAACGGGAAAGAAAAAGGATGATTGCCTTGGGAAGAAGTGATAAGATAGACCTCGTGCCCATAAATTTCGGCCAAGTAATTCATCTTATCCGTTAAAATCCGTTCCATGCCTCCTATACGGGCTATGGAGTCGTATACATATACTATTTTCATTCCCCTGGTTTGTTTTTCCGTAAAAATAGTGTATTCTTTTTATATATCCAATAAGAAGTTGTTGAAATTCCTGTCCATATCCGTTTTTTTATGGAATGTCGGCTGTATTCGGAGTAAAAAGTGGGTTTCAATGGATGAAGATGGGGCTATTTAGTAATTAAAGTCTTTGGAATGTTGTGAGTATCATTTGTTTTTGCGAATATTGCATTTTATAATGATTAGCAGATAATGATGAAAGAGATAACGGTGGTGATGCCGGTTTACAAGGTGGAAAAATACGTATCAGAATGTCTTGATTCCATAATCAACCAAACTTTTGATTGTTTTGAGTGTATCATCATTGATGATTGCTCTCCGGATAACAGTATGCGCCTGATAGAGGAAAAGCTGGCCGGATATAAAGGGAACATCAGTTTTAGGATCGTGAGAAATGAGAGGAATGAAGGAGTCTCTGCGGCAAGGAACAAGGGAATAGAACTATCCCGGGGTGGTTATCTTTTTTTTATAGATTCGGATGATATGCTTTATGAGAATTGTCTGGAGAAATTATGGGAGGAAACGAAAAGATATCCGGGGATTGACTTGGTGCAGGGGGATTCTTATTCAGAAGGGATGGAAAACAAAAACAGTGATTTGCAAAGATATACGGAAGGACGGATACGTATCAACAAGCTGTTTCTGGATTCGAAAATAACATCCACTCCGGTCAACAGATTGATCAGAAAGGAGGTGCTGACAGAGAATGCCATTTATTTCAGGACGGGCATTTTGTTTGAGGACTTTTTGTGGTGCTATTTTCTGTATAAAAAGGTGGAAACGTTTGCTTCCGTCAATTCTTTTACTTATTTCTACAGGCGTTCAAATCCTTTCTCAACCATGAATAAGGCGAAAACGGACTTTGACAAGCCGGCAAAGGATTTTATTTTTATCTTGACTGTTTTTAATGAGCACATGGAACAGGAATTGTATGCTGAAAATATCTGTTTCATTTTGAACAAGTTGATGCCGGTGGTGTATAATGCTGCTGTAATAGGGGTTACAAGGGAAAGTAATGATGCGATAGATAAGTTTAAAAGAAATCTGATAAGGAAGCATTGCAGAGAGTTCCGGCCTATGGAGGTTTTGTACGAATTGAATTTGTTCTATCCTTTTTCTCTGCTTTTGAATTGGGGGATTTACAGACATCACATATTGTATAAATACGCTAATCTGATCAAATTGTATTATAAGATATGGGGAAGGTTGTACCGTTGAATCTTCTTGTGTAATGAATATTATTCCCTTAGGTTGGTAGTCTTCTTGTTACATTGGTTGTCGGTTTCTTTTGTGGCCGGCTCATTCATATGTGACAGGATAGCGGAAAAAGCATAATATAATTCTTTGAATGCTTGCAGGCGGAAGAAAAACAGGTATTCAAAAAAGTATTTGGCGGGGAGCCATTCTTTTGTTTTTGCCGAAGGGATACACCACGGAAGTGGTGACAGGTAATAGTGGATTTTTTCTTGTCGCAACAGTCTGTTGCATTTCATGCTTGCGTTAAACCGTATGATTAAACTCTCGCGGTCTTGTTTGGACATAGCAAGGGACTGGCCGGATTCGGTACAATAATAAATGATTCTTCTGTCTGTGGTTGCTTTGGGGGCATATATACCGACAAGGCATGAAAAATACACATCGTTGGCTATTCTTGTTTCATCGAATTGAATGTGGAATGTTGACAGGAAGCTGCGCCTTATCATTTTGCCCCAAGGAACTTGAGATTGGTATCGCAGTTTGTTTTCCGGGTTTACATCATTGAAGAAGTTGGTATAGTAAGTTCCGCGTCGGCTTTCTTGGGACGGATTGTCGGACATGACAAAACGTACATTGAAATAGATGACTTCATGGGGGCTGTCCATGTATTCGTTTAAGATAGTAAAACAATCGGCTGTAAAGAAATCGTCTGCATCTGCAAAGATAATCCATTTGCCACGGGCGTGGGAGAGTCCTATGTTCCGTGCGTATCCTGCCCCTTTTCCCTCTTTAGTGAACAGGATTTCCGTATTTTTTCTGCCGTTTCCCGGAAAATGAGAAAAATCGACAGATTCGGAATTGCTGTTGTCATCAATGATAATGATTTGAATTTCATCCCAAGTGGGAATTGAGCACAGACAGCGTTCCAGAAGACGGGGGGTATTCTTGTGCGGAATAATGATGCTGTAATGGTAACTTGTGTTCTTTGTCATTCTTCTTCTTTTTGCAAAGATATTGATTTATATTCAGCATCATGCATTATCTTGATAATATCTCGATGAGTATGAGAATCTTTCACTGGAAATTCGGGGTGATAATGCCCTCATGCCCTCATTGTGTGCACAACTGGTTGTTTATGAACTATTTGTATAGTGATGGTAAAAAATGTAACTCTCACTTATGCTCTCATGCCCTCACTGTTTTTTGGAGCAGAATTTCATATAATCTATTTGTTATCAGTAATATATCCTTTTTTATAAGTTGTTCCGATTTAATATGAAGTAGGATGTTCTCAGGCTTTTTCTTTGCAAAAAGTGTGTCTGAAGGGGGGGGACCTCTATGGAATATGGCAAATTTCCGGTGGCAGTAAAAAGATCAGGAGGTTTTTAAAAAAGCTCGCCATCTTTTTAAAAAAGAACAAGGTCTTTTTTTTATTTGACCTGTTGTTTTTGGGGGAGCAGGATTTCACATATGTACGTGCCGCTCTATACGTATGTACGTGCCGCAGATACCTGCTTTGTATTATATGATATTCTTTCTTCATTCCGCATTTATTTTCATTTCTTTATTGTATCTTTGCGAAGAAAGAGTGTAATCTAAATTCCATGAGAATATTATTTTATTGTGATACTGTCTTCAGTTTCGGCGGAGTACAGCGTGTGTTGGCTGAAATAGCCAAGGCTTTGTCCGGAAAACATGAAGTCACGATACTGACCACGGATACTTGTACGGACTTGTCGATGTACGGATATGCCGAAAGTACCGTGCGGTTTGATTCTTTCTCTTATTCCGCCTCCTCTTTCATCGAGCGTTTGTTATGTAAAGGCTATAGTTTTTTATATAAACATGGGTTGCCTCATACCCGGCTGACTTCAGAATGGTATGCTGCCAGTTTTTTCCCTTCTTCTTATAAACGGACATTGGCAAGGAAAATAAATGCCCGGCAATGTGATGTAGTCATCGGGGTACATGCTTTTATGGCTCTGCACCTCTCTGCAGTAAAGAGCCGGATCCGGACAAAGACTGTTGGGTGGCTGCATAATTCTTATGAAGCATTCTTTGAGAAAGAAACTCCCTATTTGCCTGGATTGGATTGCTTTTTTCAAGTCCAGATGGGGAAATTGGACGAGAGGGTGGTTTTAAGTCATGCAGATGCCGGTTGTTTCTTTCGGAAAATGAACCTGTGCTGCGAGGTGATATACAATCCTCTGACTGTACTGCCTAAAGGTCGGGGAAAGAAGGAATATAGAAGGATTTTGGCGGTCGGTCGTTTTTCATTCGGACATAAAGGATTTGATATTTTAATAAAAGCTTTTTCTGTTTTTGTGAAAACTCATCCGGACTGGACACTGGAAATTGTGGGGGAGGGTCCTGAGGAAGCGCTTTACCGTTCATTGATCAATGAATATGAATTGGAAAAGAGCATCGCGCTGCATCCTTTCACGAAAGAGGTGCAGGAGTATTATGCACATTCCAGTATGTATGTGCTGAGTTCCCGTTGGGAGGGATTCGGCCTGGTGATGATAGAGGCTATGGCGCACGGGTTACCTGTTATTGCATCTGATTTACCGATAACGCGCGAGTTGTTGAAAGACAAAGATATGGCCGTTCTTTTTGAAACAGGGAATATAGCTCAGCTGGTCGGTTGTATGTCGTATATGGCTGATCGGACGGATTGGGAATGGATGGGAAATAAGGCGGTGGAGTATGCTGATACATTTCATATAGAGAAGGTATGTGACAGTTGGAATAATTTACTAAAAAAAGTAGTGTATGGTACAAGATGAACAGGAAAAATGGGATATTGTGATCAAGCCTCGGTCCGGTTTGTTCCGGTTGGATCTGGAAGAGGTATGGCTGTATAGGGATTTGCTGGTAATGTATATCAGACGGGATATCGTCACTTTTTATAAACAGACTGTTTTAGGACCGTTATGGTTTGTTATCCAGCCACTGCTTACTACCGTCATGTTCATGTTTGTTTTTGGCGGTATTGCCGGTATTCCTACCGACGGACTTCCCCAACCGCTGTTTTATATGGCGGGCTTACTTTGCTGGAATTATTTCTCGGAGTGTTTAAGCCGCTGTTCGGATACGTTCAACGCCAATCAGAATGTATTTGGAAAAGTATATTTCCCTCGTCTGGTGGTACCCTTGTCCATCGTTATATCTTGCATGATAAAGATGGGCATTCAGTTCGGATTGTTCGTTTTAATTTATATTTACTATTTGTGCAACGGATATTCGTTGATGGTCAACGGATATGCTTGGTTGGCTCCCTTGCTGCTGCTCATGTTGGCAGGACTTGGTTTGGGGTTCGGATTATTGATATCCTCCTTGACGACCAAGTACCGTGACTTGCGTTTCTTGATTACTTTCGGGGTACAGTTGTGGATGTATGCCACTCCGGTTATTTACCCTTTGTCCGTGATGAGGCAGAGTCATGAGCAGTATATGTGGATCATTGTGGCGAACCCGCTGACTTCCCTTATCGAAACATTTAAATTCGGATTCTTGGGGGTGGGGACTTTCAGTTGGTTCCACTTAGGCTACACGTTGGTGTTTACAGTGGTGATAATGCTTTGGGGGATGGTGACTTTTAATAGAGTGCAACGTAGTTTCATGGATGTGATTTAAAAGAAGGGACAGAATGGGAAAAATAGCGATAGAGTTTCAGAATATCAGCAAGCAATATGCATTGGGAAGCATCGGAACCGGCACGCTGAGCCGTGATTTGAATCGTTGGTGGGCGCGGATCCGTGGAAAGGAGGATCCGTATCTCAGAATCGGGGAAGAGAATGACCGTTCCAAGAAAGCGACGGGAGATTTTGTATGGGCGTTGAAAGATATTAATTTCCATGTGGAGGAAGGTGAAGTGCTGGGTATTATAGGTAAGAACGGTGCGGGAAAGTCCACTTTGTTGAAAATCCTTTCGCGGGTGACTTCTCCTACTGCCGGTTGTATCCGTGCACGGGGGCGTATTGCCTCTTTGCTGGAAGTGGGTACAGGCTTTCATCCCGAAATGACAGGACGGGAGAATATTTATATGAATGGTTCCATCATGGGGATGACCAAGGCGGAGATTACCCGCAAGTTGGATGAGATTGTGGCTTTCGCCGGTGTGGAGAAATATATCGATACTCCAGTGAAACGTTATTCTTCGGGTATGACCGTGCGGTTGGGATTTGCTATCGCCGCCCATCTGGAGCCGGAAATTCTGGTGGTGGACGAGGTGTTGGCAGTGGGCGATGCGGAATTCCAAAAGAAGGCTATTGGCAAGATGCAGGATGTGTCGAAAGGAGAGGGAAGGACAGTCTTGTTTGTCAGTCATAACATGGCAGCGGTAAGAAGTTTGTGTACAAAAGGAATATGCTTGGAAAATGGTACCGCGGTTTATCAGGGGACGGTTCATTCTGCCATCGATTATTACTTGAAAGAGAAAGGGACGGTCCGGAAAAGTAAAATTATAGATTATGTGGGTTGGACGAAAAATACGCTTCATATAGATTGCATTGAGATAAACGGAACGGAATGTGCCTCTTCCACTATTCATGGAGGTCAGAATTTTCTGACTGTGAAAATACAGGGATATTCTGAAGAGGATATAATGTATGATGTAATGCTGGTTTTGAAGAGCAGGACGGAAGTGCCTTATGCTACTTATGCTCCGGGACATTATTACGGGAGTATCAGTCATTTACCTAAAGGGGATTTTTGCATCGAGAGGCGTATAGGGCTTCCGCCTGTGCTGAGTAAAGGTGTCCTGCAGGCAGATTTGTTTATACATCATCCTATGGTGGAATATTATTTGAAAGCAGTTCGTTGCTGTTTGCTGGAATGTGAGGGGTTTCAAAGTGGATTCGGGCATGCACTGACACAAACTTCCAACGGCTTTATCGGATTGGAGGATATAAAAGTTTGATCATTATGTTCTACTATGGAGATGAAGAAAAAAAGAATCGTATATAGTTTGACTGGAAGAGGGTTGTTCTCAGAGTTGTCTAACCTTGCTTTGGCATTGGTCTATGCGGACTATAATCAGGAAGAGCTGACTGTCAATACAAGGAACTGGAATGCAAGGGTAGAGAAAGGCTGGAGTGATTATTTCGAATCGGTCTTGCCAGACTGTAACGGGGTGATGTGTTCGCAATATATTGTTTATAAAAAGGGGAAACCTTGGTGGGGAAATATCTATTATAATCCGTCCGCTTTTTTCCGGTATTATATTTTCTATATAATGAATAGGATATATCTGTTATTTCATCCGGAAACGGAACTAGGGAATGAGGTCTTTCTAAAAATGAGATCGGAGGATTTTCTGGAGAAACTGGAAGATATCAGAAATGATTATGGCTCTGCCTTGCGGAAAATATTAAAATTTAATGAAAAGACAACCGGCTATATAGAAAAAAGGAAAAGCGAGATGAATTTGCCGGTAGATTACATAGCGGTACATATAAGGCGGGGAGATAAGATAGTTTCCCGTGAGATGAAGGAACTTGGTTTGTCTCTTTATATTGATGCTGTTAAAGGGAAGAAGCATATCAGCCGTAATGTGTTTATAGCTACGGATGATGGTTCTGTGACGGATAAGTTGAAATCCGCACTGGTTGCCGAAGGATTTAATGTTTACTGGAACACAGCTGTGACACAAACAGGATTTGACGAGTCTTTGTTTAATACAAAGGATAAAAAAAGTAGATATATAGATACGTTGAATATGCTGTTGGATATGGATATTCTGATCCATTCTTCATTTTTTATCGGTACTTATACTTCGAATGTCAGCCGGATTGTGCCTTTGTATGTCGGATTCGAAAAATCGCTCAGTCTGGATGACGAATGGAAACTTTAGATTGTAAAAAGCGGAAAATTATGTCACAAAGAAAATTTTCGATTATAACCATTAATTATAATAATAAAGAAGGGTTGAGGAAAACCATAGGAAGTGTGGTCGGCCAGTCTTTTAGGGATTTTGAGTATATTATTATTGACGGAGGGTCTACGGATGGAAGTATTGAAGTGATAAAAGAGTATGCCGGTAAAGTGGACTATTGGGTATCGGAGCCGGACAAGGGTATTTATCATGCCATGAATAAAGGAGTTTTACAGGCGCATGGAGAGTATTTGAACTTTATGAATTCCGGTGATGAATTTTATAACAATGGTGTGTTGCAGGAGGTGGCACCTTCATTGGACAGCGATATTGTTGTTGGAAAAATAGTGCATGGCACAGAGGTGTGGGGATTTCATAAGGAGGATATAACGCTGATGGATTTGATTCGGGGAACTGTATTGCATCAGGCTTCATTCTTCCGTAAAGAACTTTTTGATGAAAACAGGTATGACGAGAGTTATAAGATTGTATCCGATTGGAAATTTTATATTCAGACCTTGATATTCAACAATGCGACGTTCCGCAATATTCGTTCCATCGTTTGTAGGTTTGTACCCGGAGGGGTCAGTGAAACGGATGCCGGAACAAGAGATATGGAAAGAAAGCGGGTGTATAAGGAACTGTTTCCGGATAGAATGATGAAGGATTATATAAGACTGGAAAAGGTGGAATCTCCTTTATTGGAACTGATTCCCGAACTGAATAAAACTGCGGGCCTTCATCAGATGGCATACAAATTGGTCTGTGCCTTGTTGTGGGTGCATGGAAAGATAAAACGGGTGCGTGTTAAGTAAGCAGTAAATTGGTCTTTTCACTTGAGCCATGCCCGCAGGATAAGTCTGATGCCATATAGCGCATACTTTATTTTTAGAGAAAGTGGAAGATGTATATAATTGTTTTTTCTGATTCTTAGCATTCTGTCCCATAATTCATTGAAGGGGATTTCCCGTGAGTGTTGGGTATAGAACAAGAACGAACTTTTTATGTAATCGGCCGACAAAGCACGTAGAATATAGGTGGGGAATGTAGCCGAAAGTGAAGTCATCAGGTCGAATGCATCCATGAAAGTGCACAGTTTGGGGGTGTAGTTTTTTTGCGACAGGTTCATGGCGCTTGATTTTCTTGTGACATAGTGATAATAGGGGGAAGTGGTGTATGCGGCTGATTGGCAGTGGCTCAGGTATTGAAAAATAAAGAGCCTGTCTTCATTATAATAAATATGTTCATTGAATTTTAGGTGATGTTTGTCAATGATTTCTTTATGATATAATTTATCCCATAAGTTTCCTTTGTATTTGTAATGCCTGTCGTTAAACAGGGAGTGAATGGCCTCCCACTGGGTTAATTTGCCGGATTTCACTTCGTTGATGTGGTAAATCGGACGACCATCTTCATTTTCAATGATATATCCGCAAGTAGCCAGACCGGCTTCGTTTGTCCGGATAAGTTGATAAAGAGTGGCTATCATATCCGTTTCTATCCAGTCATCGCTATCCATGAAAGCTATATATTCTCCTTTTGCGGTTTCCAGTCCTTGGTTTCGTGCATGGCTGACTCCTTGGTTCAGAGTGTGTATTACCTGTATTCGTTGGTCCTTGCAGGCGTATTCGTCACATATTTTCCCGCTTCCGTCCGTACTTCCGTCATTAACCAGCAGTACTTCAATGTCTGTCAGTGTCTGGTTTAAGACGCTGTTGATACACAAAGGCAGGAATTTTTCTGTATTGTATATAGGGATGATGACAGAAACCAACGGCATAACTTATAATTCTGTGAGTTTATAAATAAGATCATTCTTTAGTCGGCGAAGCGTATAAAGCAGGTTGCTCGGATTCTGAAACGTTTCTTCCAAGGGCATGATGACGGGAACATACTTTATCTTTAACCGGTGCCTTATGCAATAGACATTGATCAATCTTTCTGATAAATAGCCGAACAGACGTGCCTGATCCGGATAGGCGGACAGTTTTACCCGTTTTTCCAATTCAAACAATACGCTGAATAGCCACTGGGAGTATTCGTCAAAATGTTTCCGTCCGGTGATAAACATATTATATCCGGAATAGGCATTGCAGTGATACATGAATGTATGAAAAGCTTCAGCATATTCGGGTGTGAGGTGTTGAATGACTTCTTTCAGCAAATTGAGGTCATTGACTAGATGGAATATGGCGTATTGTGTAGCGACGTTATAGGGATAATGACGCTTGGGAGAGAGGATGATGTCATAATCATTTAATAAGGTTTCTAAATCAGGAAATCGGTAAGTTTCTTTTAGAAATGAATCTATGTTAATGAAACTCCTGTCTGGTGAAAAAGCCGGAAACGGGCGATGAAAATCAAAGAAGCGCCTGTAATGATTGAGCCCTATAATGTCACACTTTAGATTTTTCCAAGCCCAATAATGGGCGGTTAGTTCACAAAAGTGAGGATTCCTGTCGGATATATTATCTCCTGTGTTATCTAGTACAGGGAAGAATCGGGCACTGGTTAGGGAGGCCCCCACCTGTATGGGACAGAAGTACTCATGCTGTGGTAGCCGGCTGTCCTTATGGGCACATACTAATATTTTTATATTTTTTCCCATGTTTGTGATTGAGGGTTATAGCGTTTGATAATGCGTGCGGGATTTCCTACCGTGACACAATAGTCGGGTATGTTTTGGGTAACCACACACCCGGCACCGATAAAACAATGTTTGCCGATGGTGATTCCGGGCAGTACAATCACGTTGGCTCCTATGATGGTATGTTCTCCGATGTGGATAGGAGAAGTGGTGATACCTTGTTCGATGATGCCTTGAGTGATATCCTGGTAATTGTGATCTAATCCTATCAGGACTACGTTTTGTGAAATATTGACCCCGTTGTCTATCCGGATGGGACCGATGACCGTATTGCCGAGTCCTATCCGGCAATAATCACCGATTACGATGTCGCCTACGGCATTGTTCAAGCAGGAGAAATCTTCCACTACCGAATATTTTCCCATCTGGAACAGGTGGAACGGTGGAAGGTCTTTCCGTACACTGGAATAAATGACTGAGCCCCGGCCTTTTTTTATGTAGAAAGGCTGCCATACGCGTATCCACCAATAGGGGCGTGTCTTTACCGGATGCATGATGAAACCGTGTATCCGTTTTTTCCATTGCGGGTGTTGCTGTAAGTACTCTTTTATATTCATAATTCTATCCATGCTGTGTATGGTTGAACTTCTGTGCCATTCCTTTCAAGTGAAACAAGTTGAGAAGCATAATGATTACAAAATAAGGTGTCTGCCTGAGGATTCTGCTCATGTATTTATATCTCATATTGGACGGAATGGCCAGGTATAACGCACCGTTCAGCAAGATAAGCAAAATCCACCACTTTATGGAAGAAGCCGGAGAGAAAATGCAGAGAACACATGAAAAGAATCCGATGAGCGCCAACAGAATGCTGCGGGGGGCGATAAAGGCTTGGAGGGTTTTCAGCAGATAATCTCCGTTTCCGTTCAGTAAGGCTGTGGGGAGGTTACGTCCCATTTTTAATGCAAGGAAAAGCTGGGTGGCTATCCAGCGGCGGCGCTGGTTACGCAAGGCATCCGGTTGCCGGACTTTTTCGTCCAATGTTTCTAGGGTGTCTATATATTCAATGTGAATGCCTTGACGGAGCAGGAGTTCTTCCAGTTCTTTGTCTTCGCCCGTACTATGGGTATGGATGATGTTCCGGACAAACCATCGGAAATCGAAAGCCATTCCGGAGCCGGTAAGGGCAGATGAAAATCCCAGCCGGATGTGTCCCTTGCGGAAGATGGAATTGTTCATCTCTTCGATGGCGGCATCCAATAGGGCTATGTCTGTATTCATATTTTTGGCTTTGCGGTGTGTCTGTATGGCTTTTATACCCTGTGAAACTGCCTTATTCAGTTCTTGAAGATAACAGGGTGAGATCAGATTATCGGCATCCAGTATGAGGACATAATCGTATGGCTGGTCTGTGATGGTCTCTGCTGCAATGCGCAGGGCTTTTGCCTTGGAACTTTCCTTTTCATGCAGTTCTATCAAGCCGATGCGTTCTTTGCGCAGTGAGGCATTGGTTTCGGGACGCATGTGGTCGGATATGACTATCAGGTCGTAAAGCTCTGCCGGATAAGTTTGGCGCAGAACGGAAGTGACGCAGGCGTGAATGACCGCATCCTCTTTATAGGCGGGAACAAGGATGATAAAACGTTGCCGGACAGTAGTCGCGGGATATTTCTTTTGTTTGAAGAAATGAGAGGCGGCAGAAAACAGGACTATATACCCCACACTGACGGAAAGGTAGATATATAGCGTATATTCCATGATATGTATAATTTCCGATAGCATGGGGCTTTTATTTTTTCTTTCTTAAAAGCATATTGAATATCATGCCTGCCGCCAGAAAGGGGATAGCTTTCATGGCTTTGTTGAATTTGCTGTCCACCAAGTAGTTTGGAGTGGCTATTGCCATAGTCAATAAGAAAGTGAGTAATAATCCCCACCATTTTAGGCAGGCGCTCCAGTGGAAGTATACGGACAGGAAACTGAACAGGAGGAGGATACCTAGCAGGATGGTGCGAGGGAAAATGAACCATTGCAGAATACGGTCGGCATAATCAAATTTTCCACTTAAAATGGCGCCGGGCAGATTACCGATATTGGTGAACAGGGAATAATATTGGGTTTTAATCCAAGTGCTATGTTGGGTATAGAATTTTTTCTTTCCACTATTCTTCAAGGCATATACATGGGTATTATTTAAATATTCCACATATATCCGTTCGCGGAGCAGCAGGGATTCGATGACTTTTTCATCGTCATCGTCTTTTAAATGACGGATGTTTTCTTTGAACCAAGTGAAGTCTATTGCGGTTCCGGAGCCGTTCAGCGAAGCTGAAAGTCCCAAATTGACATGCCCCGCACGAAGAATGGAATTGTTTATCTCGTCGGTGATGGCATTCAATATGCTGACATTGCTGGGTCTTTCCTGATAGATGCGATGGGTTTGGATGGCATTGGAGCCGCTGGCATACGTATTGTTGACAACTTCAAGAAAGTTGGTGTCCACTACATTGTCCGCATTCATGATTAAAACGATATCGTATTGTCCTTCTTGTAATTGTGACATGGCAGCTTTGACAGATTTCATTTTTGAACTTTTCTTGAATCTGGCTTGCAACAGGGTGATGGGATATTGTGCCAGCTGTCTGTTTGTTTCCGGCTTCAGGTGGTCTGAAATGACGATAATGTCATAGCAGTCTATAGGATATTCTTGTTGCAGAAATGATTTGACGGTATAGGGTATGTAGTCATCGTCCTGATAGGCCGGTATCAGAATGGCGAAACGGTGTTTTACTCTTGATTCGGAATATTTGTCGGTGCGGTTGCCTGTTGCCGCTATGGCGTACACCAGCAGGTAAAAAACAGTAAAGGCACATATCGCGAAAAGTAGTAGTTCTATGTATGCTAGAAATATCATGGCTGTTTGTCTTTGTTTCTAAGTTTGAAAAATGCTTTTGTTCCCTCCCAATGTGCTTTGGCTATGGCTTTCTTTCCTTTTCCCAAGGCGGTCAGTATGTTTTTGGGACATACAATCATTGTCTGGTATAAGATGGAAACCGGAAGTTTCCAGTCAAAGAGATTGCGGTAGGCATATAATAATCTGTTTCTGCTCAGGTAATAGTATTTCAACGGACTTTCTTTTCCGGTGGAGTTGCTGTCCTTGTGCCATATTTCGCAAGCGGGATCGTACCATAGTTCGTAGCCTTCCCTATTGATATAGGTGCACCAGTCCAGTTCCTCATAATATAGAAAATATTCTTCGGGCATCAGGCTAAGCTTGTCTATTATTGTTTTTTTCAGTAACATGGCGGCACCATGCAGATAAGGCGTTTTTTGGGCGGGGTAGTGGTCTTTATTTATTTTCCCTTTGCCTATGGCTCTGTTTCTTAAGGTAATGGGCGAAAGTTGGGTGTATCCTGCAAATTGTATGGCGTGCGGTTCTGCATAATCACGGATTAACGGGGAGACACCTGCTATCTTGTCGGAGGACAGAAGGCGTTTTATCAACAAGGGTATGGCATCTTTGACCATACAAACATCATTGTTCAGCAAGAACAGGTATTTTCCTTTTGCAAGGTTTATACCCAGATTGTTACCTCCGGCGAATCCTAAGTTCCGCTCACTGCGTACGGCTTGGATAAAAGGATATGTTTTTTGTAGCAAGGCGGCTTCATTGGCAGTGGAACCATTGTCAATGACTATCATTTCATAACTGACAGAGAATACAGTGGCTGCCCACGAGTCAATGAATTCGCAGGTGTCGTGAAAACCGTTATAGTTCACGGTGATGACGGATAGGTCAGGCTGTCGGTAGTCCATGTATTTCTGAGTATTGTTTATCTAAATAAGGTCCTAAAAAAACAAAGGTGAAACAAGAATAAATCAAGATTCCGTTAGGAAACTGGAAATAAACCATATTGGCGTAAGAAGCTACCAGTATGCCTGCACAACCGCATAACATACCTGTCAGCGGTCCCCGGATTTCCGGATTTCGGATTTTGAATAAAAGGATGTAGGAGCCCGATAGAAATAGAATGGCATGCATACCCAAAAACACACACAGTCCCACTATTCCCATCTGTTTCCATACATCTACCAGACTGGAGTCTGAAGGACAGATGGAAACGAAATAATATTTGTTATGGGGAGGAACTACCCCGTCTATGGCTCCCATGCCTATGCCGAAGGGCATTTCATCCATGTAGGCATTCAGTGCTTTCTGGTTCTCGAAACGAGCCATCATCGATTGATCCTCTGTGTCAAAGACAGTACGCATACGACGGATCAACTTATTGTTCTCTCCGATCTTGGTGTATTTCAGCATTCCTATCCCTCCGGCAAGCAGGATAAAGGAGATGATGCCTATTTTCCAACTTTTAGACAGGAACAGAAAGAGCCCCAGCCCTGCAATGGGTACAGCTATGGCCGATCGGGTTCCCGATATTAACAGACCATAAAATCCTGCCATACCCACTATTAAATAGAAGAGTCTGAGAAATAGGTTCTTTGTATAGAAAAAAGTAAGCGTGAAAACAGTGCAGGATAATCCCATGCTGGCACCGAAAAGACCCGCGTCAGTGAAAAATGAGAAATAGCGGATGCCGGAATGGATAAAATGGGTACGTGCTCCGTAGGCCCACAACCAGCTTAGCTCGGTACTGTCAAAACCTTTGTTCTTTTGCCAATATCCTTTTGCGGCAGCCAGTAGGGTCATGATACCCCATAGTATTAAAAAGTAATGGATAAAAGTGTAGCGATTGCAGTGTATGGATAGAATAATACAGGTCAGAATAGGGTATAAGGCCCAGGGTCTTAAAATACGAAGCCATGCTTCCATGTAAAATTCACCGGTTATACCATTACCTATGTTGATGATACAATATAGCAGCCAGACCAATGTGATGCAGGTATAGACGTTTAGTATTTTCCTGAAATGATGATTGCTTTGCAACTGTTTCAGAAGAATAAGGGCCAACATGATGCCGTAGAGCAAATCAAAGATATTGGTAATGGCAATAGGGATGGAATGATATCTGTTAATTCCCATTATCAGGTAATTCAGCATAAAGGTGATGGCCAGCAGAATGACGGGTCTGTTTATGCATATGAAGATAAAAAGCGTGGCAAAAGGTATGAACCCTATTGCAACTCCTATGGAGGGCTTCATGTTGAGGGCTGTCCATAGGCATAAGCACAGTCCGATAATGAAGCTGGCCAGAATTAGACCTGTATGGGTTATATTTATTTCTTTTGCTATCATTATCTATTTTCCTTTGTATTCAATGGCGGTCAGTCCGAGTTGGAACAGCCTGTATTCCATATTCTTAAAGTTCGTGTAAGGAGGTAATTGTCCTGTAAAGTCTTCCACTGTATTTCTGTCTGCTTGTGTCAGATAGAAAAGGAGGGGTACTTCTTTTTGTTTAACTTGTAACAAATGCTCATACAGTGCCTGATCCGTATTTTTCCAAGTACGGTTGGCACGGACAACCAGCAGATTGATGGATGCTTCATTTAACAAAGTCGGAGGCAGAGGATTGCTTTTCAGGACCGGGTGTTCGATTAGAAGTATTTCATCCTTTTCCAGATCGGGACATAGTTCTTTCAAATTGTTTGCCTGTACATATTGGCTGTCTTCGCTTAGAAAATCTTCATCGTATGTAATGCGGCGGACGTTTAGGCCGATGCTGCTCCAATATTCCTCTATCAGGCGGGCGACATGGGTCTTTCCGTCTTTCTCTTCTGTACTTAACAGATTGATGACCCGCTGTTCCTGTGTATTTAGATGAGGCAGTAAAGCGGTGCTGAGTTGCCTGACGGCCATCTTGTTTATGGCTTTATTATAACGTCTGTATCTTAACTTGCTTTCTCTAGGATATGCGCCGATAACTGTTCCTCCGGTGATTCGTTCTGCACGTATTTTGTCTCTGAGGGTACGGTCCAGTATTTCTATAATCAGAAAATAGCCAATGATGAAAAGTAAAGTCCCCAGTATGGATGCAAGTATAATCATGCGTGCATTGGTGGGGGAGGAGGTCAGTGGAAACAGGGGCGGATTCATGATTTTTAATGAAGCTGAGGTCATTTCCAGGTTCTTTTGTCGCAAGATGGCTGCATTCAAGGCTCCCATGGTAGACATATAGTTGCTTTCCACAAAGCCGATATGCCTTTCTTTCCGGCCCAGGGTAGCGCCGATGGGGGAGAAATAAAGGAAATCTTTATTTAAATTCTCTCTCATTATATCTCGTGCTTCCATTTGGGCTTTAGTCTTTTCGGCAAGAACTACTTGGT
The DNA here is from genome assembly GCF_031119655.1 of Phocaeicola sp. GP0067. Lineage (NCBI taxonomy): Bacteria > Pseudomonadati > Bacteroidota > Bacteroidia > Bacteroidales > Bacteroidaceae > Phocaeicola > Phocaeicola sp. GP0067. The sequence continues at coordinate 67,432 of NZ_JAVHZY010000008.1, forward strand.
CAAGCCATTGGCTGATGAGTGTCTCATAAGATACATTGTTTGTACTTGCGGCTTCGGCACTTAATTTCAGGGCAAGATTGTTGATGTTTTGTTCGGCACTACTTAACATGTTTTTTTGTTCTTCCAGCTTTTTCCGGTTCTTTTCGTCCGGAGTGATTTCCATGGTCGAGATCTGGGTGTTCAATTGGGACATTTGATGAAGTTTGTCCATAAACTCATTGTTGGTACGGATCAATTTGGCTACATCACCTAATTTATATTCATAGAAATCGATCAACGCCTTACTGGTGGAATAATTGACAAGCAAATCATTGTCCATCATCCGGTACGTAGCGTCCATGCTTGCCACCTGTTTGGTTTGTTCTCCATAGTTGATGATGCGGTTTTCTATATTGTACTCGATTAAAGAATCCTCGGCGGCAGTCAGCATTTTGCCCAATCTGGCCAGTTCTTCTTGAAAGAACTTGATCACATTGTTTGTTTCTCCATAGCGTAGTTCATGGTATTGTTTGACAAACTCTTCATTCAGAATCTCAAGTGTGTTATAAGCTATTCCCGGATCGTTGGCACTATAAGCAATCTCGATCATATCACTGTTTCCCAACCTGGCTACTTTTATATGTTGTGAGAGTAGAGGTACGCTGAAATAAGGGTGGGTATAATTGAGTAGTTGGTAGATGAAATTATTGATGGACGGGCGTTCAAAAGCTACCAGATTATGATAGGTCTTCTCTTCGTTTTGCTTGTCTATCAATGCCTGTAACTCTCGTGGAATACCGGAAACCAGCTGCTGGTAGTGTATGGCTGAAATATAACTGGTGTTTCTTTCGGCATCTCCATAGACCAGACAGCGGGCAAGCAGTTTCAGAGATACTATTTTCAGTGTGCGTTCCGTTGTAATGATATTCATTAAATTACTCATGTGCACGGTGGCGTTTCGGGTATCGGTGGCATCTACGTTGTATCCGGAGATGATTCCTGTAAAGATGGTGGTTTTCACATCATACGTTTTTTCCAGATTTCTGGTAAGAAACCATGCTATGATACCGGCTATACATGGAAATATAACCATCCACCAACGGATACGGTAGATAAACTTGACTATGTATTTAAATAATTCCATGCTTCTTATTCCTTTTTGTCTTTTTTCTTACTTTGCCTCTTGTTTTCTTCCTGTTCCTGTATCGTTGTTTCTTGAACGTCCTTTTCTCCTTGTATGGTCAGGATGGGGGTGTGGGAGATTATTTCAAGGGTCAGCAGCTGGTCGTTAATAGTAGAGCGTAGTAAGGCAAAGTCTTGATTAGCGGCAAATTCCTGTTCTTTAGTCTTGGCCACATCATGAATAGAGGTACGTCTGTTTCTATATTCCTGTTCTGCAACAGCCGATGCACCTTTATATAAAGCTATATTTTCAGCTGATCTTTGCAATGTTTCTATATTGGATAAAATCTGGACATATAAATGAGCTATTTGTATTTTAAGGGTTTCGTATGCTTCCTGTTTTCTTAACTCGGCAATATCCACCTGGATTCGCTGGCGCTTGATTCCTCCCCGGAGGTCGAACAGCTTTTCAAAAGGAATACTGATGCCGCCTCCCACATTCCACGAAGTCTGTTCTGTACCTACATACCTGTAAATAAGTGGGGTGTTGACATCCGTATTGCTGGCCACATTGTCTGCTATACCGTAAGAAGCACTTCCGCCGGCATGGATAAACCCCAGCCAGTTCCTTTTCTCTTTCGATAGTAGCTTTTTCTGTAACTGTTTCTCCTTCTCTAAAATCTGTAAGCTTGGAGTGCTGCGTGCATTCTCATAAAGGACACTTAACGGAGGCAGCTTTATCTTTGCATAATCCACATTCATATTCCCCAATATATCATCCTGTGTCACAAGAGGTTGTTGTACCGGTTGTGTTTGCTGCTCTTCCTGTTGTGCGCTTAAATGGTGGATAGAACAATACATACAGATGACAAAAAGACATACTTTACCCATATAATAAATCCCCTTTTTATTCCTAAAACAAATTATTTAAACATCTCCTTTTTGGACAAAAGCTGTCAAAGTCTTGAACAGGATTTTCATATCCAGGAAAAAGGAGAATTCTCTACCGTATTTCAAATCTAATTCTTTGCGTTCTTTAGCGGATAATTTTCCGGCATCCCCCCGTTTTTCCACCTGCCACAAGCCGGTCAGCCCGGCAGGCGCCATGAAGCGTTCGATACTTTCATCGTTTGTCAGGCGTTCGGCTTCATAGAGTGGAAGAGGACGGTTCCCCACCACAGACATGTCGCCTTTCAAGATGTTGACCAGTTGAGGTAACTCATCCAGACTGTATTTTCGTAAAACGCGTCCTACCTTGGTAACCCGCGGGTCTTTTTCTATTTTTATGAAAGGACTTTCATCCAGTGCGTTTTGTCTGGAAATAAACTCTTCTTCCGGAATGATGAAGTCATCGGAAACCAGCATTCCGCCATTATCTATAACACCGTCATCTCCAAACATCAGTCCTCCTAATTCTTCCATCGAGAAATCTTTGGCAATCTCCGGAGTGCCTTCCGGCTGGTACTGGTTCTGACCGGCAAGGTCTTTCAGCTTTTTATCGGCGTCCGTATACATGGAACGGAATTTCAGGAAATTAAAAATGGTATAATTCGTTCCTACCCGTTTGGATTTGTAAATAACAGGTCCTTTGCTTTCCATACGTATGGCTATGGCAATCAGCAGAAAGACTGGGGACAGGAAGACTAACGCTGCACCGGAGAAAAGGATATCGAAGCAGCGCTTCCATTGGGGAAGGATAAAATGCCTCACGTCTTTTTTCTTCCGGTTATGTGCATATAGCAGTTCCTGCCGTTTATTGATGATGTCTATTTTCTGCCTTAACCGGGCGGTGGTGATGTTCAAACTGACGGTATCGTTTATTCCGCTGTTCAGATAGACTTTGCTGGCTTCGGGAGTCAGCCTGTCCGTAATGAGTACGACATATGCCTGATAGAACTTTTTCCTGAAAGCACCGATCTGTTCAATATCTCCGTTCATCTCCCCTTGTTCGTGAAGGACAATGATGTTCTCACGTACTTTCAGTCTGATACAAATTGTAATGGCATCCTGGTAGTTTTGGGCATAAATCATCTGGACATTTTCGAGCTTGCTGAATTTGCGCAAAAAATCCTTGTTCTTTCCTATATAAAGCAGAAAGGTCATGCTGATTTACTCAATGATTTTCTTAATTCTTACTTTTAACTCCATGGGATTGAAAGGTTTGACAATATAGTCTTCCGCGCCTTCTTGTAACAGGCGGATGCGTTCTGTGGTACTGTCTTCGCTGCTTAGCATAACCACCGGAATGTGTTTGAATAACTGATTGGATTTTATCCATTCCAGAAACTCGTCTCCACGCATTTCGGGCATACGGATATCTGATATAATCAAATCTGGTATGTTACCTTCCTGAAGCCATTTTACCCCTTCGATGCCATTCGGTAACCAAATACAATCATAATCACTGGCCAGATAGATTGAAAGGACTTTTGCAATTGCTATTTTGTCGTCCAAGACCAAAATTTTCTTTCTCATAGAGTAATCTTTAGATTTTAATGGGCAAAAGTAAAGAAAATTATTGTGAATAAACAACTTTATTCTATTAATTTTTTGGCGTAAAGATTGCTTTTCCTTAACCAAGTGTCTGAAATAGGGGATTGAATGGAATAAAAGCCCTTTGGAAAAAGGGAAAAAAGAAGACGGGACAACTCCTGTACATTATATATTGTAGTGTATATGATAAGATTAAGATGTGATATTGTATGATAGATGATATTTATTATATTGAAAAATAGTGTTTTGGAACATAATAAAAATAAATATATTGTTTTGCGTAATTTGAAAAATAGTATTTATCTTTGCTGCCGGAAATGATAAAAGCCATATTACTATGTCGGAAATAAACCAGACGATTAATTTACATGTATCTGTGGACTGTGTGCTGATTGGGTTTGATGGAGAGCAGTTCCGTGTCCTGTTGGTAAGGCAGGTGGGGAAACAGTCCGAGGACGGATATAATAACATGAAGTTGCCGGGCAGCCTTATCTATGACGATGAGGATCTGGATGAGGCGGCCAAGCGGGTGTTGAATGAGTTGACGGGTCTGAAGAATGTGAAGCTTACCCAGTTTAAGGCGTATGGATCGAAAGACCGTACCCGTAATCCTAAGGATGTGCTGTGGCTGGAACGTTTTCATCGTTTGGACGAGAAGAAAATAGACCGCATTGTGACTATCGCTTACCTGACACTGGTGAAGATTGACAGACGGTTCGAACAGCTGTCTGATAAATACGATGCTTGCTGGACACCTGTGACGGAGGTGAAAAGCCTGGCGTTCGACCATTTCCAGATTTTGCAGGATGCATTGGTGCATATACGCCATTATGTGGAATATGCTCCTTCCGCAATGTTCGACTTGCTTCCCCGGAAGTTTACGGCGGCCCAGTTGCGGACTGTCTATCAGTTGATTTATGATAAGGTGTTTGACGTAAGGAACTTCCATAAGAAGATAGCGTTGATGCCATATGTAGTACCTTTGGAAGAAAAACAGGTAGGTGTATGCCACAGGGCGGCACGCTTCTATAAGTTCGACCGTTCAATATATAATAAGTCGGGAACGAAGTGATAACAGACAGATAACTTTAGCCTTGTTGTGATTGCTGTGAGAATACTCCGCCTGGTCGTTTCGGGGAATCGGTATATGTTTTGGGATTCTTCACCGGCCTTTCCTTGGAAGGATAATGCTGATAAGCATCGGGACAGAGACTATTATTTTAAAATTCTTAATTTTCAATTAAATGTACCTATTAGGTTATGATATTGGCAGTTCGTCGGTAAAGGCGAGTTTGGTAAATGCAGAGACCGGAAAGTGTGTTTCTTCTGCATTCTTCCCTAAAACAGAGGCTGCTATTATGGCTGCCCGCCCCGGATGGGCTGAGCAGGATCCGCAAAATTGGTGGGAAAATCTGAAATTGTCAACTCAGGCTGTCATGGCTGGGAGTGGGATCGGTCCGGATGGAATTGCCGCTATCGGTATCTCTTATCAGATGCACGGACTGGTTTGTGTGGATAAAGGGCAAAATGTATTACGTCCGGCTATTATATGGTGTGACTCACGGGCGGTTCCATACGGGCAGAAAGCGTTTGAGGCATTGGGGGAAACGCAATGTCTTTCTCATCTGCTGAACTCTCCGGGGAATTTTACCGCTTCCAAACTGGCATGGATTAAAGAGAATGAGCCTGCTGTGTACGAACGTATTTATAAAATAATGCTGCCCGGCGATTATATCGCTATGAAACTGACGGGGGATATTTGTACCACGGTGTCCGGTTTGTCCGAAGGGATGTTCTGGGATTTTCAGGCAAATGATGTCGCGGGCTTCCTGATGGATTATTATGGATTCGACCGTTCGCTGATAGCTGATATCAAACCGACTTTTGGCGAGCAGGGACGTGTAAATGCATGGGCTGCCAAAGAATTGGGCCTGAAAGAGGGAATTCCTGTAACCTATCGCGCCGGAGACCAGCCTAATAATGCTTTGTCGCTCAATGTGTTCAATCCGGGAGAGATTGCTTCTACGGCAGGAACATCGGGAGTGGTATATGGCGTGAACGGTGAGGTGAATTATGATCCGAAATCCCGGGTGAATACTTTTGCCCATGTAAATCATACTGCCGAGCAGACCCGTCTGGGAGTGTTGTTGTGTATCAATGGTACCGGTATATTGAATTCGTGGGTGAAACGTAATGTGGCTCCCGAAGGTATTTCTTACAGTGATATGAACAGGCTGGCGGCACAGGCTCCTGTCGGCAGTGCCGGAGTAAGTATTCTTCCTTTTGGCAACGGGGCGGAGCGTATGCTGGAAAATAAAGAGACAGGATGCTCTATATGTGGAGTTAATTTTAACCTGCATGGAAAGCAGCATATTGTTCGTGCCGCACAGGAAGGGATCGTGTTCTCGTTTAAATACGGCATTGATATCATGGAGCAGATGGGTATCCCTGTACAGAAGATTCATGCCGGACATGCCAATATGTTTCTCAGTCCTATCTTCCGCGAAACATTGGCGGGAGTGACAGGGGCTGTAATCGAACTGTATGACACGGATGGATCGGTGGGCGCCGCCAAGGGGGCCGGCATAGGCGCGGGTGTTTATAAAGATAACAACGAGGCATTTGCCACATTGGAAAAACTGGAGGTGATAGAGCCTGATGTGGCACAGCGTACTGCTTACGATGATGCGTATGCCCGCTGGAAATCCAATCTGGAGAGAGCGATGGCTGCCTTTTAAGGACCTTCGGATAAAGAAATGGCTATCCGCCTGCGTGTTGGAAAAAGATAGTAGATAAATTAGAACAAGTTATTAAAATAAGTAAAGAATTATGGCTACAAAAGAGTATTTTCCCGGTATAGGAAAGATTAAATTTGAAGGTAAGGAAAGTAAGAACCCGATGGCGTTCCGTTATTATGATGCTGAAAAGGTAATTAACGGAAAGAAGATGAAAGACTGGTTGAAGTTTGCTATGGCATGGTGGCATACGTTGTGTGCCGAGGGCGGTGACCAGTTTGGCGGCGGAACAAAGAAATTCCCTTGGAACGGCGATGCCGATAAGGTGCAGGCTGCCAAGAATAAGATGGATGCCGGCTTTGAATTCATGCAGAAAATGGGAATCGAATATTATTGTTTCCATGATGTGGACTTGTGTGAGGAAGCCGATACAATCGAGGAATATGAAGCGAATCTGAAAGAGATAGTTGCTTATGCCAAACAGAAACAGGCTGAAACCGGAATCAAATTGTTATGGGGTACGGCAAATGTTTTTGGTCATGCACGCTATATGAACGGGGCTGCTACAAACCCCGAATTTGATGTGGTTGCCCGCGCTGCTGTCCAGATAAAGAACGCTATTGACGCTACCATCGAACTGGGTGGCTCCAATTACGTATTCTGGGGTGGACGTGAAGGGTATATGTCTTTATTGAATACAGATCAGAAGCGTGAGAAAGAACATCTGGCTCAGATGTTGACCATCGCCCGCGATTATGCCCGGAGCAAAGGGTTTACAGGTACTTTCCTGATTGAACCCAAACCGATGGAGCCGACTAAGCATCAATATGATGTGGATACCGAAACTGTGGTAGGGTTCTTGAAAACTCACGGACTGGACAAGGATTTCAAGGTGAACATTGAAGTGAATCATGCTACGTTGGCTGGTCATACATTTGAACATGAACTGGCTGTTGCGGTAGATAACGGAATGTTGGGATCTATTGACGCTAACCGTGGCGATTATCAGAACGGATGGGATACAGACCAGTTCCCTATCGACAATTACGAACTGACCCAGGCCATGATGCAGATTATCCGCAACGGCGGCTTGGGTAATGGCGGTACCAACTTTGATGCCAAGACACGTCGTAACTCTACTGATCTGGAAGATATCTTTATCGCCCATATTGCAGGTATGGACGCTATGGCGCGTGCATTGGAAAGTGCTGCTGCTTTGCTTAATGAATCTCCTTACTGCAAGATGTTGTCAGACCGCTATGCTTCATTCGACAGTGGCAAAGGCAAGGAATTTGAAGAAGGCAAGCTGACACTGGAAGACGTAGTGGCTTATGCTAAGCAGAATGGTGAGCCCAAGCAAGTAAGCGGTAAACAGGAATTGTACGAAGCCATCGTAAATATGTATTGCTGATCCGGCCGGAATGGTATTGCACAAGTTTTACCCTTGCAGACCTTTTTTAAATATGGAGGGCTGTGCAATGAAGTCTGAATGAATTCTGCTAACGGATTATTAAAGAATAAACGGCTGTACACCGTCAGGTGGCAGCCGTTTTTATATTTGTTAGAGGGATATTTATGAAATAATACTCGCCTATATCGAAAATAATATCTACCTTTGCGGCTGCTAAATTACTAAGTTTATTGAATTTATATGATAAAAAAACTATTATCCGTACTGGTCTTAGTTTTTGCCCTCTCGGGTTCTGTGCTTGCACAGCAATCTATGAGTGACCAACAGGTGTTGGAATATGTGAAGACGGGCATGCAACAAGGAAAAGACCAACGTCAGATTGCTACAGAGTTAGCCCGTAGAGGAGTGACACAAGAACAGGCTAAGCGTGTAAAGAAACTTTATGAACAGCAAAATGGGTCTGCTGATAAAGATGCAAATGCAACGATGCAAAATCGGAACCGTTTGCGTGAAAAGACAAAGACGCAGGAAGATATCTATGTAACAGAGAATTTTACTTTCAACCAACGTCCGGCAGCGGACAGAGTGGTAGGGAAGAACTCGTCGGACAGTGTTTCTGCCAATCGCTATTACGAGGGGATGGGCATGGGCGATATGGAAGAAATGCAGAAGGATAAGGTGTACGGACGGGACATTTTTGAAACCAGAAACCTTACATTCGAGCCGAGTGTGAATCTGGCTACTCCTCCTAATTACCGTCTGGGGCCGGGTGATGAGGTAATCATTGATATCTGGGGTACAAACCAGGCCACCATCCGCGATAATGTATCTCCGGACGGATCTATCACGATCCCCGATTTGGGATTGATTTATCTGAACGGCATGACTATTGCCGAAGCCAACCAATATTTGCGTAAAGAACTGAATAAGATTTATGCAGGGCTTGATAATGAACAGAACCCGTCCTCACAAATCAAGGTTACTTTGGGAAACAGCCGGACGATCCAGGTGAACGTGATGGGGGAAGTGTTCCAACCGGGAACTTATGCATTGTCTTCTTTCTCTACCGTGTTTCATGCACTGTACCGTGCCGGTGGCGTGAGCGATATCGGTAGCTTGCGCAATATACAAGTAGTGCGCGGAGGACAGAAAATCGCTACCGTAGATGTGTACGATTTTATTATGAAAGGTAAAATCAATGATGATATCCGCTTGCAGGAAGGCGATGTGATCATCGTTCCTCCATACGAGGCGTTGGTTAGCATAGAGGGTAATGTGAAACGCCCCATGAAATACGAGATGAAAAACAACGAAAGTGTTGCCACGTTGTTGAAGTATGCCGGTGGATTTTCGGGGGATGCCTATACCCGTTCTCTCCGCATGATTCGTCAAAACGGAAAGGAGTATCAGATTTATACGATTGATGATATTGATTATTCCGTATTCCAGGTAAAAGATGGTGATGCGCTGACTGCTGAAGCTATTCTGGACCGTTTTGAGAACAAGCTTGAAATCAAAGGGGCTGTCTATCGTCCGGGCATTTATCAGTTCGGAGGAACCTTGAATACAGTCCGCCAACTGGTGGAAAAGGCTGAAGGCCTTATGGGTGATGCCTTTACAGGACGTGCGGTGTTGCATCGCGAGCGCGAGAATCTGAAGAAAGAGGTTATTCAAGTAGATATAAAAGGCATCATGGACGGTACTGCACCCGATGTACCTTTGCAGCGTAATGATGTGCTTTATATTCCCAGTATTCATGACTTGGAGGATGTGGGAAGCATCATGGTGTATGGTGAGGTTGCCCGTCCGGGTGAGTTCGCTTTTGCCGACAATACGACTTTGGAGGATATTATAATCCAGGCTGGCGGATTGATGGAATCGGCTTCTACCGTCCGTGTGGATGTTTCCCGCCGTATCAAGGATAGCAAAGGTACGGAAGCGGTTTCCACCATAGGACAAATGTACTCGTTTTCTCTGAAAGACGGTTTTGTGATAGACGGAGAACCGGGTTTTGTGTTGCAGCCATACGATCAGGTATATGTGCGTAAGAGCCCTGCTTATCAGGAACAGGTGAATGTGCAGGTGACCGGTGAGGTTTTGTATGAAGGTGATTATGCGCTGACAGAGAAGAGCGAACGTCTTTCCGATTTGATCAAGAAGGCAGGTGGAGTGACTCCGTTTGCTTATATCAAAGGGGCCCGTTTAAGCCGTCGTATCAATGCCGATGAACGCAAACGTATGGAAACGGTTCTGGATATGGCCAAGACTGGAAAGGACTCCATTGATGTCAACCGGCTGGATTTGGGAGATATCTATTATGTGGGTATCGATTTGGAAAAAGCGATGCTTAAACCCGGCTCCAGTGCGGATATTGTATTGCGTGAGGGGGATGTGATTGAAATTCCCGAATACAACAACACGGTACGTATCAGCGGGGCTGTGATGTATCCCAATACCGTTTCATTTGAAGATGGCAAGACGTTGAAATATTATATAGAGCAGGCCGGAGGTTACGGTTTCCGTGCGAAGAAGAGCAAGGCGTATATTGTATATATGAACGGTCAGGTGAAGAGAGCGAAGAAGGGTAGCCGTGAGCTGATCCAGCCGGGCTGTGAGGTGATTGTTCCGGTGAAGGAAAAGAGCAACTGGACTTTGCAGAACACTTTGTCCATAGCAACCACCAGTGCGTCGTTGGCTACTATGATTGCATCTATTGCTAATATCTTAAAATAGAAACAGTATGGCGGAAGATAAGAATTATACGAATAATACGGAAAGACCACGGGAAGACGAGGAGTTGGAAATTGATTTGATGGAGTATGTCCGTAAGTTGTGGGCTGCCCGAAAGATGCTGCTGAAGGTTGCAGGAATAGGTGCTATTGTAGGGGTGATTATCGCTCTGAGTATTCCCAAGCAATATACGGTGGAAGTGACATTGTCTCCCGAATCCGGTAAAAGCGGAGGGGGGAGCCTGTCGGGAATGGCTGCCATGCTGGGGATCGGAGGCATGAGTCTGGGCAGTGAGGCGGATGCGTTGAACGTATCTCTTTTCCCGGATATAGTAGCGTCTACTCCTTTCATTCTGGAACTGTTTAATGCACATGTCACCACGTTGGACGGTGAGGTGGATACTACTTTTGTAGCTTATCTCGATGAGCAGAAAGCTCCGTGGTGGGGTGCTATTATGGGATTGCCCGGGGCGGCTATAGGCGGGGTGAAATCTCTCTTCTCCGATAAGGAAGAGGAAGAAGGGAACAGGCTGGATCCTTTCCACCTGACAGAAGATCAGGCGAAGAAAGTGGAAGCCATGCGTAAGGCGATTACTGCTGATGTGGATAAGAAAACCGGCATCACCACAGTGACGGTGACTTTGCAGGACCCGATGGTTACGGCCGCCATTACAGACACGGTAGTGGTGAAGCTTCAGGAGTATATCACAGCGTACAGGGTCTCCAAAGCCCAGCAGGATTGTGCTTATCTGGAACAATTGTATAAGGAACGCCAGCAGGAGTATTATGTAGCCCAGCAGAATTATGCCAATTACATGGATGCCAACAAGGGGGTTGTCCTTCAAAGTGCTTTGACGGAGAGAGAACGGTTGCAGAATGATATGAATCTGGCATATCAGGTGTATAGCCAGGTGGCTACCCAATTGCAGGTGGCACGGGCCAAAGTACAGGAGGCCAAACCTGTATTTGCCGTTGTGGAACCTGCCAGTGTGCCGTTGCTGCCTTCGGGAACCAGCAAGAAGGTGATTCTTGTCGGATTTATTTTCCTGGCAGTGGCGGGCGCTTCCGCATGGATCTTGTTCGGACGTGAATTCTTTGAAAATCTGAAGGCAGGACTTAATGCTCCTCAGGAGGGGATGGAGAAGAAGTGATATAAAGATATTGACCTATAAAAACAGGGTGCATCTCTTTCGTAGGAGGTGCACCCTGTTTTTAGGTTCAATCTTCGGAAATGTTGCCCTGAACGTTACGATAGTCCGGTGTGCAGTTTTCGGTTTCTTTAATTTCACTGGCGAAAACCGGACAAACGCAGAATCAAAACAGCCTTTAATATAAACTTTGATTAAAGTCGAAATCCGTTTGATAGTCTTTCAATCTCGGATGTTTCTTGTCCTTGTCGGACAAAATAACCTTGTCGGCCGGAAGTCGCCAGTCTATGCCTAGATCGGGGTCGTCCCATGCGATTCCTCCTTCGCTTTGCGGAGCATAATAATGGTCACACTTGTATTGGAACAACACCTCGTCACTTAGTACCGCAAAGCCGTGTGCGAATCCGCGGGGGATAAAAAACTGCCGGTGATTCTCTCCGGTCAATTCTACAGCCACATGCTTTCCGAAAGTAGGAGAATCTTTCCGGATATCTACAGCCACATCCAGTACCGCTCCCTTGATCACACGCACCAGTTTGCTTTGTGTGAAAGGAGGTTTCTGGAAATGCAGGCCGCGTAATACACCATAAGTAGAGAAACTCTCATTATCCTGTACAAATGTAGTCCTGCATACTTTTTCTTCAAATTCACGTCCCGAGAAGCTTTCAAAGAAATACCCTCTTGCATCATTAAAAATACGGGGTTCCAAAATGAAAACCCCGTCTATTGCTGTTTTTATAACTTCCATTATTCTAATCCCAGTTCTTTTATAACTTTCAGTAAATATTGTCCGTATTGGTTTTTAAGCATCGGCTGGGCCAGTTCCTGCATCTTTTCCGGAGTAATCCAGCCTTTTCTCAAAGCTATGCCCTCAAGGCATGCCACTTTCAGCCCCTGGCGCTTTTCAATGACTTCGATGTAGGTGCTTGCCTCGGCCAGCGAGTCGTGAGTACCGGTATCCAGCCATGCGAAACCTCTGCCCAATGTCTGTACTTTCAATTCCTTGTCCTGAAGAAATTGCTGGTTTACGGTGGTGATTTCCAGTTCTCCCCGTGCCGAAGGCTTGATATTCTTGGCTACTTCCACCACCTTGTTGGGATAGAAATAGAGTCCCACCACGGCATAGTTGGACTTAGGTTGGGCAGGTTTTTCTTCAATAGAGAGGCAGTTGCCTTCTTTGTCAAATTCCGCTACGCCATATCTTTCGGGGTCACTGACCCAATAGCCGAATACCGTTGCTTTCTTGTCCTCTTCGGCAGCACGTACGGATTCTCTCAACATGGCGGACAGACCGTTGCCGTGGAATATGTTATCACCCAGTACAAGGCAGACGGAATCATTTCCGATGAATTTCTCGCCGATGATGAAAGCCTGAGCCAGTCCGTCGGGCGAAGGCTGTTCCGCATATTCAAAGCGTACTCCGAAATCGCTTCCGTCTCCTAACAGTCTTTTGAAGCTCGGTAAGTCGTATGGGGTGGAGATAATGAGTATTTCCCGTATGCCGGCCAGCATAAGTACCGATATAGGATAATAAATCATGGGTTTGTCGAAGACAGGCAGCAGCTGTTTGGATACTCCTTTGGTAATAGGATAGAGGCGCGTGCCCGAACCTCCGGCTAGTACAATACCTTTCATATCTTTTTATTTTTTATATGTCCCTACGATTTGGATTAATAGGCGTTTTTCTCGCCCCGGAACATGTTGGTTACTGTTTTTATCATGATGCGGATGTCGAGCAGGAAAGTCCAGTTCTCAATATACCACAAGTCTCTTCTTACCCTGCCTTCCATTTGGGAAAGTTCTTTGGTTTCTCCCCGGTAGCCGGTGACTTGCGCCCATCCGGTAATTCCGGGTTTGACAAGGTGGCGCATCATGTATTTGTTAATCAGTTGGGAATATTCCTCTGTATGTTTCAGCATATGGGGTCTGGGACCTACAATGGACATCTCTCCTTTGAATACATTAATGAATTGCGGCAGTTCGTCCAGATTGCTTTTGCGCAGGAAGTTGCCGAACTTGGTCTTGCGGGGATCATTCTTGGTAGCCTGCAATGAATCGGACAATGCGTTCACTTTCATGGAACGGAACTTATAGCATTTAAAGATTTTCCCGTTTTCCCCGTTTCTCTCCTGTTTGAAGAATATGGGACCAGGTGAGGTAATTTTAATAATAAGACCTACAATCAGGTACATAAATGGAAAAATTGTAAGTAAAAACAGAGAGGAAAATGTCAAATCAAATAACCGTTTTGCCAGTCTGTTTACCGGGTTCTGCAACGGCTCGGTACGGATGGATAAGACAGGAACTTCACCCAATAATTCCAACTGCAACTGGCGCTTTATATAGTTACGTACATGAGGTACGCTATAGAAGCGGATCAGATTGTTCTCGCAATAGTTCATGATGGCCAGAATATCATCCTTTCTGCTGGATGGCAGACCACAGTACAGTTCGTGCACGGTGTTATGGGATAACCATTCAAATAATTGGTTTACAGGACCTTTAAAGGGAATCCCTTCGGGGTAATTAGAATCCTTCTCATCATAGAAAATGCCTAAAACCCTGTATCCGTAAGTCAAATCGTTCAACGTATGGTACAGCTCCACCATATTGTCCCCGTCGCCTATCAGTACAGTGGTGTGCAGGTTCCTGCCACTGCGGCGGAACATTTTCACAAAGAACCGCAATGTCAGTCGCCATCCTATAGCTAAAGGTATGAAAGACAGATAGAAAGCAAGCAGATAGATGCGTGAGAAGTTATCTACCTTAATAATGGCCAGCACCGTGAGGAAGATGACTACATGCAAGCTGATTGTTCCTAACAGGCGGCCTACAATCTGTTCCGGACGCACTATGCGGTTGTGCAGTATGACCCCAAAGATGGATATGCAGGGAATATAGCACAGGTTGGAAGTCAGCAGGTAGGTTTTCAATGAAATATGGGCTATGGCCTGTGAATCTATTCCTTTCAGAATAAAAAACACAAGTATCATAGAAAGGTTCAACAAGGCAAAATCACCTAATATCGCTACTAGTTTAATTATATCAGAGTTTTCAGTTGTCGGTTGTTTCATGACAAAAAAAATGTTAGTCGTATGCAAATATAGGACATATAAATTAAAACGCAATACTTTTTTTAAAAAATAATACTTATCTTTGCGGTCATACAACGTAAAAAATGAATCATATGAACATCAAGAATAATCACCTCGTTATAATGGCCGGAGGTGTTGGAAGCCGTTTCTGGCCGATGAGTACTCCTGATTATCCTAAGCAATTTATTGATGTACTGGGTTGCGGCCGTACATTGATCCAACTTACGGCTGACCGTTTTCAGGGGATCTGTCCTCCGGAAAATATTTGGGTGGTGACATCAGAGAAGTATGCGGATACTGTAAAGGAGCAGTTGCCCGATATTGCTGATGATCATATCCTGCGTGAGCCTTGCCGTCGCAATACGGCTCCTTGTATAGCATACGTCAGTTGGAAAATAAAGGCACGTAATCCTAAGGCCAATATGGTGGTGACCCCCAGCGACCACATTGTGATGAATATCGCGGAGTTTCAGCGGGTGATTAATTCGGCGATGAATTTTACGGCCGATTCGGACGCTATCCTTACCCTGGGCATGAAACCTACTCGTCCTGAGACGGGCTACGGTTACATTGAAGCTGATCTCAGTGTACCTTCTACCGCCAATAAGGAGGTATTCCGGGTGTATTCTTTTAAAGAGAAACCCGATCTGGAAACAGCCCGGCGCTATATTCAAAAAAATAATTTCTTCTGGAATGCCGGTATTTTTGTGTGGAATGTAAATACGGTGGTGAACGCCCTGCGCGTATATCAGCCTGCCATTTCGAAGGTGTTCGAGCGTTTGCTTCCTTATTATTATACGGACAAGGAGCAGGAAATGATTGACCGGAATTTCCCTTTGTGCGAGAACATTTCGGTGGATTATGCCATTATGGAGAAGGCGGATGAGATTTTTGTCCTTCCTGCCAGCTTTGGGTGGAGTGATCTGGGTACTTGGGGATCATTGCACGAGAATTTGCCGAAAGATGCCCATAATAATACGCAGATAGGTGAGAATATAAAGTTGTATGAAACCCGTAACTGTGTGATTCACACTACACAGGAAAAGAGGGTGGTGGTACAGGGACTGGACGGATATATCGTTGCTGAGAAGAATAACACATTGCTGATCTGCCGGTTGAGCGAGGAACAGCGCATCAAAGAATTTTCGGCGGAGTAAATATTCTTTCTTGTATATATTTTATTTCTGCATACATGGAGTGTATGCTGTCTGTCATCTGCCGTTCTGTTTGGTCATTCCGCCCTTTGCCATGCCGAAAGGCAGATAGCAGTAGATAGCTATGTGATATGAAATAACCAAGAGGGCTTGCATAAGGCCATTTACAATAAACGAAATGAAAAAAGTAGCTTTAATTTCAGGTATTACAGGTCAGGACGGTTCATTCCTGGCAGAGTTTTTGATTGAAAAGGGATATGAGGTTCACGGTATTCTGCGCCGTTCTTCTTCATTCAATACCGGTCGTATCGAACATCTTTATCTGGACGAGTGGGTTCGTGATATGCAAAAGACCCGTCTGGTGAATCTGCATTGGGGGGATATGACCGACAGTAGTTCGCTGATACGTATCATTCAGGCTGTACAGCCCGATGAAATCTATAATCTGGCTGCTCAGAGCCATGTGAAAGTAAGTTTCGATGTACCCGAGTACACTGCGGAAGCGGATGCGGTAGGCACGCTGCGTATGTTGGAAGCGGTCCGTATTCTGGGCCTGGAAAAGAAGACCAAGATTTATCAGGCATCGACTTCCGAATTGTTCGGACTGGTACAGGAAGTGCCTCAGAAGGAAACGACTCCCTTCTATCCCCGTTCTCCGTATGGGGTGGCCAAGCAGTATGGTTTCTGGATTACCAAGAACTATCGTGAAAGTTACGGTATGTTTGCCGTGAACGGCATCCTGTTCAACCATGAGAGTGAACGCCGTGGTGAAAATTTCGTAACACGCAAGATTACTTTGGCTGCCGCACGTATAGCCCAGGGATATCAGGACAAGCTGTATCTGGGAAATCTGGATTCTTTGCGCGACTGGGGCTATGCCAAGGATTATGTGGAGTGTATGTGGATGATTCTTCAGCATGATACTCCCGAAGATTTTGTCATTGCGACCGGCGAATACCATACGGTGCGCGAGTTCTGTACCTTGGCCTTCAAGGAAGTGGGCATTGAATTGCGCTGGGAAGGCAAAGGGGTGGATGAAAGAGGTATCGATGTGGCGACGGGCAAGGAACTGGTTGCCGTCGATCCTAAGTATTTCCGTCCCGCCGAAGTGGAGCAGTTGTTGGGTGATCCCACTAAAGCCAAAACGTTGCTGGGCTGGAATCCCCGTAAGACTTCTTTCCCCGAACTGGTGAAAATCATGGTGAAGCATGATATGAAGTTCGTGAAGAAACTGTATTTAAAGGCTCAAATAGCAGAATAATGGAAAAAACAGCCAAGATATATGTAGCAGGCCACCACGGACTGGTGGGGTCTGCTATATGGAATAATTTGCAGCAAAAGGGATATACCAATCTGGTAGGCCGTTCTCACAAAGAACTGGATTTGCTGGACGGGCAGGCTGTGAAGAAGTTTTTTGATGAAGAGCAGCCCCAGTATGTCATTCTGGCAGCGGCACATGTGGGAGGCATCATGGCGAACAGTCTTTACCGTGCCGATTTTATTTATCAGAACTTGCAGATTCAGCAGAATGTGATAGGGGAGAGTTTCCGCCATGATGTAAAGAAACTCTTGTTTTTGGGAAGCACTTGCATTTATCCTCGTGATGCCGTACAACCCATGAAGGAAGATGTGTTACTGACTTCTCCCTTGGAGTATACCAACGAACCGTATGCTATTGCGAAGATTGCCGGGTTGAAGATGTGCGAAAGCTTTAACTTGCAATATGGAACCAATTACATAGCCGTGATGCCTACGAACCTTTACGGTCCCAATGATAATTTCCATTTGGAGAACAGCCATGTGCTGCCTGCCATGATTCGTAAGATTCATTTGGGAAAATGCCTGAATGAGGGGAACTGGGATGCGGTGCGTAAAGATATGAATCTTCGTCCCGTAGAGGGGATAGACGGTTCGCATACGGATGAGGAGATTCTCTCCATTCTGAAAAAGTATGGCATAACCGGGCAGGAAGTAACTTTGTGGGGAACAGGCAAGCCGTTGCGTGAGTTCTTATGGAGTGAGGAGATGGCTGATGCCAGTGTCTATATCATGGAGCATGTGGATTTTAAGGATACCTATGCTGCCGGCTCCAAGGATATCCGCAACTGTCATATCAATATCGGTACGGGGAAAGAAATCACCATTGCCCAACTGGCGGACAAGATTGTCAAGGAAGTGGGTTATCAGGGCAAACTGACTTTTGACGCTACGAAACCGGACGGCACTATGCGTAAGCTGACGGATGTAAGCAAATTGCACCGGCTGGGCTGGCAGCATAAGATTGATATAGAAGAAGGGGTACACAGAATGTACCAATGGTACTTGTCTAAAGGATGAAGATGTAAGATTATAGATCTTGCGGGCATAAGATTATAAATCTTTCACATGCAAGATTATAGATCTTTCAAGCATGACATATAAAAATTTCCGGCATAACTTTCAAGAAGCTATGCCGGAAACTGCCCTAAAAACTATGTAGATAGATTGTAAAAATCTTCTGCCGTTTTCTTTATTCTTTCGGGAAGCACTTTTTATTTTACCGCTTTCAGTGCGGCCTCATAATTCGGTTCCTGGGTTATTTCGGGAACAAGTTCGGTATAAACCACTTTTCCTTCCGGGTCAATCACTACAACCGAGCGTGCCAATAATCCAGCCAAAGGACCATCAGTCATCAATACACCATATTTTTCAGCGAAATCGGAAGTATAGCGATAATCAGACAAAGGAATAACGTTGGTGATGCCTTCAGTAGTGCAGAAGCGTCCCTGGGCGAATGGCAGGTCTTTAGAGATTGCCAACACCACCGTATTGGGCTGGTTTGCAGCCAGCTGGTTGAACTTGCGTACGGAAGTAGCGCACACGCCGGTATCCATACTGGGGAAAATGTTCAGAATCAGATATTTGCCCTTCCCGTCTTTTAATGTATAATTGCTCAAATCTCCTTTTACCAATGTAAATTCCGGAGCTGAAGTTCCTGCTTTCACAAATTCTCCGGCTAGTGTTACCGGTGTTCCTTTAAATGCTGTTTTTGCCATAATTTTATTATATTTTAGTTCGATACTGTAATGATAACAAATTTAAATGGAAAAAAGTTCATTCTTTTTTATTTTCTTCCTTTATAAATCAGGAAACCTACTATTAAAACGCCGATAGCTATAAAGCAATATCCTAACTCGTGGCTGTATTCGGTGACGGTACTCAATAACTGCTCTTCGGGAACCACTGATTGCAGATAGTAACCGATGGCTGCCAGGATGGCATTCCAGATACCTGCTCCCAGCGTTGTGTACAGCAGGAAAGTGGATAATTTCATCTTGGCCAGACCGGCAGGAATGGAGATAAGCTGGCGGACGGCAGGAATAAGACGTCCGATAAAGGTGGAGAGTGCCCCATGCTTGTCAAAGTAGTGTTCCGCGTTCTGAACCTTGGCTTCATCAATCAGGCACATGTGTCCGAAGCGGCTGTTCGCAAATTTATAAACC
Source organism: Phocaeicola sp. GP0067 (assembly GCF_031119655.1). Taxonomy (NCBI): domain Bacteria; kingdom Pseudomonadati; phylum Bacteroidota; class Bacteroidia; order Bacteroidales; family Bacteroidaceae; genus Phocaeicola; species Phocaeicola sp. GP0067. The sequence continues at coordinate 86,780 of NZ_JAVHZY010000008.1, forward strand.
AGCGGACGGCCTACGAAATAGGCTATATAATAATTGATGATGGCTCCTATATTGGCTCCGATGGTCGCAAATATAACTACCAGAAATACATTCAGGTCACTGTTTCCTCCGGCAGCCTTATAGGCGGCGGGCGGCACTACCACTTCCGAGGGGAAAGGGATAAAAGAGCTTTCGATGGCCATTAATAACGTTATTGTCCAATAATTCAAGTGGTCCAGACACCACTGGATAAATGCAACTGATTCCATAAAATTATTATAAATATTTGTTTAAGTTAATCTTGCCTGTGCTGACATCTTCTTTAATGGCACGCAGCGCTTCATTGAAGTAGGTGTCGGTCATCAGTATGGTATCGCCGGTTCCCATGGTGGCGTACATATCCGGAATTTCTTTTCTGATTTTAGCCAGATAGTGCATGAACGAAGCGGATTCCTGCTGGTGGTAATAACCGTAAGCCAGAAAAAAGTAAGTGGCATCGGCATCCTCCGGAAATTCTTTGTTTATTAGTTCGAAGTACTGGTTGGCATATTCAAAATTATGTTCGTCAAAATATAGAGAGCCGATTTTGAACAGCACATCAAACCGTTCCTCCTTCGGAGTAAACTCCAATGCACGTGTGAATTGATGTTCCGCATTGCGGAGGTTGTTTTCTTGTTCCTCTTCGCTGATATCGCTTTTTTGAGCTTCTATTGTAAAGAAGCGTCCGGCTGCGATACGTATTTCGGCATCATGTTCGTTCAGCTCCAATGCTTGGTTGATATATTTGTATCCGTTTTCGGTATGTCCCAGATAGGCATGACAGAGCGCCGTGTCAGAATATAACTCGGCCAATTCGTAGTCGGTCAGGCCCGATTTCCGGTTTATCAGCTTTTCTATATAGCTGATGGCTGAAGCATGATCCCGCATCTCCAGATAGATTTGTGCCAGTGCCAGATAGGCTTTCGTCTTGTTCTTGCTCACATTGGCCAGACGGAGATAGTAGTCGCAGGATTCCTTTAAATTGCCTGCCTGGTGGTAACCAAATGCTTTCAAAGTCAATGAATCTGTATTTTCATCATCAATGGCTAATGCGAAATCCAAGGCTTCGTTCGCCTCTTCGTATTGGCATTGTTGCAGATGGCATTTCCCCAGTTCGTTCCAATGCTCGATGGAATAGGGATACTCGTTCAGGGTCATGTTCAGGTAGGGGATGGCCAAGTCGGGCTTGTTGAACGTGCTGTAATAATCGCACAGCACATCGCGGAGGCGTTGGTTGGTTTTGGGCAGGGTTTGCATGTCGGAATGAGCAAACAGGCAGTCTACCCATTGTCCGGCATATTCTTCCTGATTGGCGTTGGTATAGTCCTGGATGATATCCAGCAGCGTATCCACTTCGTACTCCTCGTCCATGACCAGTTGTTTGAATATCTCCTCGGCCTCTTCTATGCGGTCCTCCTCCATCAGCATGTCAGCTTGCAGGAACCTGCATTCACGGTCGGTGCTGTTGGCGATGAGTTGCGCTACCACTTTGGCTTCTTCCTTTTTGTTTTGCAGCATCAGGGAGCGTATCCGGAAAACCAGGGCGTCTGTGTTTTCGGGATGTAATTGGAGAGTGAGGTCTATGGCCTTGTCTGCATCTTTATGTCTTCCTTTTAAAGTGTAGTATTCGGCGATATCGATCAATTCATCAGCTTCAAAATAAGCGGGGGTATGGTTCTCCACCATACCCTCGTATTTTGCCAATGCTTCTTTAAATTCCGGGTCTTCAAAGTAAGAAGACATGTCGTAGTTCATAAGCTTGTTTTTATTTATTGATTTTGCTCCAGGTATCTTTTAAAGATACGGTGCGGTTGAACACCAGATGTTCCGGTGTAGAGTCTTTGTCTACATTGAAATAACCGATGCGCTGGAACTGCAAGTAATCCAGCGGTTTGGCATCGGCCAGATATTTCTCTACATAGCAGTTGGTTAATACATTCAACGAATCGGGGTTGATCATTTCTTTCATGGCTTCCAGTGCGTCGCAGTTCTTTGCTTCGCGGATGGCGGCCATCTCATCACGCGGGTTCTCCACTTTCCACAGGCGGTCGTACAGGCGTACTTCGGCAGGCAGACAGTGTGCGCAGCTTACCCAGTGGATGGTACCTTTGATTTTGCGGTTGCTGCCCGGCATACCTGTTTTGCTGTCGGGATCGTATTCGCAGTATACCTCTACCACATTGCCGTTGTCGTCTTTCTTGCAGCCTGTGCATTTCACGATGTATCCGCTTTTCAGACGCACTTCCTGTCCCGGAGTCATACGGAAATATTTCTTCGGGGCGTCTTCCATGAAGTCGTCGCGTTCTATCCACAGTTCGCGGCTGAATTCGATGGTGTGTGTGCCTGCCGACGGATCTTCCGGGTTGTTGACAGCTTCCATTTCCTCCACCTGTCCTTCGGGATAGTTGGTAATGATCAGTTTCACCGGATTGATGACTGCCGATACACGGGTGGCACGGCTGTTCAAGTCTTCGCGGACAGCGCTTTCCAGCAGGGCGAAGTCATTCAGGGCATCATAAGTGGTATAACCTATCTTGTCTACAAATTTGCGGATGGACTCAGGCGAGTAGCCGCGACGGCGGAAACCGCAGAGAGTCGGCATACGGGGGTCGTCCCAACCGTTTACCAGATGTTCTTTTACCAGAATCAGCAGGTTACGCTTGCTCATCAAGGTGTAGTTCAGGTTCAGTTTGTTGAACTCATACTGATGAGGACGGTTGTCGTCCAGATCTTTACCCTCTTTTACCCAGTCCACGAACAGGTCGTACAACGGACGGTGGGGTACGAACTCCAAGGTACACAGCGAATGGGTCACTCCTTCAAAATAGTCGCTCTGTCCGTGTGCGAAGTCATACATGGGGTATGCTTTCCAGGTTTCGCCTGTACGGTGGTGCGGAGTCTTTACCACACGATAAATAATAGGGTCGCGGAAGTGCATGTTGGGGCTTGCCATGTCTATTTTGGCACGGAGCACCATTTTGCCTTCTTCTATTTCACCGCTGTTCATTTTGTTGAACAGTTCCAGGCTTTCCTCGATGGGACGGTTGCGGTAAGGACTCTCGGTTCCGGGTTGGGTGGGAGTGCCTTTTTGTGCCGCGATTTGTTCGGAGTTCTGTTCGTCTATATAAGCCTTTCCTTCCTTTATCAGATTGACGGCGAAATCCCATAATTGCTGGAAGTAGTCGGATGCATAATATTCGTTTCCCCACTGGAATCCGAGCCATTGGATGTCCTCCTTGATGGCTTCCACGTATTCCATATCTTCTTTGGTCGGGTTGGTGTCGTCAAAACGCAGGTTACATACGCCACCATAGCGTGCAGCTATCCCGAAATCCAGACAGATGGCTTTGGCATGACCGATGTGCAGGTAGCCGTTCGGCTCGGGCGGAAAGCGGGTTTGTACTTTCCCTCCGTTTTTACCTTCTCTCAGGTCGTTCTCAACTGCCTGTTCAATGAAGTTCAGACTTTTCTTCTCTGTAGCTTCTGTAGCGTTCATTTCAGTCATTGTGATATCAATTTTACACTTTTGCTGCAAAAGTACGCATTCTTTTTGGGATATCCTTTATTTCACAGGAATATATCCACCGTTTTTTATAATATTTTGCCCCTGGGGCGACAGGATATAGTCGATGAACGGGGTTACTTTTTCCTTATTGGCTACGTTGTAATAGTAGTAAAGAGGGCGTACTACGGGGTAAAGTTTCTTCTTTCCGTTTTCAAGGCTGGGCAGTACATAGTGCTTGCCGTCGTCGTAGGAAACGGCGATGGCTTTCACCCGGGGGGACAAGTAGGCCAGTCCCACATAGCCGATAGCGCCTTTGGTCTGGCTTACAGACTGGATCACGGCTCCGGTGGCGGGCATGGACAAGCTGCTGCTCATGTAGTTCTTGTTCTTCAGGGCGCTTTCTTTGAAAAATTCGTAAGTTCCCGAAGAGGTTTCGCGGGAATAGACAATAATTTTCATATCGGGTCCTCCCAGTTGCTTCCAATTGGTTATCTTGCCGCGGAATATGGCTTCCAGTTGCTGGCGTGTCAGTTGGCTGACAGGGTTGGACGGGTTTACAATGACGGCCAGGGCATCATACGCTATGATTACCTCCTCCACTTCCTGTTTGGCGGCTTTCAGTTTCATCTTTTCGCTGAATTTGATGGGACGGGAAGCCATAGCGATATCTGTCGTGTTGTCCATCAGGGCGGAAATCCCCACTCCGGTTCCCCCGCCGGTGACGGTTACCCGCCGGTCGGGATCATCTTTCATGAAAATCTCGGCTGTTTCCTGTGACACAGGCAACACCGTGTCACTGCCTTTTATGCGTTGTGCGTTAATATTCAGACTACAAGCCAATAGAATAAAAAGAAATAGAGCTTTTAATTGATTCATAAGTTCTTATATTAATTCGTGTGCAAAAGAAACGTTTTCTTGTGTCATTTGTTTTACTGGTGTGTTACGATTCTGTTACGGGCAATATTCGCCGGCAAGGGTGGATTGGATCCGTCCTTGCGGGAAAATGGCAATAAGATCAGGATTGTCTTTGCTTGTAACAAGTTTGTAATATAATTGTAGCAAATACTTCAAGCTTCTTTCATATCACCTTAATATAAAGAGGCTTTTTTTGCATCGGTTATTAAAATAGAAGACTAAAACTGTATGAAACGAGTTTGGGAAAAGATTGTAGAAGGAATATTGACTTGCAGCGGTTTTGTAACGAGCATTACTATTTTGCTGATTGTCGTATTCTTGTTTGCGGAAGCTTTGGGACTTTTTAATAAAAAAGTCATAGAAGAGGGATATGTGCTGGCGGTGAATAAAGCCAATCCGGTGCAGGAACTGAGTGCGGCACAAATAAAAGACGTTTTTGACGAAGAGATTACCAACTGGAAAGAGCTGGGAGGACCGGACGCGGAGGTTAAAGTTTTCCGGTTGGAGGATATCACCTCCTATTTCTCGGAGGAAGAGTTGGGAGCCGGATACGAGAAAGCCCCCCGGTGCATCGGCGAGATCGTTGCCGGTAATCCAGGCATCATCGCCTTTGTTCCCTCCAAGTTTATAGAGAAGGATTTTCCGGGCCACCTGCTGAAAGACGAGTCTATTTCTTTTGACGAGGTTTTTGCCGGAAAGGAATGGTTCCCTACGGCTACTCCTGCCCCTCAGTTCGGATTCCTTCCTTTGATTACGGGTACGCTTTGGGTGAGTTTCTTTGCCATCCTGTTCGCTTTGCCTTTCGGCTTGTCGGTGGCGGTGTATATGTCCGAGGTGGCCGACCATCGGACCCGTAGTTTTCTGAAGCCGGTTATTGAATTGCTCAGTGGTATTCCGTCCGTGGTCTACGGTTTCTTTGGGTTGATAGTCATCGTACCGCTTATTCAGAAAGTCTTTAATCTGCCTGTGGGCGAGACCGGATTGGCCGGAAGTATTGTTTTGGCTATCATGGCACTCCCCACTATCATTACCGTAAGCGAGGATGCGATGCGGAATTGTCCCCGTGCCATGCGCGAAGCCAGTCTGGCATTGGGCGCTACCCGTTGGCAGACTATATATAAGGTGGTGATACCTTTCTCTGTTTCGGGAATCACTTCGGGCGTTGTCCTAGGCATCGGACGTGCCATAGGCGAGACGATGGCGGTGCTGATGGTTACAGGAAATGCGGCCGTGATACCCACCACTATTCTGGAGCCGCTCCGTACCATTCCGGCGACTATTGCAGCGGAACTGGGAGAGGCTCCAGCCGGCGGCGCGCACTATGAAGCCCTGTTCCTGTTGGGAGTAGTGTTGTTTTTCATCACGATGCTTATCAACTTTAGTGTAGAATATATTTCATCAAGAACAAATAAATAATGTACTGATTTGCCGGTGTGCTAATGATCATGCGGCACACAGCGTAGCCAATGGGTATATGGATAGATTGACAAATGATTAATTAAGTATTTAAGATATGAAGCAAGATGTTTTCCCTGTCGGGCAAGGGACGCGTAAAAGACGTTCGCAATGGCTGGCATTCGGCATTTTCAAACTGTTGAGTTATAGTATTGTCCTCATTCTGTTCGCCATTCTCGGTTTTATTATATATAAAGGTATAGGAGTAATCAGCTGGGAGTTTCTGACCACGGCGCCCAGTGACGGCATGACGGGTGGCGGTATATGGCCGGCCATTGTAGGTACTTTTTATCTGATGGCGGGCAGTGCGCTGTTCGCTTTTCCGGTGGGAGTGATGAGTGGCATTTATATGAACGAGTATGCGCCGAAAGGCAAGCTGGTCCGCTTTATCCGGATGATGACCAATAACCTGAGCGGTATTCCGTCCATTGTGTTCGGTTTGTTTGGTATGGCACTGTTTGTGAAATACATGGGGTTCGGCGACAGCATCCTGGCCGGTTCTTTGACGTTGGGATTGCTTTGTGTACCTTTGGTGATACGCACCACCGAAGAAGCCTTGAAGGCGATTCCCGACAGCTTCCGTGAAGGGAGTCTGGCTTTGGGCGCGACCAAGCTGCAAACCATCTGGCATGTGATTCTGCCTATGGGGATGCCCAACATCATTACCGGACTGATTCTGGCTTTGGGACGTGTATCGGGTGAAACGGCACCCATCTTGTTTACGTGTGCCGCTTACTTCCTGCCGCAACTGCCACACAGCATTCTGGACCAATGCATGGCATTGCCTTATCACCTTTATGTGATTTCTACCAGCGGAACGGATATGGAGTCACAGCTTCCTTTGGCATACGGTACGGCGTTGGTACTGATCCTTATTATTTTAATTATAAACCTGTTGGCAAATGCACTCCGCCGGTATTTTTCCAACAAAGTAAAAACGAATTAATAATTTGTCGGTGTGCCGATGGGTTGCGCTGTGTACCGCACGGACATTGGTACATTAGCACATAGACAAATCAGCAAATTATTAAAACATTAAGAATATGAATAAGATAGATGCAAAACATGTAAATTTTTTCTATGGTGATTTTCAGGCACTGAAAGATATAAGCATGACGATTGAAGAGAAATCGGTGGTGGCTTTCATAGGCCCGTCCGGTTGTGGCAAGTCCACCTTCCTCCGTCTGTTCAACCGCATGAACGACCTCATTCCCGGCTCTCGTCTGGAGGGGGAGATTTTGATTGACGGGAGAAATATATACGACAAGTCCGTGCAGGTGGACGAGTTGCGCAAGAGCGTAGGGATGGTCTTTCAGCGTCCCAACCCGTTCCCGAAAAGTATTTTCGAGAATGTGGCTTACGGGCTTCGGGTAAATGGGGTGAAAGATAATGAGTTTATCCGCCACAGGGTGGAGGAAACCTTGAAAGGAGCCGCATTGTGGGATGAGGTGAAGAATAAGTTGAAAGAGTCTGCGTTTGCCCTGTCCGGTGGTCAGCAGCAGCGGTTGTGCATAGCCCGTGCCATGGCCGTATCTCCTTCGGTTCTGCTTATGGATGAACCGGCTTCGGCACTGGACCCTATCTCTACAGCCAAGGTAGAAGAGTTGATTCATGAGCTGAAGAAAGAATATACCATCGTTATTGTCACCCACAACATGCAGCAGGCCGCGCGTGTCAGTGACAAGACAGCCTTCTTCTATATGGGCAATATGGTGGAATATGATGATACGAAGAAAATATTTACGAATCCGGGCAAGGAAGCGACCCAGAATTATATTACAGGGCGTTTCGGGTAAAGCATTCATCACAGCGTTGCACAGATGGGAGATAAGATAAAGCTGGAACTGATGTGCCACAACCCGATGCGGACTTGCTTGCTTTTCAGATCTAATGGTACGGATTTGTCTTTTTATTCTTCTGTCCGGAAAATTAAAATCAGTGTGAATCTGCGCAATCTGCGGTGAAAGAAATAATGATAAACAAAACAAGAATTAAGAATATGGTGAAATTTATAGAATCAGAACTTGTATCACTGAAGAAGGAAGTGAACGAGATGTGGACATTGGTTTACAATCAGCTGGACAGGGCAGGAGAGGCTGTGCTGACCTTTAACCGTGACCAGGCACAGCAAGTCATTGTCCGTGAGAAAAGGGTGAATGCGTTCGAGTTGAAAATAGACAGTGATGTAGAGGACACTATCGCTCTATACAATCCGGTAGCCATTGACCTGCGTTTTGTGCTGGCCATGTTCAAGATAAACAGTGATTTGGAGCGTTTGGGAGATTTTGCCGAAGGCATAGCCCGTTTTGTGGTGAGAAGCGAGGAAACCGTGCTGGATAGTGAACTGCTCCACAGCCTGCGTATAGAAGAGATGCTGAAACAAGTGCTCGGTATGCTCGAAATGACCAAGAACGCGTTGAATGAAGAAAATCTGGAGTTAGCCCTCAATGTATTCAGTAAAGATAATTTGCTGGACGAAATCAATGCGGCTGCTCCTGCCGTCCTTACAAAATATCTGGAAACACACCCCGATAATTTCCTGACTTGCCTGGAACTCGGCACCGTTATCCGTAAGCTGGAACGTGCCGGAGACCATATAACCAATATCGCCGAAGAAATTGTTTTCTTCATCGATGCAAAGGTGCTGAAACATCGCGATAAGGTAGATGGACATTTCTTGGGAAAAGAAAAAACTCATTAAAATGCTGTTTTAGTCTATATTTTTGCTACCTTTGTATATATAATGAGGCCGATAAAGAGCATTTTGAATAATAATCTGCCAAAAAAGACAGAAAAATCTAAAAACATGTTGTATGGCATAGTTTTTTATTTGGCTGGTTTAAAAAAAGGCTCGATATTTGCATCGTTATCCTGAAAACAATCTTTTTACCTTAAAAAAAAACTAATACCTATTGAAAACTTAAAAAGGGGGCTTTGTGAAAAGACCCCTTTTTTATTTGCTGCATAATGGTTCTTCCGGTGTTAAATTTCACCTATTTATTGGTCAATATGTAAGATTTCTGTATTTATTAGCTTATATTAGCAACTTTCTTTTAAGTTAATGCTTAACTTTGTTCCCTCATAAAAATAGCGGTGAAAAGAATGAAGACAAAATATATCAAGTCGTTTCTACTATTTTTGTTATTAGGATGCTGCATTTCGGTGTCAGCCCAAAATATACAAGGCGTTGTAACAGACTCATTGACGAATGAACCCATACCCTACTTGTCAGTCTTTTATGAAGGAAAAGGCGTAGGAAGTATTACCGATAATGATGGAAATTATAAGGTCGAAACCCGTAAAGGCTGGAATAAACTCACCTTTTCGGCGGTGGGATATGTAACAAAAGTGGTGAATATAATTCCCGGCGTCACCAAGAACCTGAATGTGAGGATGAGACCGGATGATATCATGCTGGACGAAGTGGTGGTGAAGCCCAAACGAGAGAAATACTCCCGTAAGAATAATCCGGCAGTGGAACTGATGAAGAAGGTGATCGCTCATAAAAAGAATAATAAGCTGAGCGAGAACGATTACTATCAGTACAATAAGTATCAGAAGATCACGATGTCACTGAATGATGTGACTCCCGAGATGCTGGAAAAAGGCATGTATAAAAAGATGCCTTTCCTGAAAGACCAGATCGAACTTTGTGAGGAAACCAATAAATTCATCCTTCCTATTTCGGTGGACGAGACCGCTTCGCAGAAAATTTACCGTAAACATCCCAAGAGTGAGAAGACCATTATCAAAGGAATGAGCTCTACGGGTGTGAACGAGCTGTTTGCAACGGGAGATATGCTGAGCACGGTGCTGAAGGATGTATTTACGGATGTGAATATTTACGACAATGATATCCGTCTGTTGCAGTATCCTTTCATCAGCCCTATTTCGTCCAGTGATGCCATCTCTTTTTATAAGTTTTACATTATGGACACCACATTCGTGGACAAGGACAAGTGCTTCCATCTCACCTTCGTTCCCAATAACTCGCAGGACTTCGGTTTTACGGGGCATCTTTACGTATTGGCCGATTCGTCTTATACGGTGAAGAAATGTACAATGAACCTGCCCAAGAAATCGGGGGTGAACTTTGTAGACAATATGGATATTATTCAGGAGTTCGAGCAATTGCCCAATGGGGAGTGGGTGTTGAAAACCGATGACATGATTGTGGAGATGACCTTGATGAAGATCATGCAAGGATTCCAGATACGAAGGACTACCCGTTACTCTGATTATGCCTTCGATGAGCTTCCGCAGCAACTTTTCAAGCGTAAGGGGGCCGAGATCAAAGAGGCGGACGCCATGATGCGCGGAGACGATTTCTGGAATCAATACCGGCCGGTTCCGCTTACGCAGACCGAGAGTTCTATGGATATGCTGGTAAAGCGTCTGGAGCAGATGCCGGGATTCAAATATGTGATTTTTGTATTGAAGGCGTTTATCGAGAACTTTGTGGAAACCGGGACCAAGGAGCATCCCAGCAAGGTAGATATCGGTCCGGTAAACACCATGATCTCCAATAACTATATCGACGGATTGCGTCTGCGTATGAGCGCGCAGACCACGGCCAACCTGAATCCGCATCTGTTCTTCAAGGGATATTACGCTTACGGATTCAAGGATCATCGTTCCAAGTATATGGGTGAGGTGGAATACTCTTTCAACAAGAAGGAATACCTGCCGCGCGAGTTCCCGAAGAACTCCATCACGTTCAGCTATCAGTATGATGTGATGTCTCCCACGGATAAGTTCCTGAAGACAGATAAAGACAACGTGTTCGTATCTTTCAAGACTTCTACGGTAGACCAGATGTCCTACGTGCGGAATATCGCCTTGAAGTACGAGAACGAGACACAGTTTGGCCTGAAGACCACGGTGGAAGTGAAACACAGCACAGACGAGCCTACCGGCGGCCTGGCCTATATAACCAATGATGACCAGAAAACGTTGGTTCCTGAGATTCAGACCATGGAAGCCTCCCTGGCCTTCCGTTACGCTCCGGGTGAGACATTTGTCAATACCAAGCAACGCCGTATTCCGGTTTCTTTTGACGCTCCGGTATTTACGCTGTCGCACACGGCCGGTTTCAAGGGCGTGCTGGGCGGAGAGTATAACTATAACTTGACAGAGATCGGGCTGTACAAGCGTTTCTGGTTCTCGTCATGGGGTAAGATTGACATGTTCGTGAAAGGCGGTGCGCAGTGGAACAAAGTTCCGTTCCCGTTGCTGATCATGCCGGCGGCCAACTTGTCCTATATCCTGCAACGCGAGACTTTCAACTTGATTAATAATATGGAGTTCCTGAACGACCGTTACGCCTCTCTGGATGTATCGTGGGATTTGAACGGTAAGATTTTCAACCGTATTCCTTTGCTGAAAAAACTGAAGTGGCGTGAGGCTATCGGCTTCAAGATGCTGTATGGTCATTTAACCGACAAGAACAATCCGATGAAGCATCCGGGTGACAGCGAGCTCTTCCTGTTCCCGACCCGTGACGGACGTCCTACCAGCTTTGTGATGGACCCGAAGACCCCGTACATGGAATGCTCTGTGGGTATTCATAATATTTTCAAGATATTGCACATAGACTATGTCCGCCGTCTGAATTATCTGGATCATCCCGATGCGAACAAATGGGGCGTGCGGTTTATGGTGATGATGACGTTCTGATGCAAGGAGAGCTCTGATGGTGTGTGAAATGAAGAAACCGAGGTAAGAACTTGTATCGTTCAAATAAAAGGTTTATCTTTGTTCCAGTACCTAAAGTTGGTGAAAAGTATGTTATGCTTAGATGAATGTAAGGCAAAGTTAGTTAGTTTCAAACAATGTTTTGGGCATGAGTTTGGAATTAAATCAATTGGTATCTTCGGTTCGGTTGCACGTCAAGAGAACAGGGAAGATAGTGATTTGGATATTGTTGTAGATATTGATAATCCTACTTTATCCACTATGTACACTTTGAAGACTGTTTTGACGGAAATGTTTCATTGTGAAATTGATTTAGTGCGTTTCCGTTCCTCACTGCCTCCATTTTTGAAACAGAATATTGAAAAAGAAGCCATTTATGTATAAAGGAGGACGACTAACCATTTGCGACAGGTTAACCCAGATAAAAGAATCCATTTACTATATACAGCAATGGAGTAAAGAAATAAATTGTGCTGATGATTTTTTAGCCTCCATGGATAAAGTGATGGTGTTCAATGCATGTGTTATGCGCCTTCAAGTAATAGGTGAACAGGTAGGAAAGTTGTTGTTTTTACAACCATCACCGCTTTCTGAATATAAGGAAATTCCTTGGTTGGCTATTTATGATATGCGCAATCTTATTTCGCATGAATATAGTAATGTAGACGAGCAGATAGTATTTACTACTATAAAGAATGACCTTATAGAATTGGATAAGGTTATTACAGTCCTATTGAATAAATATTTGTAAAACTTGAATCTTTTATTGTGATTACGAAATATACCCATCTCTTATTTTCTTATCAAAAGTAAGTTTTCCTATTTTTTAAGCGCTTTTATTGTGTAATACACAATTATAGTGTATCTTTGTGCCCTCAAAAAGTTTCTAAATTCCTTTTATATAAAGGGTAAAGAACCTTTTTTGAGGGTATAAACATGTCTATAAAAAGCAGACAGAAAAGACGTCTTCGGACGAAAGAAACAACAAATAAAAGATTTCAGAAATACAAAATGAAATCTGTATAAAAAGCTATTTATCAGCCAGTTATAAGCACTGCGCTGATATGGTCTTCCAGTATCGGTCAGCGTGGATTTCTGACGATAAACCTCATGAAAAAGCTATCCCATCAGTTTGATAAACCGAAGCGTTCTGTGGCATCTCCCGAAGCGTTGGAGGCTTTGCGGAATAACAATGCCGTGCGTTGGTATGTGTTGTCGCTTCCCGACTGTCATCGGGGAGGAGTGCGCGGTTTGCAACGGGAACAGGACCGGCGCATACAGGCAGGCGAGCCCTCATTCGGCTTTTTTGCTCCTTCCTATCAGGAAGTGAGGCGTATAGACGGCAAATTCGTCAATACCCAGCGTCCCTTACTCTTCAACTATGTATTTGTCCGTGCCTCCGAGCGTGATGTTTTCCAACTGATGCAACGTTTTCCTGTACTCAGTTTCCTGCCTCGGGTGAGGGAACGGAAGCGGGAGTATTTTCCCTACCTTTCCGATGCCGCAATGGAGAATTTGCAGTGGGTGGCCCGTTCTTATTCCAATACACTTCCTGTTTATATACCCCAGCCGGATGGTTTGCGCAAGGGCGACCGGATACGCATTACCGAGGGACGGTTTAAGGGGGTGGAGGCGACTGTTGTCATTCAGCCGGGAGCCGGTCGAAAGGATGTGATGGTATGTGTGGAGAACTGGATGTGGGTTCCGCTGCTGCGTGTGATGCCGGGTGAGTACGAGGTAATTGCCCTGAATGATGAGGACAAGCATGTATATACCCGTCTGGACAATGACTGTATGTTGAATGGTTTGCACAGTGCTCTTCAGCGTTATCACAGTGCGGAGGGGGTGAGTGAGGAAGATCGTTCCCTGGCTGCCAGGGCGTTGAAAGAATATGGCAATCTCCGGATGGATACGGATGTGATGCGTTGCAAGCTTTATGCCATTTTGCTGCCGGCTTATACTATATTGGGTATGGAAGAAGAGGCGGCAAAGCTGGTTGGCGTTATGCAGACTATGCTTCCTCTCGTCAAGGCGGAGCAGTCGCGTGCACTTGTTGTGGTTACACTTTATGGTTGTACGGATAGCAGTATCTATTATCATTTGGCGCACGAGGCGGTTGATCCGTGGAAGAAAGAGGAAAAGCCGAAAAAGAGTAAGCAGCAGCTGATCAGCCGGTTGGCTGATTATGATCGGTGGTTGAGGCATTGAAATGGCATTGTAGCTGGTAAGAACAATGTTGTGAATTAAAAACAGGTTGAATCGCTAGGATAAGTGAAATATAATTTGTTCTTTTGTTTGCAATAAAAACTAGAGAATATGAAATCAGAACCTTTTAACCCAGTCCAGTTACACTTGTTAAAGATGTTTTCTTATGCTAAAGACGAGCGTGCCTTAGAAGAAATACGTAAATCTTTGACAGCTTACTTTGCTCAAAGAGTAGAGGAGGATATGGATAAGTTGTGGGATGAAGGTTTGTGGGATCAGGATAAGAATGAGGCTATATTAAAAGAACATTTGAGAACACCTTATAATGATTAATATAGTACTGGATACTAATTGTCTGATTTCATCTTTTTCAAAAAGAGGAAATTACTTTAATGTGTGGAGAGGCTTGCACTCCGGTAAATATATTCTTTATGTTTCCAACGAAATATTGGAGGAGTATGAAGAAATAATAAGTATGAAGACAAATGCTTTGATAGTATACAATGTAATACAGGCATTGCTAAATTCTCCTTATGTGTCATTAATTGACCCTCATTATCATTTTCATTTAATACATGCAGACAAAGACGACAATAAGTTTGTAGATTGTGTTAATGCTGCCAAAGTTGATTATTTGGTTTCTAATGATGCGCATTTTAAGGTGTTGAGTACAGTATCTTTTCCTAAACTTTCAGTGATTGCCTAGCTACTTTTTCAGATTTGTTAGAAGGGCGTAAATTGTACAATACTAGCTCGTCAGATGATTTGATGGTAAATGAGGAAATGATTGAATATATTGGGGGAAAGCTGTTGTTATAGGGGTAGATATTTACTCAAAGGACTATTTATTATTTCATTATTGTTTTTTGGATATATAACTAATATTTTTCTGTAGGGGAATGTTTATAATTTCATTATGTACAAAGCTATAAAAATAATAATATGGTAAATTCTTCAAATAAGGTTGCTAATAGTGTAATTTGGAGTGGAATAGAGCGTTTGTCGGTTCAAGGTATCCAGTTTGTGCTAACTATCATTCTTGCTAGATTGGTGTTACCTTCTGATTATGGATTAATAGCTTTGTTAACAGTTTTTCTTGTTATGGCTCAGGTTTTTGTTGACAGCGGTTTTACTATGGCATTGATTCAAAAACAAAATCCTACAGAAAAAGATTTTTCAACAGCTTTTTATTTTAATATTGTAGTTGGTACTATAATATATTTACTTTTATATTTTTTAGCAAAGTATATTGCTTTATTTTTTCAAGAACCACAGTTGGAACTTATAGCAAAAGTTGTTTTTTTGAATATTATAATAAGTTCGTTTGCGGTTGTACAACGAGCCAAACTAACACTTGCGCTTAATTTTAAGTTACAGACGGTGGCTTCTCTGTTTGCTGTTGTTGTCAGTGGTGTGTGTGGTGTGTATTTAGCTTATAATGGATATAATGTATGGGCATTGGTTGTTCAAACTCTATTAAACAATTTATTGAATGTTGGCTGTTTATGGATTTTGGTAAAATGGCTTCCTATCTTTTCTTTTTCTTGGGAATCTTTTAAACAATTATTTTTTTTTGGCTCCAAACTATTATTGGCTGGAGTTATTTCTAGTTTGTATAGTCAGTTATATACTATTGTGATTGGTAAAACGTTTTCTACTACAAATTTGGGATATTATAATCGTGCAAGTTCTTTTGCTAGTTGGTTTTCGGTGAATTTGTCTGCGATAATAAATCGTGCTTTATTTCCGGTATTATGTTCCATAAAGGAGAATGAAGAGGAACTGGAGAAGAGGTTCTTGTTTTATATGAGAATGGCTTCATTTGCTATATTTCCTTTGATGTTAGGTATTGTTGCTCTTGCTGAGCCGATAGTAGCTTGCTTGTTTACAGAAAAATGGTTACCAATAGTTCCGCTTTTGAGAATTTTGTGTTTAGCTTATATGTGGGATCCTATAATGTTGATGAATAGTAATTTTTTGGCAGTAAAAGGTAGGACTGATATGCAGTTGAAAGGGGAATTGTGGAAAAAAATGATTGCTGTTGTTATTTTATTGGTGACTTTTCCTTTTGGATTGGAAATGGTTTGTTGGGGATTGGTTGTTTATTCTTTTGTAGATATCTATATAATGACTCATTTTGTGCGTAAAGTGTCTTGTTTGTCATTAATGAATGAGTTGAAATCAATCATGCCTATTTTTGCTTTATCTGTGGGAACTGCAATTATAACATGGGGGAGTGTGGAATTGTTGTGGCATTCGTATTTGGGAAAATTGATTGGAGGAGTTATAATTGGAGTTATAACTTATGTCACCTTTGCAGGACTTTTTTCATTTGAAGAAATGGATTCTGTAAAAAATATTTTAGGAAAAAATAAATTTTATAATTGATTTAATTTGGTGAGTATTTTGTGAATATGAATCTAAATATAAAACAAATAATATGAAGGTTGGAATTTTGTATATCTGTACAGGAAAATATATTGTATTTTGGGAGGAATTTTATAAAAGTTGTCAAAAATACTTTTTGAGTGATTCTGAATGCGTAAAACAATATTATGTATTTACAGATGTTGATAAAATATATCAAGAGGATGTAGATGTTAATATACATCGTTTTTATCAAGAAGCATTACCATGGCCTGATATTGCATTAAAACGTTATGAGATATTTCTTAAAATAAAGGATATTCTTATTAGAGATACTGATTATGTATTCTTTTTTAATGGTAATTCTTTATTCTTGGATTATATTGTTTGGCCTGAAATCGCACCTAATGAACAACAGGGATTTCTTTTGTCTTTGTCTTGGAATTGTTATGATGATAATCGAAAATTTCCTTATGATCGTAATATATATTCAACAGCGTGTATTCCTTATGGCAAAGGGAATATTTATTATCAGAGTGGAATAACAGGAGGGCGTACAAGAGAATATGTTAATCTTTTGCAGGAGTGTAAGGAGCAAACGGATATTGATTATTTTAATAAAGTAACTGCTGTTTATCATGACGAGTCTCATTTGAATAAATTTTTACTAGATCGTAAAATAAAGGTTCTGTCAACAAACTATGGACGTCCAGAAGAATGGGAAACTCCCCAATATCCTAAAATGATATTTCGTGATAAATATAAAATTTTTGGTGATGAAATTAATAAAATGAAAGGTATAAAGAGTAGGTGTTTATTTATTCGATTTATTGAGAAAATGAAGCGTGTGATTCAGCTTAATTTAATTTCAAAATAATTTTATAGATATACTTTGAGGAACTTAGTTTGAAAATGATAGAAATTGTTTTTTTACAAGGAGGATTAGGAAACCAAATGTTTCAATATGCCTTTTATTTATCTAAGAGGCATAGTAATATGAAGATACGTTGTGATTATTCCCTGCTGCAAGGACAAAATCGATCGCATAACGGTTTTGAATTAGATGATGTTTTTGGTATTGTAGATTGTAAAAGTAATATATTGAATAGATGGGTAGTTCGGGCATTGATTAAAATTAATCATTTGGATAAAAAATGGAAGTGTTATTTGTTTTTTATTTTTCGTTTGTTAAAAGTGAGATATGTAGAAGATGAAATACCTTCTAAATATGATAGATTGCGGTTGATTCCTGATGCAAAAGGTGGATGCTGTTATTTCTTAGGTTATTGGCAATCAGAAAAATATTTTAAGGGTATAGAAAGGGAAATTCGTGCAATTTTTAGATTTAAAGAAGATGAAATATCTGAATGTTCAAGATCTATATTGTACCAAATAAAAAAGACCCAAAGTGTTTCTGTTCATGTACGGAGAGGAGATTACTTGAATGTGCAAAATCAAAAGTTGTATGGTGGAATTTGTACTTTGCAATATTATTATAAAGCTATTTCTTATTTTACAACACTATATGGACAGGAAATTTTCTTTTTTATTTTTTCAAATGATGCAGAATGGGTTAAATGTAATTTTGATATTCCTAATATGATAATTGTTGATTGTAATCAAGGAGAGAATGCATGGCAAGATATGTTTCTTATGTCAAAATGTACTCATAATATTATAGCTAATAGTAGTTTTAGTTGGTGGGGGGCATGGCTTAATACAAATGATAACAAAAGAGTAATATCTCCTTCTCGTTTTATGAATATAGGAGATTCTAGTGATATAATCCCTTCAGATTGGATAGTTCTATAAGTAATAAATATATGTATAATAAAATTTCATTATTAATACCTGTATATGGAGTGGAGAAATATATCGAGCGCTGTGCAAGGTCATTGTTTGGTCAAACTTATCAAAATATAGAATATATTTTTGTTGATGATTGTACAAAAGATAGTAGTATAGCTGTTTTAAAAAAGGTTCTGGATGATTATCCATTTAGAAAGGAGCAGGTTACTATTATTCATCATAATTTTAATAAAGGTTTATCTGCTGCTAGAAATACAGCTTTTAATCATGCTACCGGTGATTATATAATACATGTTGATAGTGATGATTATTTAGAACTGGATGCAGTTCAGTTGTTATGCAAATGTATAGAGACCGAATATGCAGATGTTGTAGTTTTTGATAATTATTGTGTTTATGGAAATCGGATTGTTGAGAATCATCAGCATATACCGAATGATAAAACCTCTTATATTAAAAACTTAATTGAAAGGAAAAACCAATCTTCCATATGGGGGAAAATGTTTTTAAGAAAACTAGTTCTTGACTCAGGAGTTCAATCGGTTGAAAGTGTAAATTTTGGAGAAGATTATGCAGTAGTGCCTAGATTGATGTATTATGCAAAGAAAATAGTGAAACTTGATGAATGCTTATATTATTACGTCCGATATAATAAAGGGTCTTATACTAATAATATAGCATTACAATCAGTGAATGAATTATATTTAGCTAATAATGTGTTGGAGCATTTTTTTAGTGAGCAGGAAGATTGTTATTTGTATAATAATTCTATTTCCTTATCTAAATTGAGAATACAAGCATATTTATTAAAGATCTCGGATAGAACATTATGGGATTATATAAGGCAATTAAATATTGAGCCAATTCATGAACATTCTCATTTGCCGTTATTTGATAAAATTTTATTGAAGTTGCTAAGCGGAAAGAGATATAGGATTTTATCTTTTATCGTGTATATGTATAGGCGGATGATAAAATTGAAATAAGTTGGTAATTATTAATAGTTGAATTTTAGATAGATTAAAAATGAAAAAAATGTTTTCTGTTATCGTTCCGATATATAAGGTTGAAGCTTTTTTGGAAAAATGTATTGAAAGTATTTTGCAGCAGACTTATGAGAATTTTGAATTAATACTAGTTGATGACGGTTCTCCGGATAATTGTCCATTAATTTGTGATAGATATTCAAAAAAAGATGTACGCATTCGTACTATTCATAAGCTTAATGGTGGTTTGGTAAGTGCAAGAAATACAGGACTTTTATCTGCGGTCGGTGATTATATTTGCTATGTAGATGGAGACGATTGGTTAGTTCCGGATGCTTTACAAAAAGTAAAGGAGAATGCTATTGATAAGTATCATCCTGATATGATTATCTATAATATGATAAAGGAATTTGGTGATCATCAGCAAACAATACCTTATTATGTAGACAAAGGATTTTATTCAAAGGATAAACTTAAAGATATAATTTATCCATATATGATGTGGGATAGGCGGAAGTCTTTTTATAAAGGACTCGTCTTTCCATCAGCAGGTGGAAAAATTATAAAAAGATCTTTATTGATGAATCATTATTGTCAAAATGAGTCTATACGTATGGGAGAAGATAATGCTTATATATTTGAATGCTTGTATTTTGCAGATTCAGCGTTTTTTCTTCCTGATAATTTATATGTATATAATCAATTGAATCAAGGTTCTTTTCTTCATTCATATGATAAAAAGCGAATAAAAAATAATAGAATATTAGTTGATTATATAAAATCAAAATTGGGTGGTAAAGAAAAAAATATTGATGAACAGATTAATGCTTTTAATGCATATTGGCTCATTACAGCAATATTTCATGAAATAAAATGCAATAATTCTATTTTAGATTCAGCTAATTATTTAAGATCTGAGATTAGAGAGAATCATTCTTTACAAGACATAAATATTAATGTTTTACCTGTAATAGTGAAATTGTATTTGTATTTGATAAAAATGAATTTATATGTTCTAGCTTTATTAAGTGCTAAATTGATAAATAGGTTAAGAAGAAAATAGTAGTGCTTAGTAAGTCAAAATTAATGTTGGATTTCTATTTTCTTAAAAGGAAGAGATGATGAGAAAAGATGGTAAACTAGTAATAAAATTGAATAAATATTTCTTCTTGAATTTATCAATATTTATTATTACTTTGTCTGGCTCTTTGTTTATTGTTAACATGGAGATGCAGAATGCTTTGGAATTTTTAGGATATGGAATTTTCTTATCAATTATTTTTATTCATTATCGTAGAATATGCTACGGTTATAAAAAAAAATATCTAAATAGAACTGTCTTTATTCTTGGCATCTTATTTGCTCTTGGAATCTTGGTGCAATCTTTGACTTGGATGACAAAATTCTCTTTAATTTTTACAATGATTGTAATTGTCTTTTCTGCTATTATTTTTGAAGGGTTTCTTATTTCCTTTAAAGATATTAGAAATTTGTCTTATGCAATATTATATGGGGTGGTTATTTCTTTTGTTTTAGCAATATGCACGGGAATAGGTTTGTTTGATGGAAGTGAAGGTACTTTGGGATTTAATGGAGGTATTTTGTTTAAAAATTATTTTGGGTCTGATGTCTTAGCTGTATTTATAGGACTATTTTTAAATGCAAAATATGGATGTAAGTATAGGCTTGATAAATATGTTATGGCCGTTTGTGTTATACTTATTTTTTTATCTATGTCAAAAGGAGCTATTATGTTATTCTTTTTCTTCCTTTTTGCATTTAGCTTGGATAAAGTTAGAAAAATAAAAAGGGAACAACGGAATAAAATACTATTTATCATTGCGGTAGTTGTAATGATAAGCTCCGTTTTTTTTTATGTAAATTATGCAATGAATATAGATACATATATGTATAGAATTAGAGGGCTATTGAATTATTTGGATTATTATGAGGAGCATATATATTATATGGTATTTGGAAGTGCAGAAATGGCTTATGAAAAGGATGTGCCATACGTAGATGCAATTCGTAGTACAGTCGGGTGGGATGGAACACTTGAATTTGCGTGGTTGAATATTTTGATTAAAAATGGATTGTTGGGTGTCGTTGGATATATAATAATATTTATTCGTTCATATAATGTGATGTTTTTTAAAACAAATGATTGGTCTTTAAGAACTCCCTGTTTTGCAATAACTACAATTTGTATGTTGTCTTCTTTTGTTGAACCATATATTCAAAGTATTCATGCTGTATTTGGTGTTTATTGTTATTTGATTATGGCATCGTTATGTGGGATAATACATTGTTCTCGAACTTCTTTATTTGCTCGTTTATAAAATAAATGGTAGGTGAATAAAATTTTATAAACACTTTGAATTTAATTTTGAGAAAGTACTTATGAATAGATACAATAATCTGAATGGATTTCGTGCTTTTTGTGCTATTGGAATCGCTTTGATGCATATCCTTGCTAATATTTCTCCTACTCCTCATTTACACAATATAACTCCTGTTATTGAGTGGTTTACAAATTTTGTTTTTCTATTTTTTATTATAAGTAGTTTTTCTCTTTGCTGTGGTTATTATGAACGTATAAAAACAGGCAGTATAACATTGAACTGTTTTTATACGAAGCGATATTGGCGTATCTTGCCTTTCTTTGCATTCCTTAGTTTAATAGATATAATGATTGGATTTTCTAAAGGAAGTTTGTTTGAGGCATTTATGAATTGTACATTAGTTTTTGGACTTTTACCTAATAATAGTTTAGAGGTGATTGGGGTAGGATGGTTTTTAGGAACTGTATTTCTATTTTATATGTTATTTCCATTCTTTGTTTTTTTAATGAATAGTAAGAAGCGTGCGTGGTTTGTATTAGGTATAACAATAATCATAAATATACTTTGTCAAGAATATTTCTTTACGGAACAGTTTATTAATTTTAATCCAGGCAGACATAATATACTATATAGTGCACCTTATTTTGTTATAGGTGGACTACTTTATTTATATAGAAAGGAGATACATAATTGGATGAATATAATAGGAGGGTGGATGTTACTGTTTTGTTTAGTATTGAATATAGGGTATTTTTTATTACCAATATCAGATTTGTTAGGTCATTCTTTATTCCCATTGTTGATTGTCTTTACTGCATACCATATGTATGCCTTAGGCTCTGATAAAAAATGGTTGCATAATAAAATAATAGATTTTCTTAGTGGTATATCTATGGAAATCTACCTTTGTCATATGGTGATGTTTAGGGTAGTAGAGAGACTACATTTAGAAAATTATATATCAGATAGTAATCTAAATTATGTTGTAACTTCTGTTCTTACAATTTGTTTGGCTATATGCTTTGCGTATTGCGTACAAAGAGGGTTGGATAAATTGTTATTGAAGAAAATAGCATGAAATTTATTTTCAAAGTTAAATCTTTATTATAATTGAAAAGAAATTACTCTATTGGGTAATCGGAAAGTATTTGTTGTAACAATGAGAATGTCTTTCTGAATGTAGTTATGTACAATTTTTTGTATTAGAAAAACATTTGTACGAAAACGTAAAAATAACCGAGTTAAGATAAATTCTTTACTTTCTCTTTGGCATTTTTTCTGCACAAAAATAATAATCTTGTTTTTATATATTCTTTAGTACCAAAGTATGCTTGTCCATGTTTTGGTTAAACTTCATACATTTAATTTTCAATGAAAATAGCTTTTATTAGCACTCGTGGTATTCCCAACAACTACGGAGGTTTCGAACAATTTGCTGAATACATATCTGTAGGTTTAGCAAAAAGAGGTCATGAAGTGACCGTTTATTCTCCTCATTTCCATCCTTATAAGGAGAAAACTTATAAAGGAGTCCGTATTAAGCATATATATAGTCCTGAAACATGGATGGGGAGTTCTCTTGGGAGTTTTTTTTATGATTTTGCTTCACTGAGAGATGCACTGAAACGAGATAATTTTGATATCATCTATGAAGCTGGATATACTAGTATTGTGCCTGCTTATATTTGGTTTGATGTAAAGAATATTAAATGTCCCATATTCACAACGAATATGGACGGTTTGGAATATAAACGTACCAAATTTAATAAATGGGTACGGAAATTCGTCTTTTGGGAGGAACGGATGACAGTTAAGCATAGCCATTACTTGATAGCTGACAATATGGGGATTTATGATTACTATAAAGAAAAATATGGTAAAGAAAGTAAGTTCCTTGCTTATGGGGCGGATGTTCACGATGACTATAATTCGGAATATCTAAAAGAGTTTAATTTGATTCCGGACAGTTATTATCTGCTTGTGGCAAGATTGGAGCCTGAAAATAATATAGTAATGGCTATAGAAGGATATCTTGCTTCTAAAGAGAATGGATGTAAACCATTGGTCATTATAGGAAAGACCAATACTCCTCATGGCAAGGAATTGGTAGCACAGTATGGTAGAGAAAAATCTATACGTTTTATGGGGGGGATTTATGATTTCAAGAAATTGAATTCGATACGAAAGTTCTCTTTTGCCTATTTTCATGGTCATTCGGTGGGAGGAACAAACCCGTCGCTTTTAGAAGCTATGGCTTCAGATTGTTTTATTTTAGCGAATGATAATATATTCAATCGGGCTGTATTAAAAAACAATGCGGAATATTATCATACAGTTGCCGATGTGAGAGAGTTATTGAATGATATAGATGCTGTTGTAGCAAGGGATAAGGATAATTTTATAAATGGAAATTTAAAAGAGATTCGTACGGAATATTCTTGGGAACATTTAGTAGATGAGCATGAAAAATATTTTAAGTGGTTGCTTGCACAAAAACATTGATAGCATAGGAGGGGCTTGGATTGGAATTATTGTTTGGGGATTTTTGTGCGTTTGTACTAATAGCTATGGACAGGCATTGAGGGGAACAACAGGATTACTTCATGCTCCAACAGCGGATATGCAACAAGATAAAACTTTTATGTTTGGTGGGAATGTCTTGGATATCATACCATTGCATTATTATGATTTTGATGTAAAATATACTTTTAATTATTATATTAACATTACTATATTTCCATGGTTGGAAGTGGGGTATACTTGTACATTGAATTATGCCAATGAAGGTTCTACTTATTTCCCAGAGCAGTCATGGGGAAAGTATACAAATCAAGATCGATCGTTTAATTTTCGATTACGTGCATGGAAAGAAGGTTGGTGGAAGTCATGGACACCACAGATTGTAATAGGAGCTGACGATCCGGGTACTCATGATAGTTATGGTGGAGGGGGTATATCTAGTCGTGATCAAAATGGAGGAAATTGTTTTTTTAATCGTTATTACGTTGCTGCAACGAAACATGTTACTTTTAAAAATATAGGAATTTTAGGAGTGCATTTTTCTTTTGTATTAGATAGACCTGCCACTTGGAAGCATCACAATCGTCCTGCTATAGGAGCTAATTTCCAATGTAGATTTCCAAATCAGGAATCATTAATAGTGAAAGCTTTGAACGGCTTGGATCTGATGGCCGAATATGACGCCCGCACCGTGAACATCGGGGCGCACTACCAGCTTTGGAAAGACCACATCAACCTGATTGCCGAATTGAACAACGGGAAATACTTCTCTGGTGGCATTTACTTCAAAATCCATCTGAAATGATAAAAAAGATTATCCGATTAGGATCTCCGGAATAGATTTTACTCTACAACATTTTGAACATCGGGTGTAAGGGAGATATTGTTGCAAGATTTATCGAGTCATATTTCATAGGCGTTAATTAATGAGAAACATTTTGGATATTATCATTATAAATTCTATATTCGCATAGAATTTATAACCGATATAATTATGGAAACTACAGTATTCAACCCCATACAGAGGCATTTGTTGGAAATGTTTTCTTACGATAAATCTCAGGAAGGTCTGGAAGAATTGAAAGAGGTGCTCTTTCAATATTATTCCAAACGGATGAATACAAAGTTGGATGAACTTTGGGATAAGGGAATTCTTGACCAGAAAAAGCTGGATGAAATAGCTGAAATGGATATCCATTCATTAAAATAACGTCAATGGCTAGCTGGTTCTTGGTACGAATTGTCTTATTCAAAGCATTCCTCAAAGGAGTCGTTACCATGTCTTGTGGCAATCCTTTGTGGACGGAAAGAACAAGCTCTGTGTATCCAATGAAATATTGGAGGAATATATAGAAATTCTGCAAAGACTTACCGACAATGAAACGGCGGAATATGTGGTGAAAACCATATTGAACAGTCCGTTTGTTGAATTGATAACTCCATTCTATCACTTTAATCTGATTACAGTCGATCCTGATGACAATAAGTTTGTGGATTGTGCCATTTCGGCCAATGCGCACTACATTGTTACCAACGACCATCATTATGATGTGCTGAAAGATATAGATTTTCCCAAAGTGAATATTGTAAATATTCAACAATTCTGTATTTATCTGTCACAAGAAAAATAATTTTTTAGGTAAAAAAGGAGGATTTATAGTTAGAAATATAAGTATAACAGATATGTATATGAGTGTATTGTCTTTACTGAGTGTAGATGAAAAGCTGGATTTGATTGCAAAACTGACAAATTCTATCAGAAATACGTATACAAAGGAACAGGATATTGAAACAGAAGATCCTTTTGCTTGTTACGAAGGCGATTGGGGCGGAAATATGTCGGCTGAGGAATATGCAGATGATTTACGTAAATCACGTACCTTTACACGTACGATAGATACTTGGTAAATATGGATTTTCCAGCCATTTCTTGCCCGACTTGGCATAAAGCCATATAAGGAATGCTCCTGCCACTTTTAGCAACAATTGTAAAAGTCACACCATCTAACTGTGTCATAGATTACAGATTCTTTATCCACTTCTTCCCTGACGGTGTTTCGGTGTAAATCCAAAAAGCCGTTACCGGTATCGCTATTATTATTAGTCCTATCAATGCAACCATAATTATTATCTCTTTAAAATATTATTTCCAATCTTTGCAAATTCAAAAGCCACTAGTACTCCTACAACAACAAGTGCAATCATCAAATAGTTTGTATATAATTCATTCTGGAATAATGTAACCAGCAATCCTACGACCAGCACAGTATAAGTGACTTTACAAAGATCAAAGAAAAGACTGGCAAGTTTTTCACGCCTTACCTTATCTTTCTCTTTAACCTCTTTCTTTACTTCCTGTTGTTCACTCCAATTTCCCATAGCTTATATTCCATTAGCCTTTCCGCTTTACCGAAACCGGTAAAATTGGATGCCGGACTTTACGGAAAAGGTGATGCGGCAAAGTTACCGATAAGGGGGAGAACTTCCAAACATTTCGGTATTAAAATAACCTGTTGGCAGAATTAAATATGTGCTAATTTAATTCTGCCAACAGATATGTATATGAGTGTATTGTCTTCACTGAGTGTAGATGAAAAACTGGATTTAATTGCAAAACTGATAAATTCCATCAGAAATACGTATACAAAGGAACAGGATATTGAAACAGAAGATCCTTTTGCTTGTTACGAAGGCGATTGGGGCGGAAATATGTCAGCTGAGGAATATGCAGATGATTTACGTAAGCCCTAATTTGAGGGTTTGCCTTTCTTATATCCAACTGTTGCAAAGATAATAAAACAGCTATTCCGGGTGCAAAAACCGCCATAGAGGCAGTCTCCATACAGAGGCGCTCTATGGCGGTTTCCCGTTTCCCCACGTTTACCGGGGAAAATTCCCGTTTCCGGGAAGCCGGGAGGTTACTCTTCCATTTTGAGCTTGCCCAGTTCTTTCAGGATGTGCTCCATGGCTTCTTTGTAAACCTCCGGTTTCTCCTTTTCCATCCATTTCATCAGTTTGAAGTAAGAATTTGGAGTCACAATCTTTCCGTCTCGAATTTTGGTGGCGGTGGATCGGCCTATCGCACCTTTGTCGTTCAAGTTGCTGGGGTTTAAATCGCTTCTTCGCACGGCATTACTGATGCAAGTGCTGATGATCTCAAATTTTTTTCATGTTACTAAAAATTAAATTATTAAATAATAATTTGTAAATAGCATAATCATAGCTACTTACAAAATGTCTCGGCAAAGATAGGAAATATTTATTAACAATTGCCTGTTTTTGTGAGCAACGCCCTATTTATATTTTGCGTTCCTTTGCGTTATATTTATACTAACACACAAAAGAAATGGATTATACAGAGCAGTTTATCCGGCTGAATTGCAGCTTGATGTCGGATTACAAAATGATGAAGCTGAATGCCGACATGAAATGCATGGGGCTGGGGTTGTATCTTGAAACGATATTGTTTCTGCGAAAACAGCAGGAATACAAACATGATTTTAACGAACTGGATTTGCTGGCCGATCAGTGGGGAGCTACCGTGGAAAATCTGCAACATCTTATTAAGGACTTCGATTTGTTTCTCATTACAGAGGACGGGTATTTCCGATGTCTGTATCTGGACGAGGTGATGGGATATCAGAGCAAACTTTCCGAGCAACGTGCCGCTGCCGGCAGTAAGGGAGGGAGAAGCAGTAAGAAAAGTACGGTGAAAGCATCTGCAAAAGCAACTGCGTCTACAATAGGAAGGGGCAGAATCAACGAAGGGAAAAACGGTGATACGTCCTGCATGGATCGTAACGAGGAAATCTATACGAAAAGCGATGATACACCTTGCATGGATAATAACGGGGAAGCCTACATGAAAAGTGGTGATGTACCCTGCACGGATAATAACGGGGAAGTCTACATGAAAAGCGATGATACACCCTGCGTGGATAATAACGGGGAAATCTACATGAAAAGTGGTAATACACCCTGCATGGATAATAACGAGGAAATCTACCTGAAAAGCGATGATATATCTTGTGTGAATAATAACGGGGAAGTCTACCTGAAAAACGGTGATACACCTTGCATGGATAATAACAAGGAAGTCTACCTAAAAAGCAGTGGTGCACCCAGTATGGATAGCCAAGAGAGAATTTATATGGAAAGCAGGAATGTAGATAGTAACAAGACTGTCTGCATGGAGAGCAGCAAGCCAATCCATTCGGATTATAATAAGGAAATCTACAAGGAAAACAGCACGGAAAGCAACGTGAAAAGTAGTGCGGAAAGTATGAAAAATACGACTGCAAAAAATACAAATGAAAATTCAGTCAAAAATGTGATTCAAAGTGTTGATAATGAGTGTTATGGAAAGAACTTGCAAGCAAGCTTTAAGCAAAGCTTTATAAGAGAAGAAAAGAATAGAGGAGAGAAGAAAAACAACAATAACAAAGAAAAAGAAATAATTGCTGTTGCTGCTGTTGATAAACTTTCCCGATTTTCCGAATTGTCCGAAACGATGCCCCGATGGGAACAATGCATCAATGAAGCTTTCATTACTCAGAGTTGGCTGGAGGCTGTGGGGATGATGTCAGGTTTGAAAGAACTCTTTTTGAACAATCTTTCTTTTATTCGTGATCTGTTCAAGAAACATGTCGTGGCACAAGGAAACACAGGAGGAATCACTTCCGTGTCCGAAGCCGAAGCTTATTTCGCCAACTACATCCGCCGAGAAAGGCCCACCCGTCTTTTTCTGGAAGAAAAGCTGAAAGAAAGAAGCCGGATGCAGAATGAATCGACATCGCTCTCGCCCTACGAAACGTACAATCCGCTGACCGGTGAACGTTCGTATTGCGGAGTTCCTCTTCCTGCCGATGCACCCCCGCGCCCCAACGGACGTGCCACCTGGGATAACCTGAAACAGAGCTGGATATGACGCGCGAAGAACATGCAGACTATGTGCGGTGGCTGAAAAGCCTGCCGCGCAGAAAGGACCATTTCCGTATGCCTTGTCCCGAATGTTCCGCAACGCGAAGCAATCCCAAAGATCCTTCGTTCAGTGTGCATATCACCCGTGAAGGGGGATGGGCGAAATGCTTTCATTGTGATTTCGCCATAGCGTGGAACGAGGACGAGATGTGGAAAAGAGAACAGAAACAACAAGACCGGGAACGACAGAAACAGCAGAAGGATGCACCGCAGCACCGCAACACGTCGCAGCATCACGATACAGCATCGCAGCAACGCAACACGTCGCAGCACCATGATGCAGCACCGCAGCACCATAACACGTCGCAGCACCACGATGCAGCATCGCAGCACCGTAACACGTCGCAGCATCACGATGCAGCACCGCAGCACCGTAACACGGCGCAGCACCACGATGCAGCATCGCAGCACCATAACACGTCGCAACGCAAGCCGCACATCCCCCTGCAACCGCCTGTACATTACGTATGCCCGGTAATCAATAAAAACAAACAAATTATGAATGGAGAAATGATGGAATACATGGTCGGCAGACGAGGTATTCCGATGGACGTCCTGACAAGGATGAAGATAGAGGAACGCTTGGAATTCCTGCCGCAGACCGGCAAGGAAGAAGCCTGCATCTGCTTCCCTTACCTGGAGGACGGAGTAATGAAAAACATGAAATTCCGGGATGCCGCAAAGCATTTCAAGATGGTGAAAGGAGCCGAGCTGATTCCTTGGAACATAGACGCCATAAAAGGGAAGGAAAAGTGCTACATCACCGAAGGCGAGATAGATGCCCTCAGCCTGATAGCCGCAGGACTGGAAGAGGTGGTGTCCGTACCCAACGGAGCCGGAGGCGCGAACCTTCAGTGGCTGGACCGCTTCGTGGAGTCGCACTTCGATGACAAGACGGAAATCATCCTGGCCATGGATACCGACAGGCGCGGAGTGGAGTTGCGCGACGAACTGGTGCGCCGCCTGGGCATGGACCGCTGCAAGGTGGTGGCCTGGGGAGAAGGCTGCAAGGATGCCAACGAGTATCTGTTGAAGTACGATCTTCCGAGGCTCCGCCAGCAGGTGGAGCAGGCGGCGGAAATCCCGTTGGAAGGAGTCTTCTGCCCCATGGACGAATGGGATACGCTGATGGATATTTATTACAACGGAATGCCGGAGGGAGCCGATACGGGACTGGAGAATCTGGACCGGCTGATCAAGTTCGAGCGTGGTTTTGTGCTCACGGTTACAGGCGTTCCCGGCAGCGGAAAAAGCGAGTTTGTGGACGAAATTGCCATGCGCCTGCTCCTGCGCCACGATTGGAAGGTGGGCTATTTCAGTCCGGAGAATACCCCGCTGGCCTATCACTACCGCAAGCTGATACGCCGCGTGGTGGGCAAGCGTTTCGAACACAAGGGGATGCCGTTGCCGGAAGCCGGACAGGCCATCCGTTACCTGGCACAGAGTGTCTTTTCCATTATGCCGAAAGAGGACTTCTCGGTAGAGAGCGTGCTCCGCATTGCCGCCCAACTGGTGAGCCGGAAAGGAGTGAAGGTGCTGGTGGTGGACCCCTTCAACCGCTTCGAGCATCAGATTCCCGACTGGGAAACGGAAACGCAGTACATCAGCCGCATCTTCGACGAGTTCTCCAATTTTGCCGTGAAGCACAAGGTGTTGCTCATTCTGGTGGCGCATCCCACCAAGTTGCGCCGCGAACCGGGAAGCAAACGCTGGCCTGTGCCCACGCTGTATGATATCAACGGCTCGGCGGCCTTTTTCAACAAGACGGATTATGGAATGGTGGTAGACCGTAACGATGAACTGGGGCAGGTGCTGGTGCGTGTGGCCAAGGTACGTTTCGACCATCTGGGCGGACCGGGAGATGCTTTTTTCGCCTTCAGCACTTACAACGGACGCTACACGCCTACCGAGGAGAGGACCTTGGATCATAATCCGCCCGAACCGAAGTGGGAGCATACCAATTTCCTGACAGAGAAGCTGAAGCCCGAACAGCAGGGCCTGGGGTTTAATGAGGGGGAATGAAGTAGTTGAATGTTGCTGTTCCTGAATAACTTGGGGATAGGAGAAGGGAGATGTCAAAACAAAAAGGACAACCCCGAAAAGTTACAGATAGTAATTATAACACGTAAAAGGATCGTATCAAGCTCTGTATGGAGTAATGATACGACCCTTTCTTTAGTCTTTTAGGATGCTCAAATTTCAGATTGTAAGTTCATGTTTTCAAAAACTGAGTTTTGACATTCGCCTTTTAGGTCTTGTAGTTACAGTCTGTAACTTCTCGGAGTAGTTATTTTATTTTGACATACCCCCTTTAAAAGTTGCTTACAAGTAGATCATGCTGCCGGCAGGCTTTACTGATTACTGGTCATTCCTCAGTGATCACTGGTCATTCCTCATTAGTCATTAAAATCCTCTCCACCGTTCCCGTTTTATCTCCTCGCACTGCCGTCGCTGCCATGCGGGCATTATTTTCTCCAGCTCTTTCAGTTTCCATCCCTTCATAAAGCGTATCTCGTCCTTTTCCTGCTCCGTGCACAGGCTGATGCGCAGCAGTTCGGGATAGAGCACCTGTATATGGAAAATCTTGGCTCTCCACAGCAGCATGGACATCTGCCAGGGGGTGAGGGCTTGGATGCGGTTCAGGGTGAGCAGCATTTCCAGATAATGACGGTAGAAGGCTTTGTCCACGGTCATGAGTTGGTTTATCAGATAGTTCATTTTTATTATTGTTAAATGAAAAGATTAGTTGAATGAAGGGTCAGGAAATCAAAGCGGAGGAAAGGAACGCTATCTTTGGAGAAATCATCCTTGAATACAGTATCTTTGAAGAAGCCTCTTTGGAAACAAACGGTTCTCATTGGATACGCTATCTTTGGAGAAAGCCACCTTGGATACGTTATCTTTGAAGAAACCTCTTTGAAAACGAACGGTTCTCATTGGATACGCTATCTTTGGAGAAAGCCCCCTTGGATGCGTTATCTTTGAAGAAGCCTCTTTGAAAACAAACGGCTCTCATTGGAAACCCTATCTTTGGAGAAAGCTTCCCTTAAAAGCGGTATTCCTTCACAGCATCAAAACAAGGGCACGGCTTCACGGGATTCAAGTCATGATGCCCCACTATCAACGCTTTGGGGAACAGGAGGCGCAGCTCGCGCAACAGTGCCAGCATACTTCCCTTCTGCATCAGAGTACGCGTATCGGCAGGTGTGCAGTCCGCCGAGAGTCCTCCTTCATAGCAGATGCCGATAGAATGCCGGTTATGGTTCTTGCAATGCGCTCCCACCTTTTCCAGAGGTCGTCCGCGGTGAATCTCTCCGTCACGGGTGATATAGAAATGATATCCTATGTCCGTGAAGCCCCGGTGGCGGATGTGGTCCCGGCGGCAAGTCTCAAAATCCAGCCTCCGCCCCTCAGGGGTGGCGGAGCAGTGGATAATAATCAGGGTAATGGTTCTCATGATCATCAGATACAGGCGTTCAGACCGAGTGCGCCGGCAACAGCGGTGGCTACGGTGATAATTACTTTCAGAATCAGTGTCCAGGTGTTTTTCTTTGTTTTTGAACTCATTGGAATTTTGTTTTAGAGGTTGATAATAAATGAATTGTAATGGAAGCCAAGGGCTGAATGTACCCCAACGAAAACGGCTTGTCACAGGGGCACATTCAGCCCTTTAGCGTCGTGCCTTTAGCGTCGTGCCTTGCTTCCGTCGTACAGGGGTTCCGTCAGGCCTGTCCTCCGTTTTCCGGCTCCTTCGCCTCTCCGGTAAGATCCACACTGGTCTTTCCGGCTTTCAGCGCCTTCACCACCAGTCGGGCCGCCTTGCGCGTGGCCACCAGGTTGAACACGGCTTCCTCCTGCAAGTTCTGGAAACGTGTTCCGGCACTCCAGTTCACATTCAGCTTTCTGACGTGGATGGCAGGATTGTAGTCGGCAGCGCTTTCCGCTCCTATACTGTTGATGCTGATGGAGAAATCCCCCAAGTCGCCCAGCTGTATCTTCTGTCCTCCCAGAAGCTGTTCCCTCATGCAGTCCACCGCCATGGTGAGGATAGCCACGATGTCCGCACGCTTGTACACACAGCCGTGGCTGGCGATGTGCTCGGCAAAGCGGTTGATGTCCATCACTTCCGAATACTGTGCACTGGCGTAAGCCTTCTTGGCGGCATCCGCGTCCATCGGATTGCTACGCATAACGATACTGTAATTTACCATAGTCTGTTAAAATTAAAAGTTGATAATTGAGAATTAAGAAACACTGTTGCCGGGGAATGAAGCAAGTCAGACGTCAGTCACTGTCCATTAACCGTCAGCCACTGGTTGCCGACTGCTGAAAGAACCCTATCTTTCACGTGTAAGATCCTATATCTTACAGCTGTAAGATTATAGATCTTTCGCCTTCATCGTCCCGACATTACAAAGATACGATGTGCGGATTCCGGAAAGTTGATTCCGGTGGGTTGTAGTTGATAACAGTTGATTCTAGTTGATTATTGTTGGAAAAACATTCTTTCTTCTCGTCCGTTTTTCGTACTTTTATGGAAGTAAATAAAAAGTATGGAATGTATGGAGAATTTTGAGATACGCACGTATGGCCGCACCGAACTGGCCCTGTGTTATTTCCCGGATTTGAATCCGCAGGTGGCTTACCGTAAGTTGCAGTATTGGATTGACTATTATCCTCACCTCAGGGAGAAACTGGAGAAGATGGGCAGTGGCTTGAGCTGCCGTACCTATATGCCGGCTCAGGTACAGCTGATTGTGGGGGCGATAGGGGAGCCTTGAAAGGGGATTGTGATGGAGTGCGGCCAGATAAAAAGAATGGCTTCCCCGATTGCGTAATCGATATGGCAAGTGAACGACCGGCTCCTGTTGACAGTCGCATTGAAAGATTGGCAAGGTTGATATGTGTGAATGAAAATGACACGAATGACGCCAATCAGAGATATAAACCCAATTTGCGCCATTCGTGTCATTCGCATTCTGGATAAAGAACGGAATAGAACCTCTATTCCCGTATTTCTCCCTTATGCACCAGCATTTTCACCAGTGTCCGTTTGGAACTGTGCGTGTCCGAAACCCATAGCACAGAGTCGTTTTGCGCATAGATGCGGGCAGGCTGGGAAAAAGCATATCCTTTTACAGTTTTTATTTTCTTGCTCCATTCGTTGGACTGGCGTTCGTATATGTTGATGGCATCATTGTCGCCGGTAGCATACCAGCGGTCGCCGCACAACGCCAGTGTCTTGGGCTTGAAGCCGGGCGACAGGGAAAGGTCGTCCAGATCGATGGAAGCGTCGTTCGCCAGATCATCGTTGACCAGTGCCGGATCGAGCACCCGTATTTTCTTCCCTTCATAATCCGTGAGCAGCAGATGCCCTTCCGCATCGGGCTGCATGGAATGGCTGGCAAAGCCGTTGTTGCCCGGACTGCCGTTGCCGGATGCCCGGCGGTAGCGGTTCACCTTCTGGTAATTTTCCGGGGTGGCATCCTCCTCTTTGTAAATGCTGACCATTCCGTTCTTGTCGCGTGCGAAAATCAGCCCGTCCTTTACCGTCATGGCCTGTGCCTGGAATACGGGGCCGCTCCATTGCCCGTTGCCTATGCAGGTGAGGTAGGACAGTTCCGGCAACCGGAATACATGGATGCGCGACTGGCGTTCGGCCACATACAGCCGGTTGCCCGACGGCACGATGGCTTCTATCTGACTTCCGAAACTCTTCTCCCCGCCGTCGTGCTGCCAGCTCTGCAAGGTTCCCAGCCGTTCACCTTTCTTTATACTGAACAGCAACAGGCTGCTGCCTGCCTTTCCGATGTTTGCGATGAAAAGGGTATCCCCCAGATGAGCGACGGTATAAGGGGTGAAATCCTCGGCCGTTTCCATGCCCAGGGTTTCCGCATCAATCAGTTGCGCCGCCTCATACGAGTAATACCAGTAACTGTTATAATCCCCGTTTCCTTCTCCTTCCCCGTTTCCTCCGCCGGGAGCGGAGGGGTAGCCGCAGATTTCATCCAGGGTGACTTTGCTGCATTGTGCCGTCAGGACTCCGGACAGCACAATCAGGATATAAGCGTATATTTTCATGTTGTTCTTACTATATTATATAGGTATATATTTATTTCAGCTCACTCATGGGGATGGCGTAAACGCATGTCCCGTTTTTCACGCGGTCGGTGATGAACAGCGTGTGGCGGCGGATGCAGAACTTCTCGGGTGCTTGCAGGGTGATGCCGCCGATGGTGGTATGGTCCTTCACGATCTCTCCCGTCCGGGGATTGACCTCACAGAACTTTTCTGTGCCGTTGGAACTTACAAACAGCCTTCCTTCGTAGAAATCCAAG
This sequence comes from Phocaeicola sp. GP0067, assembly GCF_031119655.1. Classification (NCBI taxonomy): domain Bacteria; kingdom Pseudomonadati; phylum Bacteroidota; class Bacteroidia; order Bacteroidales; family Bacteroidaceae; genus Phocaeicola; species Phocaeicola sp. GP0067. The sequence goes on from NZ_JAVHZY010000008.1 coordinate 121,914, forward strand.
TCGTAGGGTACATTTTTATAAGCCAGTTGCCCGGTGCGTTTGGGTGAAACTCCTTCCCGTATCCCGTCGGGGGCGAACAGGTCTATGCGTTTGGCGGGATGGGTGGAGTAGAGCAGGCCGGTCTGTTCGTCCACCGCCATGCCGTAAGTGCCGTTTGTTTCGCCCAGATGTTCGGAACGTACATAAATCCGCGGAGTCACTCCGGACTGTATAGCCTGCTCTTCTACAAAGTTGACGTAGCGTTTGTCGTGTATCATGACCAGCCCTTTGTAGAGCAGCACATCGAAGGCATGTACGGTCTGCGTGGGCCCCGTTCCCCAGCTTCCATTGCCTATGCAGGTAAGGAACTGATGGCTCTTCGCATCAAAAATCTCGGTACGGCTTCCTTCGTGGGTGACATAAATCTTGTCGTGGGCACGGGTGATACCGTTCGGGCGGCCGCCGAATTTCCCGGTAGCTTCTCCGTGTTTCCATTCCTTGATGCTTCCCAAGTGCTTCTTGCCGCCGCCGGCAAGGCCGAACACCTCTACGCTGTACTGGTTGTCCGCATCGTTCACGGCATACAGGGTATCTCCGTACACATATACATCCTTGGGGCGGAAGGTGGTTCCCGTAGCGCCGGGCAAGTCGGTATAATCCAGCTTGAACGCCACCGGCTCCCCGTCGTTTCCTCCCCGGTCGGTCTCTCCGCGCAGGGGAGACAGGCCGCCGTCCAGCGCATCGAGTTCCGGGTCTTCGATAATGTGTTTCGAAGCCACGTATATATCATCAAAATAACGGTTCCTGCTCCAGCGGGTGTGCAGGAAGCGGCGGGAATAGACGGGCAGCTCCTTGTCCAGCGACAGCGCCACATATACGTTGTTGCACAGGGTGATCCACCCCGGTCCCGTCTGTTCGTAAGTCATGTTTCCCGCATGGCCGTAGCCCACACAGTGGGCAAACTCGTGGAATATGGTTTCGGTGATGCTTTTGTCATCGGCATAGTGTTCCAGATAACACACTTCATGCATGCCGAAGGTGGTTCCTCCGCCCAGTCCCATCACGCCGGTGGTATAGCCGAAGGTCAGTCCGCGGTGGTTGAGCACGTTGGCCAGCAGGGCGGTCTTGTCTATTTCCGCCTTGTCATTGTTGCTGTGCAGCGGGCCGAACTCGTACAGGGCGGTCTTGAACCGTTCCGACGAGAACATATACGCCATGTTCAGCGCGATGGCCACCGCCTCACGCGTGTGCGAAGCCTTCATCTTGTACTTCCAGCTGTCCTGGGTGTCGCTGTATCTGCCGAAGGCGATGTACCATTTGCACCGGATGGATTGCAGCCTTGCCCAGTACGGGTCGTCACACTCTACGGTGAAGGTCAGGTTTTCTTCCGTGAGGTAGGGGTTTGCCATGATCCGTATTTTCTTTCCGCTGCGGGTATAGGCGGTCAGGTCCTTGGTGGCGAACGGTATGTGTACCCGGAGTTGCTGGAAAGGCATGATCTTTTCCAGCGACATGAACTTGAATTCTTCCTCGTAACCGTCTATCCTGGCCCAGAAAGTCACGTTTTTCAAGGCTCTGGGACTATAGAAACGGAGTTGGAAACAGTGCTCGTCGTCCATTCCGAACTGAAGAGGCCGGCTGACGTAGAAGCTGCGCTGGCCGGAGTCGAAATAAACATCCTGGGATTCATTGTCATTCAGCAGGTAATACGTGTTGTCCGGGTTATAATCCGTTTCGGCCAGCCGGACGGGCAATTCGTTGTTTGCCACGTTTCCTTCTCCGGAAACCGGAAGTTCGTCCTCTTTGCAGCTACCCAGCAGTAAAAGCATACCTGCTAAAATCAACAGGCTGGTGGAAAAAAGTTTTTTCATCGTCTGTCTTTATTAGAATTACATTTAAATTTGAAATAATCACTCTTTTGGAAAAGGGTTGCAAAAATAATTGTTTTGGATCAGACGGACAAAGAACCTGTATTTCATTTTGTATGAGTCCTTGTTTTTTATGTTCTTTTGTTTTTCTGCCTCAAAAAAATAAATCCTATATTGTTGCCCTGGGCTTTGTTCATAGGAAAATATGCTGTATTTTTGTTATCCGAAATAAAGATGAAGATATGGCACAACCTTTAGCAGAACGTTTGCGTCCGAAGACATTGGACGATTATATAGGTCAGAAACACCTGGTGGGGCCGGGGGCTGTCTTGCGCAAGATGATCGACGCGGGACGCATCTCCTCCTTTATCCTCTGGGGGCCTCCGGGGGTGGGGAAGACCACGCTGGCGCAGATCATAGCCAACAAGCTGGAAACTCCTTTTTATACACTGAGTGCGGTCACTTCCGGTGTGAAGGATGTGCGCGATGTGATAGAGAAGGCGAGAAGCAACCGTTTTTTCTCGCAGGCCAGCCCCATCCTGTTCATTGATGAAATCCACCGGTTCAGCAAGTCCCAGCAGGATTCCCTGTTGGGGGCGGTGGAAACGGGAGTGGTGACCCTGATAGGCGCCACCACCGAGAATCCCTCGTTCGAGGTGATCCGGCCCTTGCTCTCCCGCTGCCAGCTGTATGTGCTGAAATCATTGGAGAAGGAGGATTTGCTGGAACTGCTGCATAATGCCATCGCAAAGGACGTGATACTGAAAGAGAAGAAGATAGAGCTGAAGGAGACGGATGCCATGCTCCGCTTTTCGGGAGGCGATGCCCGCAAGCTGCTGAACATACTGGAACTGGTGGTGGAGGCGGATGCGGATGCCGGACCCGTGGTGATTACGGATGAGAAGGTGACCGAGCGTTTGCAGCAGAATCCGTTGGCATATGACAAGGACGGGGAGATGCATTATGATATCATTTCCGCCTTTATCAAGTCCATCCGCGGAAGTGATCCGGACGGGGCGCTCTACTGGCTGGCGCGTATGGTGGAGGCCGGAGAGGACCCGGCTTTCATAGCCCGCAGACTGGTCATTTCGGCAGCCGAGGATATCGGTCTGGCCAATCCCAACGCATTGCTCCTGGCGAACGCCGCTTTTGATGCCGTGATGAAGATAGGATGGCCTGAGGGGCGTATCCCGCTGGCGGAAGCTACGGTGTATCTGGCCACCAGCCCTAAGAGCAACTCGGCATACGAGGGAATCAACAGTGCCCTGGAACTGGTGCGGCAGACGGGCAACCTGCCTGTTCCCTTGCATCTGCGCAACGCACCCACCAAGCTGATGAAACAGTTGGGCTATGGCAAGGATTACAAGTATGCACATGCCTATCAGGGCAATTTCGTGCAGCAGCAGTTCCTGCCGGACGAGGTGAAGGACAGCCGCATCTGGCATCCGCAGAACAATGCGCAGGAAGCGAAGATAAAGGAACGGATGCAGAGCCTCTGGGGGGAACGGTTCAAGGAATGAAAATGAATTGCATTGATCCTGTGCTATAAAATTAAAAATTGGAACGCAAATGACATAAATCCAACCTTCCGGCCGGTTTATATCCATGCTGTGCAGCTGTTAATTTGCGTCATTCGCGTTCCAATCTAACCGAATAAATGAACAAAACATGGAATTTAACTTTTGAGCATATGAAAATAGTAGTTTTAGACGGTTACGGATTGAATCCCGGTGATTTGTCATGGGAGGAGATGCGGGCGTTGGGCGAGCTGACGGTGTACGACCGCACGGCCCCTGCCGAGTTATTGGAGCGTTCTGCCGGAGCGGAAGTGCTGATTACAAATAAAACGGTGATTACGGCGGAGGATATGGCCGCTCTGCCTGCCTTGAAATACATCGGCGTGCTGGCTACGGGATATAATATTGTGGACATCCAGGCTGCGAAAGCGCGGGGCATCATTGTCACCAACATACCTGCCTACAGCACCGCTTCCGTTGCCCAGATGGTCTTTGCGCATATACTGAACATCACCCAGCGTGTAGGCCATTATGCCTATGCCAACCGTCACGGGCGTTGGGCGAACAATCCCGACTTCTGCTACTGGGATACCGACCTGGTGGAGCTGGACGGGAAGAAGCTGGGAATCATCGGCTTGGGAAACACCGGACAGGCGACGGCGCGCATCGCTGCCGCTTTCGGAATGCAGGTATGCGCCTATACTTCCAAGCCGCAGTCACAACTTCCCGGAGGAATCCGGAAAATGGAGCTGGATGAGCTGTTCCGCGAATGTGACGTGGTGAGCCTGCACTGCCCCCTTACACCCGATACCAAAGAGCTGGTCAATGCCGCCCGCCTGGCCCTTATGAAACCGACGGCCATTCTGATAAATACCGGCCGCGGTCCCTTGGTGAACGAGAAAGACCTGGCCGACGCACTGAACAAGGGTGTGATAGCGGCTGCCGGACTGGACGTGCTTTCTTCCGAGCCTCCCCAATATACCAACCCCCTGCTGACGGCGAAGAACTGCTTCATTACGCCGCATATCGCCTGGGCCACGAAAGAAGCCCGTGTCCGGCTGATGCGGATTGCGGTGGGGAACTTGAAAGGATTCATCAAGGGTGAGATTGTAAACAATGTGGCGGAATGAGAACAAAGGAAAAAGACGGAAAGAAAAGAAGGAGGTAAGAAAAATGGAAGAAGACAAGAATACGTTGGATTTGCATACGGAAGTTAGGGAAGAGGACAGGGTGGCAAAGGCCGTTGCCTTGTTCAAGGAAGGATATAACTGCTCCCAGTCCGTAGTGACGGCTTTTGCCGATCTGTATGGTTTCACCCGTGAACAGGCCCTGCACATGTCCGCCTCTTTCGGCGGCGGCATAGGGCGGATGCGTGAAACCTGCGGTGCTGCTTGCGGCATGTTCCTGCTGGCCGGGCTGGAGAAGTGCGCCATCGAGGGGAAAGACCGTGAGAGCAAGGCGGCGAATTACGCTCTGGTGCAGGAACTGGCCGAAGAATTCAAGAAGCGGAACGGCGCCCTGCGGTGTGCCGATTTGCTGGGATTGTCCGGAAAAGAGCCGGTAGTATCCACACCGGAAGCAAGGACGGAACGGTATTACGCCAAGCGTCCTTGTGCAAGAATGGTGGAGGAAGCGGCCCGGATTTGGAGCGAACACCTCGAAAAATAAAAAAAATAGGTTGAAAAATCGCTTTTTCTTATAGAAATACAAACTTTTTCGATGCAAAAGTGTTGAATAACATAATTTTGTGTATCTTTGCAAGCGATAAGAAACACAAACATTCACATCGGAATGTGTGGGTGCGGTTAACGTTTAACTAAAAGCAAATTGAAAATGTTGAAAGAAAAAGCAGGTGCTTTGGCCGGACAAATCTGGGAAGCATTGAATGGAACTGAAGGTTTGACACAAAAACAAATCAAGAAAGCAACCAAACTGAAAGCTGACAAGGATTTCTTCCTGGGGCTGGGCTGGCTGCTGAGAGAAGATAAGGTCGTTACTTCTGAAGTGGAAGGCGAGATCTTTGTAAAATTGGTGTAAGAAGAAGATTTTAAACTCATAAAAAAATGCGTTGGCACATCGTTTGGTATGTTGTCAACGCATTTTTTTTGTATTATAGTAATAATATGAATCATCTTTTTGAATAGTATTCATATTATTACTATATTTGCAGGGTAATTAAGTCCAAAACGTTATGAGTTACAAATCAGTGAAAGACGTTGTAACGATGTTGCTGGAAAACGGTTTTGTATTGAAGAGTCAGAAGGGTAGCCACATGAAATTTGAGAAGGATGGCATGATTGTTATCGTACCGGATCACAACAGCAAAGGCGTTGAGAAAGGCACTTATTACAGCATTCTGAGACAAGCGGGGTTAAAGTAGCCCCCCTTGTTCTCTTGATATTTTAGGACAGGAGGCAATATGAAAACAGTGGAAGTGATTGTAGAACACGCAGGAAAGAACTTGAGTGCTTATATCGAAGGTGCTCCCGTTATTACCGTAGGCAATGACATGAAGGAGATTGAGGATAACATGAAGGAGGCAATAGAGTTGTATCTGGAAGATAATCCGAATCCTTGTGAAGTCTTGTCGGGAGAGTTTGAATTGAAATTTAAGATAGATGCCGCTACTTTTATCAACTATTATAGCAGCATCTTCACCAAGGCTGCTTTGAGCCGGATTACCGGAATCAATGAACGCCAGTTGTGGCATTATGCAGCCGGAGTGCATAAACCTCGCAGGCGGCAGTTGGAAAAGATCCAGAAAGGCATACAGTCTTTGAGCAGGGAATTGTCTGCTATAAATTTATTGTAGTCTTTAAAATCTTGTTCTTTTTGCGTATCTTTGCGCCCGAAAAGCAAGAAACTTGTTTGTTTTTAAATAGATAGCTGTTAAAGATGAAGAATATCCGTAATTTTTGCATTATAGCACATATAGACCACGGGAAATCGACCTTGGCCGACCGTTTGTTGGAGTTTACAAAAACCATCCAGGTAACCGAAGGGCAGATGCTTGACGATATGGACCTGGAAAAGGAGAGAGGTATTACGATCAAGAGCCATGCCATCCAGATGGAGTACGAGTATGGGGGAGAGAAGTATGTACTGAATCTGATTGACACTCCGGGACACGTGGACTTTTCATACGAGGTATCCCGTTCCATAGCCGCCTGTGAAGGGGCGCTGCTCATTGTGGACGCTTCGCAGGGAGTGCAGGCGCAGACTATCTCGAATCTGTACATGGCGTTGGAGCATGACCTGGAAATCATTCCCGTGCTGAACAAATGTGATATGGCGAGTGCCATGCCCGATGAGGTGGAAGATGAAATCATCGACCTGCTGGGCTGCAAACATGAGGATATTATCCGTGCCTCCGGCAAGACCGGAATGGGTGTGGAGGAGATATTGAAGGCGGTGGTGGAACGTATCCCGCACCCGACGGGTGACGAGGAGGCGCCGCTACAGGCTTTGATTTTCGACTCGGTATTCAATTCTTTCCGTGGAATCATCGCGTATTTTAAAATAGAGAACGGTGTGATCCGCAAAGGGGACAAGGTGAAATTCTTCAATACCGGCAAGGAGTATGATGCAGATGAGATCGGTGTGCTGAAAATGGATATGATTCCCCGTGCGGAACTGCGCACAGGAGATGTGGGGTATATCATTTCGGGCATCAAGACCTCGCGCGAGGTGAAGGTGGGGGATACCATCACTCACATCGCCCGTCCGTGTGAAAAGGCGATTGCCGGATTCGAGGAAGTGAAGCCGATGGTGTTTGCCGGGGTTTATCCTATCGAGGCGGAAGATTACGAGAACCTCCGCGCTTCGCTGGAGAAACTTCAGCTGAATGATGCCTCGCTGACTTTCCAGCCGGAGTCCTCACTGGCTCTGGGATTCGGATTCCGTTGCGGTTTTCTGGGATTGCTTCACATGGAGATTGTTCAGGAACGTCTGGACCGCGAGTTTGATATGAATGTGATTACGACCGTGCCCAACGTGTCGTACATGGTGTATGACAAGCAGGGACATGCCAATGAGGTGCATAATCCCGGCGGTATGCCCGATCCGACGCTGATTGACCACATCGAGGAACCTTTCATTGATGCCACGATCATTACCGCCACCGATTACATCGGCCCTATCATGACACTGTGTCTGGGCAAGCGCGGTGAACTGGTGCGGCAGAATTATGTGTCGGGCAACCGGGTGGAGATTCACTACAAGATGCCGCTGGGTGAAATCGTGATTGACTTTTATGACAAGCTGAAGAGTATCTCGAAAGGATATGCTTCCTTTGACTACCATCAGTCGGGTTTCCGCCCTTCCAAACTGGTGAAGCTGGATATCTTGTTGAACGGTGAGCCGGTGGATGCGCTTTCTACCCTGACACATGTGGACAATGCCTATAACCTGGGCAAGCGTATGTGCGAGAAACTGAAAGAGCTGATTCCGCGCCAGCAGTTTGATATTGCCATTCAGGCAGCTATCGGGGCGAAGATTATCTCAAGGGAAACCATCAAGGCGGTGCGCAAGGATGTGACCGCGAAGTGTTATGGCGGTGACGTGAGCCGTAAGCGTAAATTGTTGGAAAAACAAAAAAGAGGTAAGAAACGAATGAAACAGATCGGTAATGTGGAAGTACCGCAAAAGGCGTTCCTGGCCGTTCTGAAGCTGGATTAATTCAAGAATAAACAAGCTCTGGGGAGCAAACAATAAGCGGGCTCTTTCTGTTAGTTGAAATTAAAAAGTCAATAACAGGAAGGGCTTGTGTTTTGATGGCAATTTATCACAAACTCTTAAATTCAATTGATATGGAAAAACTGAAAATTCTGAACTTGAACTTTTCCTTCCAGCGGGCGGCGCACTATCATATTAATGGAGGGATGTTGCTGATGGGGGTAGTCTTGCTGGCTATGTTCCTGGCCAATTCTCCGTGGGGGGATATTTATGCCTCCTTTTGGAATTACGAGGTGCATCTTCAGATAGGAGAATTTAATTTCTTCAGTCATAACGGGCATCACATGACCTTGATGACTTTTATCAACGATGCTTTGATGGCTGTCTTTTTCTTCAGTGTGGGGCTGGAGATAAAGCGTGAGATACTGGTGGGCGAGTTGTCCAGTTTCCGGCAGGCGCTTTTGCCCATCGTGGCGGCGTGCGGCGGTATGCTGGTTCCGGTGCTGATCTATTATTTCATGACGGCGGGAACTCCGGCCCAAAGTGGTCTGGCCATACCGATGGCTACGGATATCGCCTTTTCGCTGGGAGTGCTCAGCCTGTTCGGCAAGCGGGTTCCGCTGAGCTTGAAAGTCTTTCTGACCGCTTTCGCTGTGGTCGATGATATCGGCGGCATTCTGGTCATCGCCCTTTTTTACACCTCTCATCTGTCGGTGAACTACCTGATTGCTTCGGCGGGTATCCTGCTGATACTTTGCGGCGGGAATTTCTTCCGGGTGCACAACCGTTGGTTTTATATTTTCTGGGGAGTGATTATGTGGTATCTGTTTTTGCAGAGCGGCATCCACGCTACCATTGCGGGAGTTGTCGCAGCCTTCACGGTTCCCGCCACTCCTCATTACAAGATAGGTAAGTACATTAACCGCATCCGCGAGAACATTGCTGTCTTTCCTGCCAGTGACAAGGAAAGTGTTGTGTTAAGCAAGATGCAGATCAATGTGCTGAAAAGCATCGAGTCTTCCTCGGACCGTGTCATCTCTCCCTTGCAGTCATTGGAAGACAGTCTGCATGGAATGGTGAATTATATTATTCTTCCCTTGTTCGCCTTTGCCAATGCGGGTGTCTCGCTCACGGCGGATCATGGCGGTCTGGAAGTGGGGATGGCTACCTGGGCGGTGCTGGCGGGATTGCTGGCGGGTAAGTTTGCCGGCATTTATTTCTTTACCTGGCTGGTGATAAAGATGGGGTTCGCCGGACTGCTGAAAGGCATGACCTGGGTGAACCTGACAGGTATCTGTCTTTTGGGAGGTATCGGTTTTACGGTTTCTTTGTTCATAGCCAACCTCTCTTTCGGGGATTCGCCGGTGTTGCTGACGCAGGCAAAGATGGGTGTCATACTGGGAACGGTGCTGGCGGGTGTGCTGGCGTATCTGGTCTTGCAGTTCGCCCTGCCTAAACAGCCTGCACAGGAATAAAATTACAGATAGGGCAGTACGGCGGTGAAACGGCTGCCCTTGTTCACCTCGGATTGCACATCGATGTGTCCGTTCATTTTTTCTACAATGACCTTGCTGATGGCGAGTCCCAGCCCTACACCCTGTACAAACTCATTCCGCTTGTAGAACCGCTCGAATATCATTTGTAATTCTTCTTTAGGGATTCCCGCACCGGTATCTTCTACGAAGATATGGATTTCCTTTTTCTCTTTGTCGCAGAAATAACCCAGTTTGATGTGTCCTTGGGAGGTGAACTTCTTGGCGTTTCCCAAAAAGTTGGTGATGACTTGGGTGAGGCGCATACGGTCTATGTGTATGGTCACATCCTCGTCGGGAAATTCTTTGATGAATTCCACAGGAGGGAGAATAATTACCTGATGGGTCTGATAGACCGTTTCGGCGAAATGATGCGCGCTGCAATCCTCGCAATGAAAGGACATATTGCCGGATTCTATGCGGGATAGTTCCAGCACATCATTGACCAGCTTCAACAAGAGTCTGGTATTGTTGTCTATGATGGAGGCAAACTCTTTTTTCTCTTCTTCCGAGATGTTTTTCTCGGTAGTGAGCAGGTTGGAGAATCCCACGATGGCATTAAGCGGAGTACGGATTTCATGGCTCATGTTGGCCAGGAAGGATTGTTTCAGTTCCGCCTGTTCCGCCAGTTTGCGGGCGCGTATCAGTTCTTCTTCCTTGTCTTTGATCTCCTGAATGTTTACCAGAAGTCCGGTGATGATAGGATTTTGTTCATTATTCTGCAACACGCTGTATCTGAATTCCCACCATTGGTAACCGGTGTCGTTGAATTGGCAACGGTATTGGGCTGTTCTTCGTTGCCGGTGTAGTATGTTGGATACGTTTTTTCTGAACCGGGCTTGTTCGTCGGGGTGTACATAGTGGGCTATTTCCTCTATTCCCAACAGGTTTTGGGAACGGTTGGTCAGTTCGCAGAAAGCTTGGTCGAGCACGGCGGTCTTTCCGTCGAAACACCACGCGTAGGTATTTCCTCCCTCCAGTGCAAGCGTTAATGCTTCGTGTTCGAACCTGAGGTTGCGCAAGGCTTCTTTTTTGCGTCCTTTTTCCAGTGTATAGATATAAATAAGGTAGGCTATCCCCAAAAGGAGTGTGAAGACCAGGAGGCTTTCAAGAATCAGGATGGGGGTTGCGTATTTTTCCCTCCACGGCCTGTACATGATGGTATATTCCGGTGGAATGCTTTCAAGGGGGATCTGGTATCTCTTCATGGCCTGCCAGTTGACCAGGTACTGTTTGGCGATTTGTTTTACCGCCGGGACGGGTATCTTTCCTTGCAGTCTTTCTTTGATGCCGGCGGTCATGTCTCTTAGCTGTGTTTCGATGGGGGCGAAATAACCTCCCAGCATGTATTCCTTTATCCCGAATCCTTCGTTGATGGTTTCGAATCCGGGATTGTCGAACAGGCTGCCGATGCGCAGGGTGGTATAGTCCCGTTTGGTATACAGGAACAGGGAGTATTGGAAGACTCCGCTGGACAGCCACATCAGGTCGCGGGCAGCTACGGAATCACTGGACAGGCGGACTACGACGGTGGAGTCCAATTGGTTGTATTCGTTCAGCTTTTCGTACAGGGATTCATATTCGGTATCATCTTTGTCACTGATGGGGATATTCAGCTTGTCGGGCCGGGCCTCTTGTCTTTTCCATTGGTGGAGGGTGATTTCCGATCCTTTGCATTGTTCGCTCAGGTCTTTCCAGATAAGGCGGTCAAGCACGGTCCGCCCGTTCAGGATGTGGATGCGGACTTTGCCCATGATGCGTTCTATCATCCGGCAGGTGGTGAGGTAATCGGGTTTGTCTATGTAGCCCGTAATGTTGGGATATTGTGCCAGCAACTCTTGGTTGGGATAATTCACCCCGCTGAATACGACGGGAACCTGCCTGATATACGGGTTTCCGCAAGCCATGACAGAGTAGGTTGCCTGATCATCGAGCACGGCAATCAAATCCCCTCCCCATGAGCGGATGGAATCTGCAAACTCGGAAATCCGTCGCTCTTCTTCTACGGATTCGTATTTCTCGCAATCCAGATAAAAGGTGCGCAGCTGGAAGTCTATTTGCTGGTCTTTCAGTCCTTTGACAAACAGTTTGTTTACAATGCCGGCACCGCTGTACCCTTCCTGGTAGGAATGGATAAGGGCTATTTTATATTTTTGTGCATAAAGCGGACTCCCTATAAGAAGGGCTGTCATAAAAATGAAAAAGGCCTTATGCTTCATGTCAAACGTGATTATTAAGTGAACCGGGGGACAAAGATAGGAATGTTTCTTTAATTCCGGCTATGATTTACAGGAAATTATTGGAAGAGAGAGGGAAATAACCATCCCGGTTGGTGGAAAACAGCAATTCCGGCTTCTTGAAAAACATGCTTCTTGCTTTTCAAGGAACCGGAATTGCCTGTGATAAAAAGGAATGGGCCAACCCGTCAGCGGGGGTTATTTGTGTTGCTCCGGAGACGGGGTACTTTGAGAGGCCGGTCCGGCGGCAGCGTTTGTAGAGGCGCTTGAAGCGGAACTTTTAGCCGCGCCGGAAACCGGAGCCGCTGTCTGTGCCGTTGTGGCCTGTTCTTCCCAGTGGAACGGTTCGAACTGTGTATCCTTGTCTACCCATGACGGTTTGCGCGATGCGTAGATTATGAACGGAGCTGCGACTACCACGATGCAGCCGATAATCAAAACGGCAAACCATACGGTGTTGCTGCCTACCGCAATCTGGCTGGGCGGAATGAAGCTGAGCACGAATGCCAGTAGTGAACCACAGAAACCCAGACCGCCGATGAGCCACATCAGTCCGTTGCCTTTGCTGCCGATGCGGAACGGGCGCGGGGCCTTTTTCATATTGTAACGCAGATAAATGGCGCCGCTGAACATCAGCAGATACATGATAAGGTAAAGCAATACGGTGAGCTGTGACAGGATTTGGTAGAAACTCTGTACGGAAGGCATCACAACGAACAGCAGGCTGAGCAAGGTTACGGCAAGGCCTTGGATCAGCAGAATGTTTTTCTGTACGCCGTTGGCGTTGGTCTTCTGGAAGAAGGGAGGCAGATAACCTGCTTTGCCCACCGCGAAGATACCTTTGGACGGACCTGCCACCCAGGTCAACACGCCTGCCAGCACACCGAATGCCAAAGCCACGGCGATGATAGGCGACAACCACGAAGCATGGACATACTTGAAGTAATTATCAAAGCCTACCAGCAGACTCTGTGTCAGGTTGATGTCCTTTTCGGGAATGATGATCCCCAGTGCGAAGGTGCCGAGCACGAAGATGATCACGGTGATAGCCGCACCGATGAATACGGCTTTCGGATAGTTCTTGGCAGGATTTTCCATGTCTTTTACGTGGATACCGCCCATTTCCATACCGGCATAGAACAGGAAGATGCTGGAAGCCAGTACCAGGTTGTCGAAGTTGCTGAAGTCGGGGAAGAAGTTGCCGTCAAAGTTCATCTGGCTCTGTCCGCCGGAAGCAAGGTAAATCACCGCCAGCACCATCAGCAGGCCGGCAGGAATGATCGTACCTACCATACCGCCTACTTTGGCCACTTTGCCTACCCAGCCCATGCCTTTCAGCGAAATGAAGGTGGCCAGCCAGTAGATAATCAAGACCACCGCCAGTGAGTAATAGCGGTTGGATGCCAAGGCCATATCATGGGTGTCACTCATGCCGATAAATGCCAGTGCCACGGCTCCGAAAGTCAGGACGGTGGGATACCAGATGGTGCTTTCCACCCATTGCAGGAAGATGGCGAGGAAGCCGAATTTCTTTCCGTAGGCTTCACCCACCCATCGGAACACACCGCCTTGCTTGTCCTGGAACATGGCCGCCAGTTCCGCCGCTACCAACGAGGTAGGTATCAGGAAGACGATGGCCGCGAATAAATAATAAAATGCCGAACTCAGTCCGTATTCGGCTTCAGCAGGCAGCCCGCGCAGGGATACTACCGCAGTCACGTTCATAATAGCGAGGGTAAATACCCCTAGCTTGACTGATTTACTAATGTTTGCCATAAAGTTTAGGTTTTAAAAAATATATGTTTTTTGTTTACGGAGTTTATAACAACTCCCTGGAAATGATGTTTATCCGTTTAGGTTTATTAACCCGGAAGGTATCCGGAATGAAACAATCGCACCCGGAAGGGTGTTTCTAGAAAAAACAATATAATCAGTATAGTTTATGAAAACAGCTTTCTCCTCATTCATCTATTCCCGCAGGGGGATTTACGGGATCTTGCATATACTCATCCTGTTGATGTCCCTTTTTCTGGTTATCAGTATCTCGATAGATACTTTTCATAACATCCCTTTCCTGAATCAAGGTTCTTATCTGAAGATTCAGTTCTGGATATGTATGTTTTTCCTGTTCGATTTCCTGCTGGAGTTTTTCCTCTCGAAAGAAAAAGGAAGATACTTCACCAGCCATTTTATTTTCCTGCTGGTATCTATACCTTATTTAAATATCATTGATTTCTATCACATCACTTTCTCGCCCGAAATCAGTTATTTCCTGCGCTTTATCCCTTTGCTGAGGGGAGGGTATGCGCTGGCCATCGTGGTGGGCTGGCTGTCGGGCAGCAAGGCGTCCGGGCTGTTTACCTCGTACATCACCATGCTGATGGCCACCGTGTATTTTGCCAGCCTTATCTTCTTTGTGCTGGAACATAAGGTGAACCCTATGGTGACGGACTACTGGAGTGCGCTGTGGTGGGCGTTTATGGATGTCACTACCGTAGGGAGCAATATTTATGCCGTCACTCCTACGGGGAAAATACTGTCGGTGGTGCTGGCCGCCCTGGGAATGATGATGTTCCCCATTTTCACGGTATACGTCACCAGTCTGGTGCAGCAGGCCAACAAGCGGAAGGAGGAATATTATCAATCGCAACAATCGGAGCCGGCGGATACTAAATAATAGCTTGAACTTCGTCAAAAATAAGAAAAAAGTCTTATCTTCGTAGCCAATAACAAATTGCTAACCTAAATAAACAACAAGATGAAATTATTGGCTCTGTGTGCGGCGGGGATAGGCTTGATGCTGTGTGCCTCGTGTACAAACAACAAACATTTGATCAGTGATGAGGCTGAACGTGCCGCTGTTCAGCAGGATTTTGAGGCACGGCGTGATACGCTGGCCCAAGGTGACCTCTTCCAGGTATTCGAACAACCCATGAGCGATGAACAGAAGGAGGCGATGACTTTCCTTTACGCCTATATGCCTTTGGCGGATATAGCGGATCATCCCGGTGAATTCTATCTGGAAAACGTGGATTACGCTTTCAAGGCGCGTGAGGAGATGCCGTGGGGAAAAGTGGTTCCCGAACGCGAGTTCCGCCACTTTGTATTGCCCATCCGCGTAAACAACGAGAATCTGGACGACAGCCGTAAGGTATTCTACGAGGAACTGAAGGACAGAGTGAAAAACCTTTCTTTATATGATGCCGTGCTGGAAGTGAACCACTGGTGTCATGAGAAGGTGATTTATACTCCCTCTGATGCCCGTACCAGTAGTCCGCTGGCTTCCGTAAAGACAGCCTACGGACGTTGCGGCGAGGAATCTACGTTCACGGTAGCCGCCTTGCGTTCGGTAGGCATCCCTGCCCGCCAGGTATATACGCCGCGTTGGGCACATACCGATGACAATCATGCCTGGGTGGAAGCCTGGGTGGATGGCAAATGGTACTTCCTGGGTGCTTGCGAACCCGAACCGGTACTGAATCTGGGTTGGTTCAACGCTCCCGCTTCACGGGGTATGCTGATGCACACCAAGGTGTTCGGACGTTATAACGGACCGGAAGAAGTGATGTACCGCACTCCCCGGTATACGGAAATCAATGTGATTGACAACTATGCCCCTACGGCAAAAGCCGATGTGGCCATCGTGGATGCGGATGGCAAACCGGTGGCTGATGCCAAAGTGGAATTCAAGGTGTATAACTATGCCGAATTTTATACCGTAGCTTCCAAACAGACGGATGCGGACGGCAAGACGTTCCTGACAGCCGGAAAAGGGGATATGCTGGTATGGGCTTCCAAAGATGGAAAATTCGGTTACTCCAAACTGTCTTTCGGAAAAGACAATGCCTTGACCGTGAAACTGGACAAGACGGCCGGCGAGGCTTATACACTGGATATGGATATCATTCCTCCGGTGGAAGGCGCCAATATGCCCGAAGTGACTCCCGAACAACGTGCGGAGAACAATCGCCGCATGGCCTTGGAGGACTCTATCCGCAATGCCTACGTGGCTACGTTCATGACGGATGAATCGGCCCGTCATTTCGCTAAAGAGTATCAGTTGGATGAGGATGTTGTTGCCAAATTGCTGGTGGCATCACGTGGTAACCACGAAACCATCCGTGACTTTATGGCCCGTCTCCGTTCGGAGAAGTCAAAGAAGGGCGGCATTGACCTGCTTCAGCAGATTTCCGCCAAAGACCTTCGCGATGTAAGTTCCGAAGTGTTGATAGACCACATGATGAATTCACATCTGTGCGCCAATGCCGATTATTTCCGCAGATTTGTGCGTAATCCGCGTGTGAGCAACGAAATGATTACTCCGTACAAAGGATTCTTTGAGAAAGCAGTGCCCGAACAGGAGCGTGAGGCTTACCTTGCCGATCCGATGAAGCTGGTTGCATGGGTTGCCGAAAATATCCGTGTGGACAAGGATTGCAACCTGGGCGGTTCTCCGATTACTCCGGAGGGGGTGTGGAAGGCCCGTACAGCCGATGCGCACAGCCGTGATATCTTTTTTGTTTCCATGGCACGCAGCATGGGTATTCCTGCACGTATAGACGAAGTGACCGGAAAAGTGCAGTTGATGGGTGATGAAGGTGCTGTTGATGTGAACTTTGAGGCGATGGAACAGGCCAGTGCGCCTACCGGCAAGTTTATTGCCAGATATACGCCGATCAAGTCTTTGGCCGACCCGAAGTATTATTCTCATTTCTCTATTTCCAGACTGACTCCTGCCGGAACCTTGAAATTGCTGAATTATGATGAAGGCGATATTGATATGGGTGGCGGCGCTACTTGGGCTAATCTGTTGAAGAACGGAACGGCACTGGATGCCGGCAATTATGTGATGGTGACCGGTACTCGTCTGGCCAACGGCGGCGTATTGTCCCAGCTGACTTTCTTTACCATCAAGCCGGGAGAAACGACTACGGTGGACTTGGTGATGCGTGAAAGTAAGGATGATATTCAGGTAATCGGTAATTTCAACTCGGAATCTACTTATAAACCGATAGATAGCGATGAACTGAAGTCTATTCTTGCCACTACAGGACGTGGTTACTACATTGTAGCCGTACTGGGTGCCGGACAAGAACCTACGAACCATGCCTTGCGTGATATTGCGGCATTGGGTAAGGAGTTTGATGAATGGGGCAGAGGAATCGTGCTGTTGTTCCCCAACGAGGAGCAGTACAAGAAGTTCCGCCCGCAGGAATTCCCCGGATTACCGGCTACCATTACTTACGGTATTGATGTGGACGGTTCCATCCAGAAGCAGATTGCAGAAGGCATGAAGTTGTCTAACAAGACTATCCTGCCTATGTTTATCATTGGGGATACCTTTAACCGGGTGGTATTCGTGTCACAAGGATATACCATCGGACTGGGTGAGCAGCTGATGAAGGTGATACATAAGCTGTAGGATTCAGTATAAACAAAAAGTAACGCGGATATTCAAGTTTGCAAACTGAATATCCGCGTTAAATATATTGATAGCGTTTATGCTTACCTGTTGTTTACTTGTCATCATCCAAGTCATCGTCCTCATCGTCCCAGTCATCCTCTTTCTTTGATTTCTTGGGGTTGAGGCTTTTGTTTTTCTTTTCCAGTGCTTTGTCGTTTTCGTCTTTCATTGCCAGTTCGGACAAGGCGGCTTTTACTTTGTCAGGATCGGTAACGTCTTTCAGATACTCTTCTATCTTTACAGTACCTCCCATGGATACTTTTGAGTTACGATAAATCATGCCGCTGTCTACGCTGCTACGTCCGGAGAAATGAAATTCCGAAGTTCCGGTTTCTTCGGCAATCTTACGGATATTACCGGCATTCACACCGCATCCCGGCATGATGATGATCCGTCCGTCGGCCTGTTCCACCAATTCTTTCAGAAGAGGGATTCCCTTTTCGGCGGTAGCTTCCTGTCCGGAAGTAAGAACCCGGTCTATACCCAGTCCGATAATCTGTTCCAAGGCCTCTTTGGGATTGCTGCACATATCAAAAGCACGGTGGAAGGTGACACTCATCTCGCCTACCGCATTCATCAGTTTCTGCATCAGAGGCACATCGACATAGCCTTCTGCGGTAAGACAGCCGAATACCACACCGTCCGCACCCAGCTGGCGTGCCACTTTAATATCATGCAGCATGATTTCTTGTTCAATAGGAGAATATAGGAAATCTCCGCCACGGGGACGGATAATGACATGCAGTTTTGTTTGGTTCAATAATTGGCGTGCCATACGGATTTCACCAAAAGACGGGGTTGTTCCGCCTTCCGGAATACCTGCACATAGTTCTACACGATAAGCACCGGCTTGTTGTGCCTTCACAGCACTTTCCACGGAGTTGGCGCAAATCTCGATTTTTGATTTGTTACTCATAAAGTTATTTAATAGTTAATTCAATTCCATAATCAACGTCATCGGGCGCTTTGGGCTGTTCCAGCATTTCTCTTTCAAATATTCCGCCAAGGGAACTCCAATGGTTTCTCTGCGTGAGTTCGTCATTGGTCCGGTTCTTTACGGATGACTTTGTTCTTCATAATATGATGAATTTGTCAGTGCAAAGATAGGCATAATGTAAGAGTGTGAGAAATTTTAGCGGGAAAAATTTTTAATTAAAAAGCCGGTACTCCTCTCGGAGTGAGAGAAATACCGGTTTTCCTATGGGAACGAAATGGATTATTGCACGTGGATGCGATGGCCATTGAATACGTTCATGCCCAGTTTGTTCATAATATGCTTGATGGCAAGCTGTGCTTTCACGGAGTTGCCGGCGTCATCCAGAGGAGGCGCGAAGGCTGCAATGCCCATGACACCCGGCATTACGCCCATGACACCGCCTCCTACGCCTGTCTTGGCAGGAATTCCCGAAGTGTAAAGCCAGTCGCCTGTATGCTGATAGAAACCTACGGTAGCTATCATGGAGGTGATTTTCGGGGAGAGGGCTTTGTCGAACACTTGCTTGTTGGTGTTCGGGTTCAATCCTTCGTTGGCGATGGTGGCTCCACAGATGGACAACTGTTCTGCAGTGATGCCCATGGAACACTGGCGGGTGTAGAGGTCGAGCGACATATCGGGGTCATCGTAGATACGGTTATAATTTTTCAATAGCCAGGCGATGGAACGGTTGTTGAAATTTGTCGCCGACTCTGACCGGTACAGTTCGTCGATCAGTTGCGGGGTACTTCCGCATAGTTCGGTCATATTGTCTACGATGGCTTTCCACTTGGCATCGCTGTTTCCTACGGGTTGCACCATACTGTTGGCCGAGATGGCGCCGGCGTTTACCAATGGGGTGGACGGATGGTCGTTTTCCAACAAGATGGCCATGATGGAGTTGAACGGCAGTCCGGTAGCATCGGCGCCAATCATTTCGAGCACCTTGGGAGCACCGTATTGGCGGAGTACCAGGATGGCGGTCAGCACCTTGGAAACGGACTCGATACCGAAACGGTACTGAGAGTCACCCAGTTGGATGATTTCTCCGTTCATCAGGCAGATACTGATTCCGAACAGTTTGGGGTCAATATTTGCCAGATAAGGGATGTAGTCGGCGTTCTTACCGTCTGTATTGTCCTTGTACAGATTGTAAGCCTCCTGGGCAACATCCTTTATTTGCTGGATAGTTATAGTTCTTTCCATAAATTAATTTGATTGAAGTAACCATCTACCTTAACGGCGGATGGTTGCATTATTGTTATCTATGCTTATTTTTTAGCGGCGTTGCTATGGGCATTGTGAGTGAACACAGTACCTTTTACAGCGATATTCTTGTCTTGGGCGATGCGGGTAGGAGTGGGATATTCCAGTTTCTCGAACTCGCAGATGGCATTCTTGATGTCGTTCAACAACATATCCGCCATGTCACGGCTGAATCCCTGACGTACTACAACACGCATAACCACGTAATTCTGGATATTTTCCGGCAAGGTGTAGGCAGGAACCATCCAGCCGCTTTGCTGCAATTTAGCCTGCAAATCGTACAGAGTCCATTTGGCATTCTTTGCATATTCGGGTTTCATGTACCAGATGAACAAAGGATTTACTACGTCATCGCTGTAATTTACGAACGGAGCCATCTTGGCTATTTCGCTGTGGATGTACTTGGTGATTTCCATGGAATTGTATTGGATGGCTTTGTATCCTTGGAATCCCAGACGGATAAATTGGTAGTACTGTCCCAGAATCTGTGCGGCGGGACGGCTGAAGTTCAAACCAACCTGTGTGATGTTCGCACCCAGATAATTTACACTGAACGACATGGCATCCGGAAGGTATTTCTTGTCTTTCCATACTACCCATCCCAGTCCCGGATAAACCAGTCCGAACTTGTGCCCGGAAGTGCTGATGGAGAGAACCCATTTCAAGCGGAAGTCCCATTTTGTGTCGGGATTGAGGAACGGCAGGATGAAACCGCCGGTTGCAGCATCTACATGGATAGGAATATCATAGCCGGTTTTGGCGTTGTAGGCATCCAGTGCTTTGTCCAACGCTTCCACGTCATCGTTCAAACCTGTCCATGTCACACCTTGGATGGGGACGATGCAGATGGTGTTCTCGTCACACATCTTCAGTGCTTCTTCGGGGTCCAGAGTGGTTTTGTCCAAGGTGAGAGGTACTTGGCGCATTTCAATTTGCCAAAGTTGGGCGAACTTTTCCCAAACAACCTGAAAACCGCTTGAAATGACAAAGTTAGGCTTGTCAGTCGGTTTTCCCTGAGCTTTACGTCTGTCTTTCCAGCGTAACCAGGCGGCTACTCCTCCCAGCATACAAGCCTCGCTGGAGCCGATAGCCAGTGCGCCGGTTTTCCATTTTGCCTGTTCGGGCGAATTCCACAAATTAGCCATGATATTGATACATTTGGCATTCATCACTGCAATACGAGGATATTCTGTTTCATCAATGTAGTTGATGCTGATGGCTTCGTTCATCAGTTTGGTGGCATAGTCGTCCATGTAGGTGGTAACGAAAGTGGCCAGGTTAAGGCGTGGCTGGGTTTGGGCGAATGTTTCGTCTTTTACCATTTGATAAGCAATCTGTGGGGTGGTAGGTTCCATAGGGATGGTATCTACCGGGGCAGGCTGTAGCATTTCGTTTGAACCAAACACGGCTGTCTTTGCGTCACCGTCTCTCAAATCACAATTACATTCTTTCATTTTACTTAAAGTTTAGATTAGTAATACAATGGAAAACATGGGAGTTTCCCGCGTTTTTCTCCCTCAACAGGAGGTTTGGAGAAAAGTTTCTTGATTTTATGTTTTTTAATTTATGGGGGATAATGTGTCATGCGGAACATAGCGCAGCCAATTGGCATAGTAGCATATGGGCACATGATTGCATTGACCAATTATAAACCGGCTTTGAACCAATTCTTTTACACTTTGTTTCTATCACAATCTAAACCGATTTCATTATGAAAGTACAAACAGGGCAGGGGACCATTCCCCTCATTACGTTAGTAGGTATATTTTCCATCTCGGCACTCAATGCATTGCCGGGACTGGCGGTGTCGCCCATTTTGGGAGATTTGAATAAAATATTTCCCTCTGCTACAGATCTGGAGATCCAGATGTTGTCTTCGTTGCCGTCACTTCTTATCATACCCTTTATCTTGTTATCAGGTAAATTGACAGAGAAAGTGAAAAACCTTTTGTTGTTGCAGATAGGGCTGGCTCTTTTCGGGGCGAGTGGTATTCTTTATCTGCTTTCTGATAAAATGTGGCAGTTGATAGCCGTCAGCGCCATGTTGGGGATGGGGTCGGGATTGATTGTTCCGCTTTCTACCGGATTGATATCCCGTTATTTTGTGGGAAGTTACCGTACAAAGCAATTTGGTTACAGTTCTGCCATCACCAATATCACGCTGGTGCTTGCCACTACGCTGACAGGATATCTGGCAGAAGTGAACTGGCATTTGCCGTTTTTGGTCTATCTGTTTCCTTTTGTATCAGTTTTCCTTACTCGTTATCTGAAAAAAGATCTCTCCAATTATCATTCCTCTGATGATATTCCAGCCGATACTGCCAGGGGAATGGGTAAGCGGGGAATTAATGTCAAGGCTTTGGTCAAGCTGATGGCTTTTTACGGATTGGCTACTTATCTGGTGATTATTATTAGTTTCAATCTGCCTTTCCTGATGGAAGAATATGGACTGTCCAGTGGTAGGGCAGGCATCTTGATATCTTTGTTTTTTCTCGCTATTATGGCACCGGGTTTTGTCCTGAATAAGATAGTGCAGGTCTTGGACCGCCGTATCTATATGGTTTGTTTGTTGATGATAGCCTGCGGAATGGGGATTATTCTGCTTAGTCGTTCCGAAATACTGATTGCTTTGGGATGTATTCTGAACGGGCTTTCATACGGTATTATCCAACCGTTGATTTATGATAAGACTTCTGATGTGGCGGTTCCTCACAAAGTGACGTTAGCACTTGCTTTTGTCATGGCGATGAATTATGTGGCCATACTGCTTTGTCCGTTTATTGTGGATGCTTTTCAGAATCTGTTCCATTCTCATTCGCAAACCTTTGCCTTCTGGCTTAATCTGATGGTAGCCTTGATGGGGATGTTTATTGTGATGAAGCAGGAAAAACTGAGTTTATAAGAAAAATACCCACGTAATAACAGCATGAAGTATGAATAGACAAGTTGAAGCAAACCTTAGCATGGTTGTCTCCAAAGCGTTGGGAGGCCTTAATATGAACGCACTGAAGTATCTTTTACCTTTGTGGATAGCTCCTGTGACAGGGGTTACTTTCCGATTGGTATTTGGGGCCGCCGCTTTTTGGCTTATTGATATATTTTGCAAGCCCGAAAACTCCACTATCCGTCAGAAATGGCAGCTCTTTATTTTAGGGGCTTTAGGTATTTATGGATATATGTTTTTTTATTTGTTGGGTATCAGTAAGACTACTCCGGTTTCCAGTTCTATTTTTGTCAGTTTGGAGCCTATATGGGTATTCATTATCTCTGTATTGTTTTATAAGGAAAAAGTAACCTGGATGAAAGTGCTTGGCATTGGAATGGGATTGGGAGGAGCTGTTCTATGCATATCCACACAACCTAGTGACGATCTTGCCTCCAATGCTCCGTTAGGTAATTTGATGTGTTTGGCCAGTTCATTGGTTTATGCCGTCTATCTTGTTTTCAGTAACCGTCTGTTAAAAGGAGTGGGAGATATGACGATGTTAAAATATACTTTTTTAGGGGCGGCTGTTATGGCTGTTGTTGTCAATACAATTTATGGTTTTGATGCTCCTATACTGAAAATGTCACTTTTCTCTACGCCTATGTTGGTCTTGCTTTTTGTTTTGGTATTTCCTACCACCATTAGTTATTTATTACTTCCTCTCGGGCTGAAATATCTGAAAACGACATTAGTAGCCATTTACGGGTATTTAATATTGATTGTTGCTACGGTGACTTCTTTTGTTTTGGGGCAGGATCGCTTCTCATGGACACAGTTGGCGGCGATTGTTCTTATTTGTGCCAGTGTTTATCTGGTGGAAGTAGCCGAGAGCAATAAACAGATTACGTCGAAATTTAAATAAGACAGCAGATAAGGAGTGTCAAAATGAAAACGATAGTGCTGCCGGGGCTTTAACATATTTCCTTGAGTGTGAACTCTGTCGACAAGTGAAAAGGAGAACAAAGAGAAAAGAATACAATTTTACGTTGTATGTGAGTGTAAGGAATCAATTTTATTTGTAGCTTTGCACCCAATTTAAAAACAAGAGTGTTATACCTATGCTACAATTAGATGCAATATACAAAGCGGCTCATGTCCTGAAAGAGGTTGTCCGTCGCACTGATTTGATTTATGCTCCTCAGATAAATCCTGAGAGTACAGTTTATCTGAAGCCCGAAAACCTGCAACTCACAGGATCGTTTAAAGTGCGTGGTGCTTATTACAAGATTTCCCAATTGTCCGATGAAGAAAAGGCGAGAGGCGTGATAGCCTGTTCTGCCGGTAATCATGCGCAAGGGGTGGCATTGGCTGCCACTAAGTGCGGTATCAAGTCGTTGATTTGTCTTCCGGAAGGAGCGCCTATATCTAAAGTTGAGGCTACGAAGCATTATGGGGCGGAAGTTTGTTTGGTTCCGGGAGTCTATGATGATGCTTATCAGAAAGCCCTGCAATTGCGTGATGAAAAGGGATATACTTTTGTTCATCCCTTTGATGACGAGAACGTGATAGCCGGACAAGGTACTATCGGTTTGGAATTATTGGAGGAAATGCCGGATGTGGAGGTAGTCATTGTTCCCATTGGTGGGGGAGGACTGATTTCGGGAGTGGCTTATGCGTTGAAGGCTTTGAAACCATCTGTCAAGGTATATGGCGTACAGGCGTTGGGTGCGGCCAGTATGGCAAATTCTATTCTTCATTCGCGTATTGAGCGTCTTCACTCTGTTTCCACTTTTGCCGATGGAATCGCGGTGAAAGAGCCGGGAACAAATACTTTTGACTTGGTAAATCAGTATGTGGACGGAGTTGTAACTGTGACTGAGGACGAGATTGCCGCAGCTATTCTGGCATTGATAGAACGCCAGCGGATTGTTGCAGAGGGGGCGGGAGCTGTGTCCGTTGCTGCAGCCATGTTCAATAAAGTACCGGTAAAGGGTAAGAAAACTGTCTGCCTGGTGTCCGGAGGCAATATTGATGTGACGATATTGAGCCGTGTCATCAGTCGCGGTATGGCGAAGTCGGGACGTACCTATGCAGTAACTTTGGACTTGATAGACAAGCCGGGGCAGCTGTTGGGAGTCAGCAAAATTGTCGCAGAGCAGGGAGGAAATGTAATTTCTGTACATCATGAGCGAAATAGTGAGAGTGCAGATGTCACCGGATGTGCCCTTCGTGTCGTTATGGAAACCAGAAACGAGGAACATATAGCATCCATTCGTCAAAAACTGTTGGATGCAGGCTATGTGATAATGAAATAAATTATATACCTTACAAGTAGAAAGGAGGAAAATTAAATATTTCTTCCTTTTCTTGCTTCTAATTTTAATTTCTCCACACAAAAAATCGATTTTTATAGTGAAAATATCATTTTATACTTCTTAGAATCCAATTAAAGTCGTACATTTGTCGCAGTTTTGTAATGTAGAGTTTGCAAAAATGACCGATATAATCAAACATCGTGGTATTGTGGAAAACATTGAAGGTTCTCACGTGCGGGTGAGAATCGTACAAACTTCTGCCTGTTCGGCTTGTAGTGTGAAAGGGCATTGCAATGCATCTGAAAGTAAAGAGAAACTGATTGATGTTTTTGACATGAAGGCATCTTCTTACCGCATAGGTGAGGAGGTGATGATTTATGGTACTACTTCCATGGGGATGCAAGCCGTATTGCTGGCTTTTGGTATCCCTTTCTTGGTATTGCTGATTACTTTATTTATTTCCATGCGTCTTACGGGGGGGGATGAGTTAAGGTCGGCGCTTGTTGCTTTGTCAGCCTTGCTTCCGTATTACCTTATTATATATGTATGCAGGAATAAGTTGAGCAAGAAGTTTTCATTTACGCTTGAACCAATAAAAAATAATTAATAAATAACTAACTAAAATTTATGGATTTAATTCTGGTTGCAGTAATTTCGTTGGGAGCGATTGGCTTGATTGCCGCGGTAATCTTGTATGCCGCTTCTAAGAAGTTTGCTGTGTATGAAGATCCGCGGATTGCCAAGGTGAGCGAAGTGCTTCCTCAGGCGAATTGCGGCGGATGTGGTTATCCCGGTTGCTCTGGTTTTGCCGGTGCCTGCGTGAAGGCTGCCGATGCCGGTTCGCTGGAGGGTAAGTTATGTCCGGTTGGTGGTGCTCCGGTAATGGAGAAAGTAGCTGCCATTTTGGGATTGGAAGCCGTTGCTGCTGAACCGAAAGTTGCGGTGGTAAGATGTAACGGTAGTTGTGAAAATCGCCCTCGTACTGCTCTGTACGACGGAGCTAAATCGTGTGCCATCGCTCATGCCACTTCAGGTGGTGAGACGGGTTGTACATTCGGTTGTCTGGGTTGTGGTGATTGTGTGGAAGCGTGTCAGTTTGATGCTATTCACATGAATCCTGAAACCGGTCTTCCGGAAGTGGACGAAGAAAAATGTACAGCTTGTGGGGCTTGCAGCAAAGCTTGTCCGCGTAAGATCATTGAAATTCGTCCGAAAGGAAAGAACAACCGCCGCGTAGTGGTGATGTGTGTGAACAAGGATAAGGGAGCTGTTGCCAACAAAGCTTGCAAGGCTAGTTGTATTGGTTGTGGAAAGTGTGTGAAAGTGTGTCCGTTCGAAGCCATTACGTTGGAAAATAATTTGGCATACATTGATCCGGCTAAGTGTAAGTCTTGCCGTAAATGCGAATCGGAATGTCCGAAAGGGGCTATCCAAGCTATCAATTTCCCGCCACGTAAACCGAAAGTAGAAGTGCCGGCTGGTGAGGCTGCTGCAAAACCTGCTGTAAAAGTAGAGGCTTCAAAGGTGGAAACTCCGAAAGCGGAAGCGGTGAAAGCTGAGGCTCCGAAAACGGAAGCATAATCAAAATTCAAAGTAAGTAAAAATTAAAAAGATATAACAGTGAAGACATTTAGAATTGGTGGAGTACATCCAGCAGAAAATAAATTGTCAGCAGGCAAAGCCATTGAAACACTTGCACTTCCTAAGCAAGCGGTATTTCCTTTGTCACAGCATATCGGTGCTCCTGCTACTGCCATCGTGAAAAAAGGCGATGTGGTGAAGGTAGGTACGAAGATTGCTGAGGCGGGTGGCTTTGTTTCAGCAGCCATCTTCTCGTCTGTATCCGGTAAAGTGAACAAGGTAGACGCCGTAATCGATGCTAGCGGTTACCGCAAGCCGGCTATCTTTATCGATGTGGATGGTGACGAATGGGAAGAATCAATAGACCGCAGTTCGACATTGGTGAAAGAGTGTGCTCTCACACCCGAAGAAATCGTTGCTAAAGTGAAAAATGCAGGTGTAGTAGGTATGGGCGGTGCTTGTTTCCCTACTCATGTGAAACTTTCTCCTCCTCCGGGCTGCAAGGCGGAATGTGTAATTATCAATGCTGTAGAATGTGAGCCTTACCTTACTGCCGACCATCGTTTGATGCTGGAAAAGGCAGACGAGGTGCTGGTGGGTGTCAGTATTCTGATGAAAGCTGCGAAAGTGACTAAAGGATATATCGGCATTGAAAATAATAAACCGGATGCTATTAAGCTGATGACTGAAAAGGCTGCTCAATATCCCGGTATAGAGGTAGTTCCTTTGCAGGTGAAATATCCGCAAGGTGGTGAGAAACAGTTGATAGATGCTGTGATCGGTCGCCAGGTTCCTGCTCCTCCCGCTATTCCTATCAATGTGGGTGCGGTAGTTCAGAATGTAGGTACTGCATTTGCCGTTTATGAAGCCGTTCAGAAAAACAAACCTTTGTTTGAACGTATCGTGACTGTTACGGGTAAGTCTGTCAAGAACCCCTCCAACTTCCTCACCCGTATGGGTACCCCGATGAGCCAGCTGATTGATGCGGCTGGCGGTTTGCCCGAAGATACGGGAAAAGTGATTGGTGGCGGTCCGATGATGGGTAAAGCACTGGTTAATACGGAAGTTCCCATTTGTAAAGGTAGTTCGGGTGTGCTGATTATGAATGATAAGGAAGCTGCCCGTGCGGAAGCTCAGCCCTGTATCCGCTGTGCCAAGTGCGTCAGTGTGTGTCCTATGGGATTGGAGCCTTTCTTGTTGGCGACACTTTCAGCTCATAAGGACTGGGAGAGAGTAGAAAAAGAAGATGTAATGTCGTGCATCGAGTGCGGTTCGTGTCAGTTTACATGTCCGTCTCATCGTTATTTGCTGGACTATATCCGTTTGGGTAAGGGCACAGTAGGCGGTATCATTCGTGCACGTAATGCTAAAAAATAATTCGACAAAATAGTATGGCTAATAAATTAATAGTATCATTATCGCCTCACGTTCATAGCGGTGACAGCATACAGAAGAATATGTATGGTGTACTCATTGCGTTGATACCTGCGTTGCTGGTGTCATTTTATATGTTCGGACTGGGCGCCGTGGTGGTGACCTTGACCTCGGTTGCCGCCTGTGTATTCTTCGAATGGGCGATTACCAAGTTTATTTTGAAGAGAGAACGCTCTACCATCTGTGATGGTTCGGCTATTATAACCGGTGTGTTGCTGGCATTCAATCTGCCTTCCAACTTGCCGCTTTGGATTATTATCATCGGTGCGTTGGTGGCAATCGGTGTGGGCAAGATGACTTTCGGCGGATTGGGTTGTAATCCTTTCAATCCCGCGCTGGTAGGTCGTATCTTCCTGCTGATTTCTTTTCCTGTGCAGATGACTTCATGGCCGTTGGTTCAACAATGGGGAAGTTATACCGATGCTGAAACCGGTGCTACTCCGCTGGCATTGATGAAAATGGCTGTAAAGGGTGATGCAAATGCTTTAGGTCAGTTGCCCGATACATTAAGTCTGTTTCTGGGTAATAACCCGGGTTCACTAGGTGAGGTGAGTGCATTGGCTTTATTGCTTGGTCTGGGATATATGCTATGGAAAAAGATTATTTCCTGGCATATTCCTGTATCTATTCTGGTGACAGTATTTGTATTTGCCGGGCTGATGCATTTGGTTGATCCGGTTGCTTACGCATCTCCGTTGGCTCACTTGTTTACAGGTGGTTTGATGTTGGGAGCTATTTTCATGGCAACCGACTATGTTACTTCGCCTATGACTCATAAAGGTATGATTATTTACGGTGTGGCTATCGGCTTCCTGACGGTGGTTATCCGTTTGTTCGGTGCATATCCCGAAGGTATGTCTTTCGCTATATTCATTATGAACGCATTCACTCCGTTAATCAATACTTATTGTAAACCTAAAAGATTCGGGGAGGTCGTGAAGAAATGAAAAAACTAGAATCATCTTTGAAAAACATGGTTATCGTGCTGACAGGCGTAACCGTGGTAGCCGGAGCATTGCTGGGTTATGTGAATGAGTTGACAAAGGAACCCATTGCACAGGCTAATGCCAAGGCTTTGAGTGATGCCATTGCTATCGTAGTTCCGGGATTTGACAATAATCCTGCCGAAGCTCCTGAAACCATAGAATTGGAAGGCGTTACTTATAAGATATATAAAGCAACCAAAGGAGGAGAATTTATTGGTGCAGCCGTAGAGTCTTCTGCAAATGGTTTTGGTGGTGCGTTGAATGTATTGGTAGGTTTCGATAAAGAGGGCAATATTATAGACTATTCTTTGTTGAGTCATGCAGAAACTCCGGGACTGGGATCAAAGGCAGCCGATTGGTTTAAGAAAGGCGGCAAAGGCGATATTACTGGTATGAATCCGGGACAGAAAGCATTGGTTGTAAATAAAGATGGCGGTCAGATAGATGCAATCACTGCTTCTACTATCACGACACGTGCTTTTCTGAAAGCTGTGAATAATGCTTATGCGGCATATAGTGGCCAAAATGTGGATGGTTCCAGCGGTGCGACACAGCAGGTGTCTGAAACTGCTGCCGATGCCCCCAAAGCAGCTAAGGCACAATGTGAGGGAACTCAGGATTGTTGCGGACAAGCCTGTGACTCTGCTGCCTGCAAAGCTGCTTGTGGTGGTAAATGTGATCCTGCTAACTGCGACAAGGCGGACTGTAAAAAAGCAGAATGCCTAAAGCAAGATTGTAAAAACAAAAAATAAGGAAGGAGCAGACTATGAATAATTTTAAAGTATTGATGAACGGGATTGTCAAAGAGAATCCTACGTTTGTACTCCTTTTGGGTATGTGTCCTACATTGGGAACCACTTCTTCTGCCATCAATGGTATGGGTATGGGACTGGCAACCATGTTTGTGTTGATTTGTTCGAATGTGGTAATTTCATCTATCAAGAATCTGATTCCTGATATGGTGCGTATTCCTGCATTCATTGTGGTTATTGCATCATTTGTAACCTTGTTGCAGATGATTATGCAGGCATATGTGCCGGCGCTGTATGCTACTTTGGGATTGTTTATTCCGTTGATTGTGGTAAACTGTATCTTGCTGGGACGCGCCGAAGCGTTTGCCGCAAAGAACGGTCCTGTTCCTTCATTCTTTGACGGATTGGGTATGGGACTAGGATTTACACTTGCATTGACCATCCTTGGTGGTGTACGTGAGTTCCTTGGTACAGGTAAATTGTTTGATATCGCTATTATGCCGGAGCAATACGGAATGTTGATTTTCGTTCTCGCACCGGGAGCCTTCATTGCATTGGGTTACCTCATTGCGATTGTGAATAAACTGAAGAAAGCATAACCCGTAAAAAGTAAGAAAATGGAATATATATTGATATTTATCACCGCTATATTTGTGAACAACATTGTGTTGTCACAATTCTTGGGTATTTGTCCATTCCTCGGTGTATCCAAGAAAGTTGAGACAGCTACGGGTATGGGAGCGGCTGTTGCATTCGTGCTTACCATCGCTACCATTGTTACCTATCTTATCCAGAAATTCGTGCTCGATGCTTTCGGGTTGGAATATTTGCAGACCATTGCATTTATCCTTGTCATTGCAGCATTGGTACAGATGGTGGAAATCATTTTGAAGAAGGTATCTCCCGCCCTTTATCAGGCATTAGGAGTCTTTCTTCCGTTGATTACTACTAACTGCTGTATTCTGGGTGTGGCTATTTTGGTAATCCAGAAAGACTTTGATTTGTTGACGGGGGTGGTTTATGCCTTCTCTACAGCTCTTGGTTTTGCTTTGGCTATGGTGTTGTTTGCAGGTATCCGTGAACAATTAAGTTTGGTGAATATACCTAAAGGAATGCAGGGAATGGCTATCGCATTGGTTACTGCCGGTCTGCTGGCAATGGCATTCATGGGATTTTCAGGTGTAGACAAAGGCTTGGGTGTTTTGTTTGGAATAGAATAAATTCACTTCATCGTTAAAATAAACCGATTCAGAAGTCCGGAGCACAGCTTCGGACTTTTTTATTAGAAAGAAATCCATTGTTCTTGTCCGTAAATTCAATTTTTATGCTTATTTTTGCATTAGAATTAATAGAGAGATTAAATGGCTATGACCTTGATTGTACTCGCGGCCACTATGGGGAATAAATATGGTGGATTGAAACAGCTGGAGGGAATAGGTCCTAATGGCGAAACAATATTAGATTTTTCCATATATGATGCCGTAAGAGTCGGATTTAATAAGATCGTATTTGTCATAAGCAGACATTTTGAACAAGAATTCAAGAAACTGGTATCAGGCAAATACGAACATGTGGTAGAAGTGGAGTATGTTTATCAGGATGTGGAAACGATTCCTGAAGAAAAGCGTAATCCGAAGCGCAAAGCACTGTACGGTTCGGTAAGAGCTGTTCTGATGGGAGAAGAGTTGATTGACTCTCCATTCGGTGTGATAAATGCCGTGAACTTTTACCAAAGAGAAAGTTTTGAATTGTTATATAATAATCTGGTGATGTTGGGAGAAGCTGACTACCATAGTTTCAATATTTGCTACAGGCTGAGAAATGTATTGGCGGAAAGCGGAGGGGTTACCCGTGGTATTTGTGAAGTGGACGAAAAAGGATATCTGTTGTCCGTTACAGACCGTGTAGGAGTAGAACGGATAAGTGGAAATCCGATGTATCCTAATGAATTACATAAATGGGTGGCTTTGGATGACAACAGCTTGGTTTCAATGAATATGTGGGGATTTACTCCGCAGGTATTCGGTGAGATGAAGAAGGCGTTCGATAAGTTCATAGATGAGAATGGAATGGATATGAAAGCCCATTATTCTATTCCGGCTTTTATGAATGAGCGTATTGCTGACGGAGTCAGGGTGAAAGTGATTGAGACACCTGCCAGATGGATGGGATTGGTATCGCATGATGACAAGATACAAGTCCTGCTTCGTATCAATGATATGATACGAAAAGGGATCTACCCGTCGAAGTTGTTTTGAACCTATTAGAAAACGACAGAATATTAAGTATTATGAAAGAAAGAATTTTAGTAACAGGAGGAACCGGCTACATCGGTTCTCATACGGTAGTAGAGCTGCAAAATAGCGGTTACGACGTAGTGATTGTGGACAATTTGTCCAACTCAAGCGCCGATGTGGTAGATAATATAGAAAAGGTTTCAGGAATCCGTCCTGCATTTGAAAAGTTGGATTGCTTGGATCTTGAGGGAATGGATAAGCTGTTTACTAAATATCCGGGTATAAAAGGTATTATTCATTTTGCGGCTAGCAAGGCTGTGGGTGAATCGGTACAAAAACCGTTGTTGTATTATCGCAATAACTTGGTTTCATTGATTAACCTGTTGGAGTTAATGCCGAAACATGGAGTAGAAGGTATTATTTTTTCATCATCATGTACGGTGTATGGTCAGCCCGATGTTCTTCCTGTAACGGAAGAGGCTCCGATTAAGAAGGCTGAGTCTCCGTACGGTAATACAAAACAGATCAATGAAGAAATTATTCGTGATACAGTTGCTTCGGGATCGCCTATCAATGCTATTATGCTGCGTTACTTTAATCCTATTGGCGCACATCCCACTGCATTAATAGGTGAATTACCTAATGGGGTTCCACAAAATTTGCTACCTTATGTTACTCAGACAGCGATGGGTATTCGTGAAAAACTGAGTGTGTTCGGGGATGATTATGATACACCGGACGGTTCTTGCATCCGTGACTATATATATGTAGTGGATTTGGCGAAGGCTCACGTTATCGCAATGGATCGCATTTTGAATAACAAGCAGAAGGAGAAGGTGGAAGTCTTTAATATTGGAACGGGTAAAGGCGTTTCTGTATTGGAACTGATCAATACGTTTGAAAAAGCTACCGGTGTGAAACTTAATTATCAGATCGTGGGGCGTCGTGCCGGAGATATTGAGAAGGTATGGGCTAATCCTGATTTTGCTAATAAGGAGTTGGGATGGAAGGCAGAAGCCAATTTGGAGGACACTCTACGTTCGGCTTGGAACTGGCAGCTGAAACTAAGAGAAAGAGGAATTCAATAAGAATTAAGATATTTTTAGAAAGACCGATGAACAAAGGACGCTAGTGTGGCGTTTTATAGATGCAAATAACCTGAAACCCCTCTTGGATATGTGAATACCTGATTGGCGGTAGTTATGTTACTCAAAACATAGAGCAGGCTAAAAAATTGCATAGTAGTTTTGTCGTGTTTTATTTTGTGTTTGTGTTGTGGCTGTTCTCCGACGTGAGTCGGGGGACAGTTTTTTTTCTGACTATTTAGTTGTTTTTTAGTTATTTATGGCTATATTTGTCGAAAATAATCACGCACTACTTTATGAAAACAAAATTTTGGATCATCTGCTTATCAGTTTTCTTTGTGTCTTGCTTGCGTAATATGCATGATATATATACGGGGGGAGAGGAAGAAGAGGAGGAAAAAATCAATAAAGACGATTTTTTTGATTTTACTACTGTCCGTAATAGTCAACTTATCATTGATTATGGCATGAAAGTACAGACTGCTTTTTATCTGTATGATGAATATCCTATGGAATTAGTTGGAAATACTTGGGAATTAAAAGATATAAATCCCATTTATGCCGCTTCGACTGATATGAATGGTAGATTTTTTTCAAAAGTATCTTTGCCGGCTTATTTGAAAAAGGTATGGCTGGTAACTGATAATGTGTTGGTCGTATCACCTGTTGAATTGGAATTTCTATCTGACGGACTAACCTTTAATTATGTTGATTATAAGGCACAACTGTCTGCCAACGGGCATTCTAGAGCGGTAATGGGAGGAGTGAGTTATCCTGACGGATATGATGTATTGGGTAATTGGAATGAAAATGGGGTTCCTGATTATTTGTTGCCTGAAAAGTTGGATATACCCGGTGCTTTTTTAGAGAGATGCAGTAATTTAAGCCGTTCTATAGTAGTAGATAATCGTAATTTGTTGGAAAGGTTTCCGGAACTACGTACTTCAGGGAGTAATGATATGGTAATAACTAAATCTACAGGTTTGGTCGCGACTTATTTTGATTTCTCGTCTACTGCGTGGGAGGATATGGTTGCTTATTATACTTATAAAGAAGGAGAGTCTGTGGACATAGCTACCATAAAAAAGACCATCCTGATTCCACGTTCCAGTAGGAATGCTCCTAAATCTTTAGTCGGTGAGCAAATAAAACTAAAATATTGGAATAAGGAACAAAGCAAGTATGAAGATGAATTTCCCCAAGGCACTCATATTGGATGGATTTTATTGGGAATGGGATTTGGAAAAGAAAAGGGTGTTTTTCCTCGTTATTCTAATCCTGCATATAACGATAATAAAGAGCAACGTTCAGTTTTGTTAAGTGATCCGGAACTGGACAATTGTTTCTTTATGGCTATGGAAGATAATGTGGACATGCGTTTTAATGATGTACAGTTTGCTATTATGGCGTCTGCTTC
The DNA here is from genome assembly GCF_031119655.1 of Phocaeicola sp. GP0067. Taxonomy (NCBI): domain Bacteria; kingdom Pseudomonadati; phylum Bacteroidota; class Bacteroidia; order Bacteroidales; family Bacteroidaceae; genus Phocaeicola; species Phocaeicola sp. GP0067. The sequence goes on from NZ_JAVHZY010000008.1 coordinate 156,157, forward strand.
TTCTTCTGTAGAACCTACTCCTAATATACCGGATGAAGTAAATAAGGGTGAAATTTCGTATGTAGTCAAAGGGTCTTTGGCTTATGAGGACAATTGGCCTGATAAGAATGATTACGATATGAATGATGTTGTGATATATTATTCCAGTACAGTTGTGAAAGATAAATCTTCTAACGCATTGGTGCGCACCACTACTACTTTTACTCCGATGAATGATGGTGCTACTTATACAAATGGGTTTGGTTTTCAGTTGGATTACGTAGGGAAGGAGCATATAGATTTGGTGCAGGTGAGTCAAGAAGGTAATGTGATCGGAAAAAACTTTGAGCCGGGAATAGAAAAGCCTGTATTAATACTTTTTTCTGATATAAAGCCTGTTCTCAAAAAGCCTGTGACTGTAGTGATCGGATTTAAAAAATATGATAAAGTAAGCGACATGGATGCTTATCCGCCTTACAATTCTTTCATTTTTGTGAATAAACGTTCTCATGAAGTACATTTGTCAGGCTATAAGCCGACAAGCGTAGCTGATGAGAGTTTACGTGGTACGGGTAGTGATTTGAGTCAAGACTCCAATGGTATCCCAATGTATTATATAGCAGAAGATAATATGCCTTTCGCTATAAATATCAGTAACAGTGAATTTAGATGGCCTTCAGAGAAGGTGTCTATTACTACCTATTATCCCGAGTTTAAACAGTGGAGAGATTCTTTTGGCGCGGATTATAAAGATTGGTATTTACATCCTAAAGAATAATAAAGGGTGAAAGGCACTGTTGTTTTTGATAAATCGGACTAACAGGACTTTTTACTTGAAAAAATGTCACCTTTTGAAGCCAAGTGATTCAATCTTTTTGTACTTTTGCGGACAATATGATTTTATAAAGGAAAACTCACATGGATTCAGTCTTTATTACGACGCGTAAGCAACGGATTATCAGAGAACTAAGGGATTATATGTTGATTGCTCTTGGTATGCTGATGTATGCTATTGGATGGACCGTCTTTTTGTTACCTAATGACCTTCCTTCGGGTGCGGTGCCAGGTATTGCTTCTATTGTTTATTGGGCTACCGATTTGCCGGTTCAGTACACCTATTTGGGAATAAACGGAGCATTGTTGATACTTTCTTTGGTTATTTTGGGATGGAAGTTTAGTGTGAAAACCATCTATGCTGTATTTGTGCTGAGTTCTATTCTGCCTATCATACAGGATTTGACCGGGGGAGAGTCTTTAATACATGACCAACCTTTCATGGCTTGTGTCTTGGGAGCCTTTTTCTGCGGAGGTGGTATTGGTGTCGCTTTTTCTGCCAATGGTAGCACAGGAGGTACGGATATTATAGCTGCTATTGTCAATAAGTATCGTGATATTACTTTGGGCCGGGTTATTTTGATGTGTGATTTGGTTATTATCTCTTCCAGTTATTTTGTATTGCATGATTGGGAGAAGGTGGTATATGGATATGTTGTCTTGTTTATATCCAGCTTTGTCTTGGATCAGGTAGTAAATAGTGCCCGTCAGTCAGTGCAATTCTTTATTATTTCTAAGAAGCATGAAGAAATAGGGCATCGCATAAATAAAGACCTTCATCGAGGAGTGACGTTCATTGACGGAGTAGGTTGTTATACCGGTGCGGGTGTGAAAATGATGTTTGTGCTGGCAAAAAAACGTGAGTCTACTACTATATTCCGTTTGATAAAAGATATAGATCCGAATGCATTTGTATCACAAAGTGCTGTCATTGGTGTATTTGGAGAAGGCTTTGATAGAATAAAGGTTAAATAAGAGTTCCGAAGTTAAAAAATAGAATAAGGGCGTTCTGAATGGACGCCTTTTTTTATGTCTGTTTTTTGAATGAACTTCAAAGGATATAAGACTTTGTTAACTGAATGAACTTTCATAATGTAAGTGTGTTATCCGTTTTATCTCGAAAAATAAGTATAAAATAATATTTTGAAATTATATCAGATTATATTTTGATATCAAAATGTTAGTTTATACCTTTGCTGTATAAAATAAGAAATGATAAACTAATAAATAACCTGATCATGGAAACAAAACTTACAGAAGAAACCCGAGTAGAAAGTGATTTAATTGGTGCCCGCGAAATTCCGGCCAGTGCATTGTATGGTGTGCAGACTCTAAGAGGCATAGAAAATTTCCCAATAAGTAAATTTCATCTAAATGAATATCCGTTGTTTATCAACGGTCTTGCCATTACGAAAATGGCAGCTGCAATGGCTAACTATGAGTTAGGTTTATTGACTAAAGAACAAAAAGATGCCATAGTGTTGGCGTGTCAGGAAATCTTAAATGGTGAGCATCATGAGCAATTCCCGGTAGACATGATTCAGGGAGGTGCCGGTACTTCTACCAATATGAATGCTAATGAAGTCATTGCTAACCGTGCTTTGGAGATTATGGGATACAAACGTGGCGAGTATCAATATTGCTCTCCTAATGACCATGTGAACTGCTCGCAATCAACGAATGATGCTTATCCCACTGCAATCCATATTGGCATGTATTATTCTCATCTTCGTTTTCTGCCTTATTTGGAATCGCTGATTGGTGCATTCCATAAGAAAGGAGAAGAGTTTGCGCATATCATCAAAATGGGGCGTACTCAGCTGGAAGATGCCGTTCCTATGACTTTAGGTCAGACATTCAATGGTTTTGCCAGTATATTGAGAGATGAAATTCGTCATTTGAATGAAGCTGCGGCAGACTTCCTGACAGTAAATATGGGTGCTACGGCTATTGGTACAGGCATTTGTGCGGAACCGGGATATGCGGAAAAATGTGTGAAAGCATTGTGTGAAATTACAGGTTTTGATTTCAAATTGTCGTCAGATTTGGTAGGAGCTACTTCAGATACTTCCTGCTTGGTAGGTTATGCTTCAGCTTTAAAAAGGATAGCCGTAAAGGTAAATAAAATATGTAATGATTTACGTTTGCTGGCTAGCGGACCGCGTTGTGGCTTAGGAGAATTCAACCTTCCGGCTATGCAACCGGGATCTTCTATAATGCCAGGTAAGGTGAATCCGGTGATTCCTGAAGTGATGAATCAGATTTGTTATAAGGTAATGGGTAACGAACTATGTGTGACTATGGCTGGCGAAGCTGCCCAAATGGAACTGAATGCTATGGAACCGGTGATGGCACAGTGTTGTTTTGAATCTGTAGATTTAATGATCAATGGTTTTGAAACCTTGCGTACACGTTGTGTAGAAGGTATTACTGCTAATGCGGAACGTTGCAAGATTGAAGTGCATAACAGTATTGGTGTAGTAACCGCATTGAATCCGATTATTGGTTATAAAAACTCTACAAAGATTGCAAAAGAAGCGTTGGAAACAGGTAGAAGTGTTTATGAACTGGTCTTGGAACATGGTATTTTAAATAAGGAAGAGTTGGATACAATCCTAAGTCCGGAAAACATGTTGAAGCCGGTAAAATTGGATATCAAGCCTAGAAGATAAATTTATTTCACCACAGACTACAGGAAGGTAAAGAACTTGTTTCATGAAGCCGGCTTCAATATTTGTAAAGCCGGCTCCATGAGTGGTGGCACCAGTTTTATTTCTGCTGATAAATTGATTTCTAGAAATCCGGTATAGTGGTTTGCCACTGCTATAGCGTATAAATTGTTTTGCCGATATTTTATCGGCAGACAGTTTGTATAGCCTGTGGTATATTTTTTTAGAACTTTCTGAATGTGAGGCGTGCATAATCAGATTTCAGAATTAGTTTCTTGCCTGTTGCTTTTTCCACCTTAAGATGATTAATAGCTTGATTAAGTCCGAAAGGTTTCAATTCATTCAGTGTCGTTAGTTTTTCTTCATCTCCCCGGTGGCGGAATTCACTCATGGTTACCTCATCTCCTTTATAAGAGAAACGTCCGATATGAGTGCCTCCATTTCCACCTTTGGCACTGATTTCCACCAAATGTAACTGGATACTATAATAAATGCGGTTACATTCTTCTATTTTCCCATTAGTATATTCTATAGTCATTAATTGCCATCTGCCATCTAATTTGCCGTTGATGGGAGCTTTGTCACAACTGCTGATTCCCAGCATAAAGAGTATGAATAATAATATTTGTTTCATATGTTGATTGGGTTGACAGTTAAAACTTCTATTTATTGCCCGATTTGATAATTCCTTGTTTGCGGATAACCAGCATTCCACCATAATTATTTCCAAGTATGTTGCCGCGATCCATAGCTCCGGATACAGTGAAACTCCATCCTTTCAGTTGTTGTGGAGCATAAGTTACTTCAAACAAAGAGTTGAATTGTTTCTTGATCTCATTCAGAGGATTATCATAAGTACCCCAATGGCGGGAGTAGGAGAGCAGCATACGATAACTTAGCGACTGACAGGGGGAACCGCAGAATCCTATGTGATGTGCCAGTACACGATTGCTGATAAAAGTAATCTGTCCGTTCTTGTTGTAAATAGGTCCGGGAAGTAAAGGATTACCTATTCCCATTCCCCAATGCTGCCATCCTTGATAGAGGTAGTGATTATAATAATTATCTTTAGCACTGATTTGCTCTTCAAATTCCCCCCAAAAGGAATCATACAGCATAGGTCCGGTTTGATCTTTTGTTCCTAATCCTTCGTATACAAAAGTATCAATGAAGCGGTTTTTGGGAAAAGTTATTTCCAGTCCGATGTGTCCGTCTTTCCAACGTCCGTATTGGAAAAACATTTGGGAGTGGTCGTCGAAATAATGTTCATAATAGATCTTTACCTTCCATCGGTTAAGATAAGCTGTTGCGGCAAAATTCCAGCTACCGACATGGTTTCCGTAGATGTTTACTTGTTCGCCTTCGGGTGTGGTATCATCTCCGGCCATAGGAACCAATACACGCATAAAGTCAACAAACCGGGTAGGCATATCTATTACAGGCTCTTTTTGTCCTGCAATATATTGGTCTCCGCCAAATTGGGCGGACATTTGTATTCCTCCTTCAAATTCTACCGGAAAATGTTCTTTGTTTCCTACTTTGGCGAAAAGCGATTTACTGTGGTAAAGTACATCAATGGTATATGGGTTGCCTATGGAGGTGAAATGTTCCTGCCATTTGTCATCAGTAAAACGTCCATAGGCTATGTGTCCTTTCAAATGAAGCCATTTATGGGTACCTGGTATGGCTACATAATCGGGAACTTCCAGGCGTATTTGGGGAATGGGGCGGGCATTATTTGATTCTACCATACCTCCACTGCTTAACTTGGAATTCTTTAATTCGGGCAAGCGTTCTTTGCTGCCGATACTCAGGTTCAACCATCGGTAACTGAGGTCTGCATAGGCTTGTTGGATGATGAAGGAGGAGGTGAAATTGTAGGCGGTTGCCAAATCCAGTCCTGCACTGAAGCCGAAATGTTGGTTTAATGGCATTGTATGTGCAATCCCTGCCCGTAAATAACCATTTTCGGTATTGGCAGAAGATAAACCTTGCCTGTTGGCAGTAAGCCACATCGGCGCGTAGGTTCCTTTACCCGATGTTCCTCCCATCTCAACGGTATATTCTGTTTTGACAGGGAGTTGGGCATTGGTGTGCTGCGTAATAGATATTAACAGAAATTGTAATAAGAATAGTTGTATTTTCTTCATTTAGTTTATGTGTTTAGTGCTAAGCTTGCTAAAACGAAATCGGTTTATTAGTCTGCCATCCCGAACTTTTGTGAAAAATTTGGACTCTAATCATTTTATGTATATGAAAAGTTTCACTAATGTTCAGAATGGCCGACTGTATAATCATATCAGCAGGAATTTTGGCATATTTATTTTCCTCCGGCAGGCAGGTTTTTCAGCCAGTAATCAGCCATTGTCTTTCGCAGATGCAAGCTGGTTCCCTCGCCTTCGTAAATTCCATGGGAACGCATCGGGTAAGAAATCTGTGAGAAGATTTTTCCGTGCCGTACCAGTTCATTGACCAACATTTCACAATTCTGATAATGGACATTGTCATCTCCTGTACCGTGAATTAACAGCAAGTTGCCTTTCAATCCTGCTGCATACGAGATGGGAGACCCTTTGCGGTAACCCTCCGGATTATTTTGAGGAGTATTCATATAACGTTCTTGATAAACCGTGTCATACAGACGCTGGTCGGCCACAAAAGCAATGGCAATACCTGTGTGGAAAACATCGGGATAACGGAACATACTGTTCAGCGTCTGGCTGCCTCCGCCACTCCAGCCGGTGATACCGATACGTGCGGTGTCAATGAAAGAGTATTGACGTGCCAAGTCTTGGATGCCTCTTGCCTGATCTTCACTGGCAAAGGTTCCGACTTCTCCATAAATACATTTGCGCCATTCGCGTCCACGGGGTGCATTGGCACCACGGTTCTCGATGCTGACTATGATATACCCCAGGTTTGCCAAGTACTGGTGCCATAAATTTCCTCCGCTCCATACATCCTGCACGGTGGCGTTGGCAGGTTCTCCATAGACATCAATTATGACCGGATATTTTTTGCTGGGATCAAAGTTTACGGGTTTGATCATCCATGCATCCAGTTCCAGTTCTCCTGAACGGGTTTTTACAAATTCTTTCGGTTGCAGCCCCAAGGCTTTGTATTGCTCCTTGGCTTTTGCATTGTCAGTAATCAGACGTATACTTTTATGGGCAGGGAAAGACACCATGTCGATTACAGGGGGAGTTTCCGAGTTACTGAATGTATGGACTGCCCATTTGCCGGACGGTGACATGATATAACGATGTTGCCCGCTTTGGTCAACAGGACTTAGCCGCTTTACCTCTCCATTGCCGAAAAGACGTGCCCGGTAGAGATAGCGCTGGGTGAAGTTGTCGGGAGAGGCGATAAAGTACACAAAACCTTTATCCATATCCGCACCTACTTCTTGAATATAATCAAAAGCTCCTTGGGTGATGGGCTTGATTTCTTTACCATCACGGCTTACACGATACAGGTGGCGCCATCCGTCACGTTCGCTTTCCCAAGTGAAATACTTGTTCCCTTTCAACCAACGCACATTGTCATTCGTTTCCAACCATGCGGCATCTTGATCGGTAAAGATATTGACGGGGGTATTTTCACCTATTTTCGCAATCCATACTTTATTGGTGTTTTGGGCACGGTTCATTTGCTGGATGAACAGTTCGTTGCAGCCCGGAATGAATTCCATACGTGGAATATAGTGGTTGCGTGCATCACCTGGAAGAGCCAGCCAAGTGGTGTTTCCACCGTCGGCTGATACATAGCCTACTTTTACAGCGGAGTTTGCTGTTCCGGCTTTAGGGTAGGGAAAACGTTGGATTTTAGGATAAATGGAATCTACATTATTGATGATATCAAACCATCCCGTACCTTGGGTATCGCTTTGCCAATAGGCTATGTATTGCCCGTCGGGACTCCAGCGGAAACCGTCGCGGCAGTTGAATTCTTCTTCGTATACCCAGTCGAATGTTCCGTTTACAATTTCATTATTTCCGTCTTGAGTTAGTTGGTTGATTTTCCCGTCAACCAGACTCTCTACATAAATGTTGTTTCTGGAGACATATGCTACCCGGCTGGCATCCGGCGAGAACTTGGCGAACATCAAGGTAGCTTCCGGCAAGCTTTTGCCCAATTGTTGCAGTTTGCCGTCTTTCAAATTAAGCACCCAGTAATCACCGCGGGTATCATAACGCCATACGCGACGGGTATTGGTATAGATCAATACTTTGGAGTTATCCTCGCTGAATACGAAATTGCGGACAGAGATAGGTTTTCCTGTTTGCGGATTCAAAAGCATATTGGCAGGGATCAGCACTTCTTTGGAATTGTCCTTTGCTTTGTAGGCAGTGACTTCGTATGCTCCCTCGGCATTTTTCTCTATTTTGGAATAACGTTCTCCATCTTTCATCCAGTTCACGTTACTTCCGCCTTCTGTCTTGATCAGTCCTCCGTATACGGCCTCCTCCAATGTGGGGATACGTTGCGCATGAGTTGTGGTTCCGAAACAGAATAAGCATAAGACTAATGTAAATAAGTTCTTTTTCGTCATAGTTATTATGAATCTTTTACTAAAAAATAGATGTCCATTTGAAAACACAAGTATGTATTGGGACTCCGGATATCTGTTTTCAAAAAACGGGCGTCTATTTTAGAAAAACGGACGCCTGCTCTTTTCTTTTTTATTTAATTCCTAATTTCTGTTTGATTGCAGCCGGAATAGCATCTTTATGCACCATGAGGAAAATAGTCTTGGCACGTACATAGCTTTCGGACATATTCAGATAACCGCCAAATGTATTGCGTTCTGTACCCCAAGAATTTTTGGTGATATAGTATTTGGTCCCGTTCTGGTCTTTGGTAATACCGGTAAGATGCATCAGGTGGTCATCTGTAGTGACAAATGCTTCATAACCTTCCTGACGGACTTCCGGAGTGACATTTACTTCGGGACACGGTTTTTCAAATTTGTAGGCTTCCGCCAGCATCTCTCTTTGTTCTTTAGGGTCCATTTTCTCAAAACGTGCACGGTCGGAACCCGAGAGATCTTCCGCTTTTTTCACTACCGGATTGATGGCTACACCATTTTTGAATGAAAAACCTTTTTCACTGACATCACCGTCCCAACATACGGTATATCCGTGGGTCAAAGCATAGTCGGCAACTTCCATCATTTCGTCCAGCGGAAGATTGTACATTTGTTCATTTTCCCAATTGTCGGGTACTTCCGGAGAGAATTTCTGGTAATACGGTTTGTGAGTGAAACTAGTCAGTTCGATATAATCGTCCATGTTCAAACCCAGACTTTCGGCAAAAGATTTCGGAGTGTACTCTTTTCCTTTGTAAGTGAACTTTTCAGGAAGTTCTCCTAGATAAGTATCGAAAAGGTTGTTGATCAGCTTGTAGTATTCCGGGCTGCGACGTTTCATCTTAACGGCTGTGTTTCCTAAAGCGTTGATATATCTCACCATTTCACCATGGTTATGTTTTTCTGAGTTATAGTTGATTCCGTGATATACTTCCTCGGGTACGATACCCACTTGGTTGAAAGCATTCTTCCATGTGTGTGAAAGGCTTCCTTGTCCTAAATTCCCGTTGCCTCCCCGGTAATAGTTGTCTTCCAATTGGTTCAAGTACTTTTGGCGTACAATGAACATTTCAGAAAGATCATATTCCCCTTTGCCCATACGGAGCAGTTCGGATTCCATGAACGAAGTGGTGGCAAAGCACCAGCAAGTTCCGGTAGAGGCCTGATTTTTGACTGGAGTTGCTTTCTGTGATGCAACAGTCGTGAATTTGTAACCACTTTCTTGTGCATACATGGCTGATGCACAGCATAGCAGTGCGGCTAGTGTGAATACTTTTGTCTTCATAAGTTTGTTTTTAATATGATAAGGTTAACAATTAAAAGCCGAAGCGTGACTCAATCCAATATTGGTTTGCCATTTCGTCCCAGCGAAGGATGGTGGCGCCTATAAAGTCTGCCGTGTAGTCTGTGAGATAAGCACGGGCTGCTTCTTCCCCTTTAGATTGAAGGATACTTTGGTATTGTGCTTCCACAAATGGAAGTTCCCGTTGTCCTTTTTCCTCGAAATGACGAATATTTTTTTCCATTACTTTGCGGGCAGTTCCCCATCTTACAGCAGCCAGTTTGTTGGCGCGGCGATAGTGCCATAAGGCGGCGTCGTCGCGATAGCGGTGGTTACCGCAGATTTTATACATAGCAGGGAAATCAGTAATGCCACAGAATACCGGAACGCGCGGGCTTTGTCCGGGGTTGTCCATAGAGAACCATACCACACCGCCTACTGCATCGGGCAGCCAGTTGCGCAATTGGATAACTGTAGAATAAGCACATTGCGGAACTGCGATATTGCGTACTGATTTCACAACTCCCTTTTTAATACCGTTCAGCATATTCAGTTCATCGCCACGCATCCACGGATTGGCTTTCGGGCTGATAATGGTGTCTACTTTTCCGGTTTTTCTATCTTTTACCGTAACTTTCAGATTCTGTGTCATATCCAGCGGCGTTCCTTCGTATGTTTCCCGGAGCAATGCCATAACATCGGTTACAGATACTTGCTTGTCGGGTTTTACACTGATAGGCAGTTCTTCTGCTTCATAATCAAGCTTTAATAACGGTGCCAGTGCATTCAGGATAAAGTGCTCGCGGGTGCTGAAGGATTTCAGTTGGCCGGAGTAATTCTTTCCGCTATAAGCTTTCCAAAATTTAAAAGGCTCTTTTCCATCCCAATATCCTAATTTTTTAGCCACGTCAAATACATTTTCGGAAGCCATATAGTGGTCGGGATCTTTCAGATTGAGGGTGCTGATTCGCGAGATGTTGGCAGATACGCCTACATGATCATCCGGAATACGGACTGCCGCCCATACTCCGCCAATGTTATCTTTTCCTTCTCCGAAGACTTCGAAGTGCCATACTTCATCAGGATCGGCAATGGTCAGACATTCGCCGCTGTCGCCATAACCGTATTGTTTTATGAGATCTCCCATCAGGCGGATAGCCTCACGGGCTGTTGTACAGCGTTGCAATGCCACACGTTGCAATTCTTCAATCATAAACATACCTTTGGGATTTTCCAGATCCCTGCGTCCGCTTACGGTAGTTTCACCTATCCCCAGCTGCTTTTCGTTGATGCAAGGGTAGGAGGTGTCCATGAAGGCATATGTTTTTCTAGCTTGTGGTATTTGCCCCTTGATTTTTACATTAGTCTGGTCGGCTACAAACTCGGTATGCATACGGCCATCGTAAATATTCATTACAGTATCCCTTTCATAACTTTCTGCCGGAACCATGTTTACCCAGGTTCGGTACCAGCTGTCGCATGTATGACTGGTTATAACTGATCCATCGGTAGTTGCTTTCTTTCCTACCATAATGCTAGTGCAGCTTTCCGGATCCTTTGTGTAATTCGTTTGGGCTGTGACACTTTGTGCCATGACTAAACCCAGGATTGTTAAAGAGGCTAGTAGTTTCATAAAGGTCGTTTTATTACTATTGCGTTTCAAAAGTATATAAAAAAAACTATTATTCAGAACTTTATCGGTTTAATTTTGTAATTTATGTCTAATAATCCAGCCTTTTTTGTATTTTTGCAGCAAATACAAAAATTGGGAGCACATGACAACTAGTATAGACATAGCTAGAAGGATAGCAGAAGTTAACCATCCTCTCAGTAGAGAAAGTGTTCACGCATTAGCCGAAATCTTAGTTTGTAGAAAATATCGTAAAGGGGAGATTGTTTTGCAGGCCGGTGAGGTTTGTAAATCGATGTTGTTTATAGAAAAAGGAATGCTCAGACAATTTTATTATAAATATGATAAAGATCTGACTGAGCATATCGGTTATGAGAACGGAATGATTATTTGCATAGAGAGTTATTTTAAACAGGAGCCCACCCGCTTGATGGTGGAAACTTTGGAAGCATCCGTGGTATGGGAGTTACCCCGTGTGGAAGTGGAGAAATTGATAGATCAATATCACGATATCGAACGTCTTTATCGCGGTTTTATCGAACATTCTTTGATAGAGTCACAGGTGAAGGCGGACACGCTTCGTTTTGAACCGGCTCATGAACGTTATAACAGATTGTTGCAGCTTCATCCCGAAATATTGAAGCGTGCGCCTCTTGTGTACATCGCTTCCTTATTACAGATGACTCCCGAAACCTTGAGCCGTGTCCGTTCTTCCTTGCTTTAGAATTGATAAATCAATCCTAGCCGGGTTTCAAAGGTCTTATATTTTATGTCCTCATGGTAGGAATAATGTGTGTGGCGGTAGTAATAGGACACTTCCATATTGGCTTTGAAGTGGGAGCTTAGATTCAGCTCGATAATCGGATTCACTACAGCGAGCATTACATTTCCTTTGTCTCCCTGCGCATTCAGATAGAGCGGATCTATTGTTTCCAAATCCTTGTGTTCGTATCCTTTCCAGGTAAAAATCTGGTAAAGATGCATATTCAGTGCGAACATGCCGTAACGGCCGAAGTCCAGAATGGTGTTGTTCTTTATGCTGTATCCGCTTCCCATATTGTAATTGCGGTCTATTACGTTGTAATAGTCGGTAAGGCTTCCACCCAGCAGGATGGCACTCAGGAACACACGCTGTTCCAAATTTACCAGGCTGTTCATTTGGGGGAATTTATAAATCATACCCGGTCCCACACTGGCAGCTTCCGAAATCTTGTAAGGGATACGCCCCGATCCGTCAATCACTTCCTCGGAATCAAAATAGTTGAAGTGCTGGAAGATACCGAACATCATTTCCATGCCGGTAGTGGTTTTCAGGGGAACACCCCATAGTTTGCCCATCAGGTTGATCTGGCTGATAAGAGGCTGGTTCCCGGAAAGACCGAAGGTGGCCCGCGCGGTGAAGTAATCGTATGGGCCGTCATTCACTTTATCGAAGGCATCTCCGTATTGTACCCGGAATTCAAGGTAGGGATTGTGCTCTCCACGGAACAGGTAATTGTCATCGGCCAGATAACGGTCACCGGCACCTATGGAAAAGTGTACCGGAATGCGGTCGTAATCGTGGTATTTGTAATGAGAGCGTTTTACTTTCCACATCTCGCCGGTTATCATTCGGTTCAATCCCCGCATGGGGCAGATCAAGGTTCCCAAAAACTCGCGGGTGAAACGTGAGAAACCACGCTTGGAGTCGTCCAGTACCAAAGAAGACATACGGTGCGTTACTTCTCCCAGGGCGATGCCGCCTAGGGTGGTTGCCATCAGGTCATTGATGGCGGGCGGCTCCACTTCTGCGGCTATTTCCCACATCAAACTACCAGCAAAGGCGTATGGAGCCGATTCCCAAAAGGTAAGTCCGTTGCTGCGTGCTGCATTGAAATAAAGATTTCCGTGATAGGGGTGGGCGAACAGGTTGGTAGAGAATTGGTCGTTATCCCATACAAAACCATGCTTGATATTGCGCCGTATGCTGCCGATACTGATTTTGGCAAAGTCTTCGTTCATTACATAACGGTCGAATGCCCATACTCCGACATTCATTCCGAAAGTTTCGGCAGCGGCACGCCAAGGGTGTTTTTTTTGCAGGCGAGGATCGGTGAATGTATACATGGAATCGGGGCGGTGGAGCATCTGGGCTGTGACGTTCCCGGCACTTAATGCCAGCAGGCAGACTAATGCGATATGCTGTAGTTTCATACTGTATGGATTAGTTTATACTAGGGTGACGGGGCTGCTTAAAACAAGATAACACCTGCTTCGAAAATAGGTTTTTTTTCGTAGAACTTATTTTTATCATAGTAGCGCGTCATGCCGTAACCACCCGATGCAAAGAAACTGATTCTGGATTTGAATTTATATTCCAGATTGATACGGGCTTGCAATGAATACATGCGTTCCGGTGTTTCCGCATCTTCATTTTCAAAGTTTTCTATATGGAAATAACCTAAGTCGCCACTTAGTTCCAGTTTGGAGGCGATGGGATAGTAAAGACCGGCACGGTAGAACACACAGCCCGAAAATTTGTCATTCAAATCCAGATAGTGTGTACCGATACCCAGCATGGTATAACTCCGGCGGTTTTTAAAACGCACGGCAGCATTCAGTTTGCTGGTGTTACCTGCAAACAGCATCATCTGGATACGGGTTTTGGGAGTGATATTCACCAAACCTAGTTTATGGGCGGTAGTATCCTTGCTATGGTTGATGATTCCTATTTGTATTCCTTTTACATTCCCGCCACACAGGTTGAGTAAACCGATTTGCGCGCCGCTTACTTCTCCGGCGTAGTTGCCGGGAGCGAACTGCACACCGCGTAACTTGCCTTGGCAAACATTGGTCAGTCCTGAGAATTGCAGGGCATTTTCCGTCTTGACGGCGATATTTACCGCACCGCAAAGCTGCAAGCCTCTGATTTCTCCGGCAGCGATATTGCTGATGGCGGAGAATTGCATACCATTCACGTTTACACCTACATTACCAATGGCTGAGACTTGAGCGCCTTTGGCTTTTCCGCCACTGATATTGAGCAGGGTGGAAACTTGTGCTCCGTTCAGTTTCTCGGCAGATACGTTCATCAGTCCGCCGATAGCGACGCCATTTTGTGATTTTCCGGCAATGTTGGCCAAGCCGGCTATCTGAACTCCTTGGGCTTTGTTGCCGGCCAGATTCATCAGACCGCCGATGGTAACTCCTCTTGATATGTTTCCGGCAATGTTGCCTAATCCGGAAATTTGGATACCGTTGGCTTTCCCTCCGGCAACATTCATCAGTCCGCTGAGCATGATGCCATTGGCATTGCCTCCGGCTACATTGGCAATACCTCCCAGTTGGAAACCGGAGGCGTGGCGTCCGGTAATGCTGGCAAGGCCGGAGATTTGGAAACCCGTCATATCGTTTTGTACAACACTGGATACAGCGTTGATACCGATTCCTTTCAGTTGATAGATATTTGTAAGCAGACCGATATTCAGATAAGTGGTTTTGACACTGTCTTTCTTCGCGGAAATGTTCAAGGAGATGTTGGGGCCTTTTTTAAGCTTGTCCTTTTTCTGGGCAAAAGCAGGAGTTGACATACCTGCACAATATCCTAAAAGGAGTATTGCTGCTATACGCATATTCATTTTCATACATTTTTAGTTTCTTGGGTGCAAATGTAATAAAAATGTAGATATAAGGGGGAATTATGGGGAGAATTGATCGGGGTGCAAGAGTAAAATTCTGTTTTGTATTGTCTCCTTTCACGCATCATGATCCAGGTGTCCATATATGCGGATGTATAACCTGTAACATCTATAATGTATAGCCTGCAACATCTATAATCTTCAGACTTATACATTATATATGTTGCAGGCAGGTTCTTTTTTCTGCCAGGTGTTATTTTACTTCCTGATATAAGAAACGTTTGATACTCTTTTTAGGAGTTTTCTCGAATTCTTCCGGATAGATTTTTACACGGGCTATTTGTGAATATGCAGGAAGTTCTGTATTCAAGTTGATACGGTTCTCTTCCATAGCCTGTGCTATCGCGTCATTATCCAGCCCATGAGCAAAGGCATCGTCGAAATCGGGATAAACCAAAGCCGCCAGTTTGCTGTCTGCCTGCTGTATGATAATGCTTTCTGAAACGAACGGCATGTTATTCAATTTATCTTCAATCTCTTCCGGATAAATATTCTGTCCCGATGGACCCAACAGCATGTTTTTGCTGCGTCCCTTGATGGTAACGTTGCCTTCCGCATCCATAACACCCAGGTCGCCGGTATGCAACCAGCCGTCCTTGTCTATCACCTCGGCGGTAGCTTCGGGATTCTTGTAATAGCCTAACATTACATTAGGTCCTTTGCATACTATCTCACCTACTATATTCTCAGGGTCGGGGCTCAATATTTTGACTTCCATACGGGGAGCCGCCTTTCCGCAGGAACCCGGCTTGAAATATTTCCAATCTTCATAACAGATAATCGGAGCACACTCAGTCATGCCATATCCCACGGTATAGGGGAAATCTATACTTTTCAGGAACTGCTCTATTTCTTGATTGAAGGCGGCACCTCCTACAATAATTTCATAGAAATTACCTCCGAAGGCATTTATCATCTGTTCGCGGACTGTGGCTTTGATTTTATCATTGATGATAGGAACTTTCAGTAAAATCTTCATAGCCGGGGTTTCCAGTTTGGGCAGTACATTCTTCTTGATGATTTTTTCGATAATCAATGGAACGGCTACTACTAGATTGGGTTTCACTTCGGAAAAGGCTTGGAAGATGATTTTCGGACTGGGGGTACGGGTCAGGAAATAAATATGGCATCCCACACAGAATTCATAAAGGAACTCGAAAGCCAGTCCGTACATGTGTGCCATAGGGAGCATGGAAACCAGCTTGTCACCCGGATTCATTTTCAAGACATCAAAAGCGAACTGGGTATTCGACCACAATGCGCGGTAAGGAATCATCACTCCTTTGGAATAACTGGTCGTGCCGGAAGTATAGTTGATCACAGCCAGTTCTTCCGGTGTATCCCGGCGGTAGCTGACATGTTCCCGGCGGAAATTGCGCGGATATTTCTTTCCGAACAGTTCGTTCAGATGATCGCGTGCATAGTCCAATTTGGAACTGCGGGAAACTAGCAGGGTATAGTCATTCATCAAGATAACCCCTTCTAACAACGGCATGGCATTTTCATTCAGATTTTCCCATACCATATCGCCCACCATCAACAGGCGTGCTTCCGAGTGATTGACTATATTATGAATATTGTCCGATTTGAATTCGTGAAGAATGGGAACAATCACTGCCCCGTATGTAACGGCAGCCAGGAAAGTAACTCCCCAATGAGAACTGTTGCGGCCACAGACAGCTATCTTGTCTCCTTGCTTGATGCCGCTTAATTCGAAGATGATGTGTAGCTTTTCTATTTTGCGGGCTACATCTTTATATTGTAATGTGGCACCTTTATAATCTGTAAGGGCATCCAAGTCCCAGTTTTTCTTTATACTGTCTTCCAGGAAGGCAATAAAACTCTGCTCCATTGTATATACTCTTTTGTTTATATTTTGCACAAACTTTAATCAAATGTGCAAATATAAGACTTTCTTTGGAGCATACAAATTAAACAGAAGGAAAAATAGTGATTAGTGGTTAGTGGTTAATGAGCTGCGCTGTGATGTCGCATGGATATGAACCACTAATCACTAACCACTGATTTTTATTCTTTGCTGCTGAAATACTTCATGAACTGTGTACGTTCAAACGGATTGCTGGCTCCGGTAGACAGTGCGTTCATCGAACTCTTGAATTCGCTGATGTCCTTGTAGCCTTGCCGGTTCATCCATTGGGTCATTTCATTTGTCATATCTGCAATGACCTGATTGCCTCTTTGGTAGATGACACTGCACAGTTCTACAGCGGAAGCGCCTGCCAGAATTGCTTTGACTATCGCTTTTCCATCGTGCACACCGCCCGAAATGGCATAGTCTGTCTGAGGAACTTGTGCCGAAGCGATAGCAGTCCAGCGCAGTCCGTTGGACAAGTCGGCAGGAGTACTGAATACATCGCCTGCAGAATATGTCATGGTGTCGATATTGATATCCGGCTGGTAGAATCGGTTGAACAATACCACAGCATTGGCTCCGTTGGCATAAAGTTGGTTGATCAGTGCGATGGGGTTGGTCAGATTGCTGCCCAGTTTCACAATGACGGGGATGGAAATCTGTTTCTTGATACTGCTTACGATATCGATATGACGCTGTTCGAAAGAACCGTATTGATATTCTTTTTCGGTCTGCAAGGAAAGGATGTTGATTTCCAGTGCGTCGGCTCCTGCTGCTTCCACGGTACGGGCAAAGTCTGTCCATTCTGAGTTGCTGAAGCAGTTGATGCTGGCAATGACAGGAATGGTGCAAAGCTTTTTAGTCTGTTCAATCAATGAAATATATTCGTTCAATGCATGAGAGCGTACATATGTGCTCAAGTAGTCATCTCCTTCGGGAGAGCCATAAGTAGCCATGTGATGTGCTTCCATCATGATCTGCTCTTCGAAAACTGATTTCAAAACAATGGCTCCGGCGCCTGCCAGCTCCAGTTTCTTGTTCTTTTCAGCGCTGTTTGTAAGGCTGGAACTGCTGATGATTATAGGATTGCGCAGTGACAACCCGGCAAAAGTGGTTTTTAATTGAGTCATATAAATAGTAGTTTTAATAGTTTCGTTCTCCAAAGATTTTGCTTCCTACCCTGACTAGTGTACTTCCGGCTTCCACTGCCAGCGGATAATCGTGTGACATACCCATGGAAATTTCTTTAAAGTATTCTGAATCAGAAAAATAGTTCTGCTTTATTTCTTTGAAGAATGTATTTAAGGAACAAAATTCTCTTTTGATTTGTTCGTCGTCATCCACATTGGTCGCCATACCCATCACTCCTGATAAGCGGACATTTTTCAAATCCTTCCATCCGCCTGTATCCAGCATTTTCCTGCATTCGTCAAAAGAGAAACCGAACTTCGTTTCCTCTTGGGCGATATGTATCTGCAATAAACAAGGGATGACGCGATGGACTTTGGAAGCTTGTTTATTGACTTCAACCAACAATTTATACGAGTCTATGGCATGTATCATAGCTACATAAGGGGCCATGTATTTGACTTTGTTTGTTTGCAGGTGGCCGATGAAATGCCATTCAATGTCTTTGGGCAGGGTTTCATATTTCTGAGTCATTTCCTGCACGTGGCTCTCACCGAAAATACGCTGGCCGGCAGCATACGCTTCTTCCAACGCCTCGTTGGGATGGAATTTGGATACGGCTACCAGGCGGACACCCGCAGGCAGTTCGGAAAGAACTTCTTTTAAATTTGCTTGAATGCTCATTATCTGTTATACTTTCTATTTTTTTATCAGGCTTTATTCGGTTTTTCCGGCATCCGGAAATTCAGGTTTCACATCCGGTTCGGCTTCGTATGGGTAGACATCCATGATGGCGGTTTCGGCTACGGACGCAATCACGTAGTCTGCCATTGTACCTTTCATTCCTTCGTCCAGTTTCTTTACAGCGTCGCGAAGGTCGGAAGCTTGTACCAGTACGGTAGTGGAGGTCTTTTTCTCTGCTCCGCTTTTTTCGTCCAGCGTGATGAAGAACAGCTTGCACTTAAACCAGCGGTCGGCTGCATCTTCTTCAGAGGGGAACAGTTCGCTGTAGTTGGCGCGTTTGATATCCGAAACAGTGAACTCACCGCTGATATACGGAGTGATTTCTTCAATAATACGGGCTTCTGCTTCAGTAAAGCTCAGCGCGTCAACCAAATAGGGTTCCGTTACTTTCTTGTTCATGCCGTTTTCCATGACTTTTTCGTAACGTATCTTACATTCAAACCAAGTATGCATCATAAAAGTTTATTGTTTTATTGAATATTAAATTGGATACAAAGATACAATTTATTTAATCTTCGTCTCCCATTTTACTTAATTTCTTCATGCTTTCCTTATTCCACTAGTTTGCAGCTGTTCAATTGCATGAATTCGTGAATCACTTTTTCATGATCGCCCATTAATATGATGTGATGGTTACCCAAAGGATTACGCATAAAATAGTCTACGGGTTTGTCCAGTTTGATTCTTGCCTGGGTGCGGCAGGCATTGATGTAGTTGGTATTTTCTATCAGTTGGCCTGTGGAAACGAAATACTCGTCCAGACACTCTCCCGCGCATTTTATCATCGTGATGCCTCCCGGATGCAGAATACCCTGTATGGCTATTCCGGTTTCTGTTTCAAAATGATTCCGGATGATAAACTGATCCACCATTTTGGTGGCAATCGTACAGTGAGCCATCACTATTTCGTTCAGGTCATCGTTGATGAATGCCGGATTCGCCATGAATCCTGCTTGGCCGGTCAGTGTCTTGGCGATGAGCAGAGTAAAGATGGATTGCAAGTCTCCTTCACATCCGGCCGGGATGCCTTCATCATTCAGCAGGGCAAGTGCCAGACATCCGGTAGTTCCTAATTTCTCAATCAACGAGAAGCAGGAAAGGGTTACCGCATCCAGCTTTTTCTTTTCGCAGATTATTTTCACGGCCTGATAAAGACGCATGGCTTTCAGCAAATCTTCCGGAGTCCCTTCCCGGCAGGCAATGGCACGGTTGGCAAATACGGACGCCTCATATCCTATATCATCATCCTTTATCTGATAAAACAGACAATACACTTCCTCCATGGGGATATCAATGAACTCTATTCCCCAGCGGCGTTTGGCAAGCAGGTAATCTACATTGCTGGCCACCAGCCACGGAGAAGAATATCCCACAACTCCGATTCGTTTTCCTCTTACCTCGCGCTGGGCGGCGAAAGCCTTGTGATGATCTATCAGTTGTTTCACCATATTGGGGATAGTGCCATGAATAATATGTACTTTCATTCCTTTGCTTCGTATCCATGTAGCTATTTCCAGGGAAGCAGCCAGTGAGTTCTGTTGTCCGTCGGTCAGCAGATGGATAGGATAGGGAAGTAGTTCGAAGTGTTGGGTGACCATTTTTTCTACCCCGCCCGAAGCGATGAAAGCCATCCGGTAGGCATCTGCCGGAATACTTGCAGCCTCTGTATATGGTACCAGATGAAGCGTGAAAAACTTCTCGATTTCCACAAATAAATCTTTATGGCAATCATATACAGATTCAATTCTGTTCAAGGAGGACTGGAAGGTTATCAGGTATAGATTCATTTGATATTTTGCTTTGTTTTACTGGAACAAACTTACATGTTTTTTTTTAATAACCCTAAAAAATGCGCATTAAGATAACAAAGATTTAAATTCTTAATTAATTGTTTGCTCGGTTGGTTGCGAAAGTCTATCTTTGCACTTCGATTAAATAATTTTTATAACATTATGCCAATAATATCCATCAGAGGAAACGAGATGCCCGCATCGCCAATTCGCAAATTGGCACCGCTGGCCGATGCTGCAAAACAGAGAGGAATTCATGTGTATCACCTGAATATCGGTCAGCCCGACCTGCCTACTCCGCGAGCGGCCCTTGATGCGATTCGTAATATTGACCGTACCGTTTTGGAATATAGTCCCAGCCAGGGATACCGCAGCTATCGCGAGAAACTGGTGGGTTATTATAAGAAATATGACATCAACTTGTCTGCCGATGATATCATCATCACTACCGGAGGTTCGGAAGCGGTGCTGTTTGCTTTTCTGAGTTGCTTGAATCCGGGAGATGAGATCATTGTGCCGGAACCTGCCTATGCCAACTATATGGCGTTTGCCATTTCGGCCGGAGCCGTGATCCGCACGGTGACGACTACCATCGAGGAAGGGTTCTCCCTGCCGAAAGTGGAGAAGTTCGAGGAGTTGATAAACGAACGCACAAAAGCTATTCTGATCTGTAACCCGAATAATCCGACCGGCTATTTGTATACCCGCCGCGAGATGAACCAGATTCGTGACATGGTGAAGAAGTATGATCTTTACCTGTTCTCGGATGAAGTGTACCGCGAGTTTATCTATACCGGTTCTCCTTATATCTCTGCCTGTCACTTGGAAGGCATTGAAGAAAATGTGGTACTGATAGACTCGGTGTCCAAGCGTTATTCCGAATGCGGTATCCGTATCGGTGCGTTGATTACCAAGAATAAGGAAGTGAGAAATGCCGTCATGAAGTTCTGCCAGGCACGTCTGAGTCCTCCTTTGATCGGTCAGATTGCTGCCGAGGCTTCATTGGATGCCCCCGAAGAGTACACACGCGAGACGTATGACGAATACGTGGAGCGCCGTAAGTGCCTGATTGACGGGCTGAACCGTATTCCGGGCGTTTATTCGCCCATACCGATGGGTGCATTCTATACGGTTGCCAAATTGCCGGTGGACGACAGCGAGAAGTTCTGTGCATGGTGTCTGTCGGAATTCAACTATGAAGGCGAGACGGTCATGATGGCTCCGGCTGCCGGATTCTATACCACTCCCGGTGCAGGCCGTAATGAGGTGCGTATTGCCTACGTGTTGAAGAAAGAGGATCTGGTCCGTGCGCTGTTCGTACTGCGTAAGGCATTGGAAGCATATCCCGGAAGGGTAGAAGACTGATATGGACTGGAAGCTCTTTATTGCCAGACGCATCTATCGCAGCAATGAGGGTGGAAAAGAGGTGTCCAAGCCTGCCGTCCGCATTGCTATGCTGGGCATAGCCATCGGGCTGGCCGTCATGATTGTGTCGGTAGCGGTGGTGATCGGTTTCAAACATGAGGTACGCGACAAGGTGGTAGGCTTGGGGTCTGATATCGTAATAACGAACTTCGACTCCCAGCAATCTTATCAGACGGTTCCCATCGTTGCCAACGACAGTTTGCTCCATCTGTTGAAAACACTGGAAGGAGTGAAGCACGTGCAGCGCTATTCCACCAAGCCGGGAATGATTATGACAGACGACAGCTTTCAGGGAATGGTACTGAAAGGTGTTTCTCATGAATACGACTGGAGGTTTTTAAAGAATCATTTGCAGGAAGGGGAGATTCCTGTATTCTCGGATACTGCCTCTACCAATAAGGTATTGGTGTCCCGCACTATTGCCGACAGACTATATCTGAAACTGGGTGATAAAATCTATACCTATTATATAGAGGACAATGTGCGTGCACGTCGTCTTACTGTCGCCGGCATCTATCAGACCAATTTTTCCGCATACGATGATTTGTTTCTGATAACCGACTTATATACGGTGAACCGTTTGAATGGCTGGCAGAAAGGGCAGGTGAGTGGTATGGAACTGGAAGTGAATGAGTATAGCCGGTTGGAGCCGGTGAAGGAGGAAATCCGTGCACGGGTGGATACGCAGGTGGATGCATACGGAGGTACTTACTATACTCAGACGGTGGAGGAAGTCAATCCTCAGATATTTGCATGGCTGGATTTGCTGGATATGAATGTGTGGGTTATCTTGTTTCTCATGACGGGGGTGGCCGGATTCACCATGATATCCGGTTTGCTGATTATCATTCTGGAGCGTACCAATATGATCGGGGTGCTGAAAGCATTGGGAGCTGATAATTTTGCTATCCGTAAGATATTCCTCAGTTTTTCTGTATTCTTGATAGGCAGGGGGATGCTATGGGGAAATATCATCGGGGTGGCATTATGCTTTATTCAATCTCAATTTCATCTTTTCAAACTGGACCCTGCCACTTATTATGTAGATCGTGTTCCTGTTGAATTCAACATTTGGATTTATTTGTTGCTGAATGTCTGTACTTTGCTGGTGTCGGTGCTGATGCTTGTCGGGCCGTCATTTCTGGTGACGCGTATTCATCCGGCAAAATCTATTCGGTTTGAATGAGAAGATTCTCTTTCTGCGTTTTCCGTATATCCGGTATTAATCCTTTTTTCCTATAATGCTAAGGTCTTTTTCCCTTATGATTAAGTCTTTTTATGCGGTAATGTACTACAGTCTCCTATAGTGAATCGTATAGTCCATTATAGTGGACTGTACGGTCTGATGTAATGGACTGTACAGTCTGTTGTGAAAGTCTGTAGTAGTTGATAGAAAGAAAAGACTTAATTGTTAGGAAGAAATGCTTTAGCCGGGCGGATGTGTTAGAACCAACCCTGCTGCGAATTCGTGACAGGGCCGGTTCTTTATAGAGAGAATGTAAAGTTACGTATAGTATGTCACTTCCTTCAGCTTACAGTTTGCAGAAGAAAGAAACGAAGAAAGGCATGCTTATGTTTATCAGTATGCCGTGGACGATGGCCACGGGTACGGCTTCCGGTCCGGAGCAGCGTGCGATGGCTGCCAGGGAAATGTCGGAAGAACCGATGCCTGCCGCCGAGATAGGCGCCAGATAACCGAAATATTTGCGGAAAAGGGGAGCTCCTATCAAGGCGGTCATTTCCCGGAAAATATTGGATAGTAGCGCGATGGTCCCCAATTCGGTAGCAAGCTGCACACCGATGGAGGGGGATTTGATCTGCGTGATAAGGATGGAGGAAACGGAATAATAGGAGAATCCGCTTCCGACAGCCATGCAGTCGAAAATACTCCAGCGGCTCAAGAGAAAGCCTCCGATGGCGGAAAACAGCAGAGTGCCGCTTACGGTGGCAAGGGGTACAAGCAGTGTTCTGAAATTGAGGGATAAGACAAACTGCCTGAGGTTGCGGTTGCTTCCAAGATTAATGCCGAGTAACAGCATCAGTACATATAGTACATATACAGAGGTTTGGTGTACGTCGAAGTCCACCGCATAGCTGACTCCGGCTACGCAGCCAAACAAGAAAAAGGCTAGAGTTACAAGACTACTTTTCACCGCTTGCCCCCTTTCCTTTGAAAAAGATGTGGTATACTGCAAGGGAGGCCATCATGCTGCCCAATATGCTTAATGAGGAGATGACGGCTGCCTGGCCGCAGAAGTAACCAAGATTGTCAATAATCAGTCTGTTAAGACCAATAGAGAGACCGAGTAAGAAAAGTAGCAGACAGACCACGATATGGATGAGAGGAGTGATCTTGCGTACTTGGGATTTGTGGCGTAAGGGATAGCCTATAAGGACTCCGACAGCCATTATAGAAATGAAAGTAAACATGAGATTCAACTGTTTTTCTGATTTTACAATATTACTTATAACACGCTTTTGGACAAACGCATTTACGGTATGTTGGTAAAGTTGAAAGAACGGATGGACCAGATTATTTTCATACTTATGCTTTCAATTTGAAACTTTTTGTTGTTTTTAAAACGGGTGCAAAAGTAGAATAATTGTCTTTAATATGCAAATAATATACATATTAAATCTTATTGAAGCAAAATATGATATAAAACAAACAATATTTGTGATATTTCGTTGTAAAACGAAGGTTTTAAATTGTTACATTTATAGTTTTACCGAATAATATTGCATGTGCATGGGTGGGTGAAAACAATGAAAAAGGGGCTGTTTGGGGTGTGTTAGAGAATATAAAGCGATAAAAGGTTTCAATTTGTTATGCTGGATAATGTGATACTCTTCTGTTTTTTCAGGCAGTGATTACATTGGTGGAAAAGTGTTTCTTGCATAACCTTTCTTGGCGGATAAAAACAAATCAGGGTTTGTATAAACAAGCCCTGATTTGTTTTTGTCGGATCAAGATGGATAGCCGGATTTAGAATTCAAATTTTTCTAATTTCATCTTGCCCAATTCTTGCAATTTAGGAACCAAGGTTATAAAATGTGCAGCTTTTTCGTGTGCATCCAGTGACTCAGCATCTTTCCATGTTTCGCAAATCATAAGGACATCTTTCCGTGTCGCGCTCTCAAAGATATCATAAGCGATGCAACCCTTGTCGTTTAAAGATTGCGCTACCAATTCCTTTGCTGTTTCTAAGACAGCATTGCGGTTACTCTCGTTTACTTGGATAAAAACATTTAATCTGATCATAATTCGTATTATTAAATTAAGAAATGTATAGTTGGTTTCATTCTCTTTTTATTTTCTCATAAACTCATTTTTCCGTCTGAATTTACGTTGTAATTTGAATACCCCATTCCATGCAGGTTGCAGAAAATCGAATAAGGGGAGTAGTGCACAGAACTTCCGTTCACCAAAAACTTTGGCGGTTTTTCTGAAAACAATCAGTTGCATCGTGAAGCGTGCTGACCATAGCAAAACAGCAATGCCTGCAATAGTCCATTGGTGGAGAAGAATACTGGTGGTTATAGTGGCGATGATGGCTGTATAGAACAAGAATCTGCTGCAAGTCTCAAATCCTATGAGATAACGGGCGGTTCCATGAAATAACCGGCTGGTAGCCGCATAGCTTATTTTCTCTTCACACCATATTCTTTTATATTTAGGCATGGCGATTCGCATCAGACTTTCAGGGCTGGCTTCAACTCGTGTATTGTGTGCACGGGCTGTTTCATTGATGAACAAATCATCTTCTCCACGTTGCAGATTCAGGTGGGAGGCAAATCCCTTCTGCTTGTAGTACAGTGTTTTCCGATAAGCCATATTCCGTCCTGTGCCCATGTAGGGATGTCCGGAAACAGCCATACCCAGATAACGCATAGAATTCAGCAACGTGTCGAAAGTGATTTTCTTATTAAACCATCCCGGTACTTTTTCGTAGTTGCTGTAGCCTAAAACGATTTCGGTGGCAGGTGTGAAATTACGTGCCATCTGTTTCAGCCATTGATTGCTTTGCGGACGGCAATCGGGTTCGGTAAATACCAGCCATTCATGGCGGCTGGCTTTAATTCCCATTGTTATTCCCAGTTTCTTGTGGCTGATGTAGCGTGCACTGTCGGGGATAAAGGTATGATAGAGATTGGGATATTTGTCTTCCAGTAATTTCAACGTATTGTCACAATCATCCGCCGGGCGGTCGTAAATCACAATCACTTCGAATTCCGGATAGTCCTGCTCTAAAATAAATGGGAGGTTTTCTTGTAATTCGTGGGCTGCGTCTTTTGCCACAATGATGACAGACAGTGGAGGATTTTGGGTATTTATATCAGTGGCATATGCTGTTTCTCTGCTGTGAGTGTATAGTTTGTTATATAGCCCCAGATAGTAAACGGCCTGCGTGGTGAATAAGGCTCCCGAAGCTATTGGTAAGATTGTATCTATGGTGAATGGTTCCATGTGTGATCTGTTTTAAAAACGTGCAAAAATACAGCAAATAATTGAATTGTAGCAGGATGAATATTCTTTATTTATTCAAAAGTTCAGATTTAATTATAATTTAATGTTAAAAGTGTGTTTCCGTGAATATTTTTCAAGTATAATTGCTATATTTAAGGAAGTTAGCTGAAACCTGTAACAAGTCCTGACCAACGGGCAATTATTATGAGAATACAATTTGAGATTAAAGAAAGTTTGATCAATATACTTGATCAGCTTATGCATTCCGACTTTTGGGCTACGGAAATCAAGGAAGATGAGTCAGGAAAGAAGATTATCAAGATTAAAGACTTGGCTTATAACTTAGAAGCCGTGGCCGAGGTGATGGGGAATGAAATTTTTATTAGAACTGCTTTGTCTAAGTACACGTATCGTATTTATGAGGTGAAGGGGGAGTGCTGGTGCGAGTATGTGGGGGCCTATCGCGGTTTTTTGGAACAGAAGCTCCTTCCAATAATTACTCCGAAGGAAAATCTGTTGGAATGTGAGGTGCTGGATAGTTCCATATTAGGAGGCAAACAGAAAACTTTGCGTGAGTATGCGGAAGATAATTTAAAGCTAAAGAAGTTCCGTGAACAGAATTTTGGTAATAATGGATTTTCAAAAGCGGATCATCCACGGCGTGTGTATGATGAATTTATAAAAGAAGATTTCATTCCGGAAGATAAATAAGAAACAGCGCCGCTTTGATGCAAAGCGGCGCTGTTTCTTATTTATCTTCCGGCAGTTGGAGTTGGTTTATACTAACTCTTCTGAGGTATATCCTTTGGGCAATGCACGACAATTGTAAGCCGATGCCATAATTTCACCATATGCTCCTGCTGAACGGAGAGCGAAAAGGTCGCCACGGTGTGCTTTGTTCAAATCAATAGCCTTGCCGAATACATCGGATGATTCGCAGATGGGGCCTACCACATCGTAAGTTTCCATAGGTTCTTCCGAAGTGATATTTTCTATTTTGTGGTATGCCTGATAAAGGGCAGGACGAATCAAGTCGGTCATGCCGGCATCTAATATGGCGAACTGTTTGTTGGTTCCTTGCTTTACATAAATCACTTTGCTGATAAGGCTGCCGCACTGTCCTACTACGGCGCGTCCCAGTTCGAAATGTAAAGTCTGCTGGGGGCGCAGTCTCAGATGCTTGTGATAAGTGGCAAAGTATTCCGTGAAGTTGGGGATGGCTTGACGGTTGGGGTGTGCATAATCAATTCCTAAGCCGCCGCCTACATTGATATGTTCTACTATGATTTGGCGGGCATAGAGTTTTTCCTGTAGTTCGTTTACACGGTTGCACAAGGCTACAAAATCACCCATATCCAGAATCTGAGAACCGATGTGGAAATGTAAGCCTACAAATTTTACATGAGGCAATGTTCCGGCCATATCAATCACTTTGTCCATATCTTCCATGCTGATCCCGAATTTGTTTTCTGCTAGTCCGGTGGTGATATTTGCATGGGTATGCGCACCTACATTCGGATTGATACGGAAAGCTACACGGGCTGTTTTGCCTTTGGCGGCAGCCAGTTCGTTAATGATTTCCAGTTCGGGTACAGACTCTACGTTGAAGCAGAAAATATCATAATCCAGACCCAGATTAATTTCCCAGTCTGTCTTGCCTACGCCAGCATAGACTATTTTGTTTGTCGGGAATCCGGCCTTAATGGCTGCGCGGATTTCTCCGCCACTTACACAGTCGGCTCCCAGACCGCTTTCGCGGATAATTGTCAGGACTTTGTGGTTAGCATTGGCCTTCACGGCGTAATGCACGCAGAAATTATTGTATTTGCCTGCTTCTTTGTTGATGCATGACAAGGTTTCTCGCAGCACATTGACATCGTAATAGTAGAAGGGAGTTTCCAACTCTCTGAACTTGTTTACGGGGAATGTTCCTTTCATATTGTATTTTGTTTTTATGAGCAGGGGCGAATTAAATTCGCCCGAAAACACCAACTTTGTAGAGTGGGATGTATTCGGGCGGATTCAATCCGCCCCTACAGTAGAAATTATTTATTGTTGAATAAATGATCGCTTAATGACTGCAATGCTTTCTTCTTGTCTTCTTCACGAATCAGGAAAGAAATATTGTAGTTGCTACCGCCGAATGAAATCATACGTACCGGTATGTCGCGCATGGCGTCCAACGCTTTGGCTTCAAAGCCTACGTTTTCCCATTCCAGGTCACCGACTACACAGATGATACACATATCCTGATCTACGGTTACTGTACCATATTTCTTCAAGTCGTCCAGAATTTCATTCAGATGTTTGGTGTTATCAATGGATACGGAAACACCGACCTCTGAAGTACAGATCATGTCGATAGAGGTCTGATAGCTTTCGAAGATTTCGAATACTTTGCGCAAGAAGCCGTGGGCCAGTAACATACGGCTTGATTTGATCTTGATGGCAGTGATGTTGTCTTTGGCTGCAACTGCCTTGATTTTGCCTTTTTCCGTATCATTGGAAATCAAAGTCCCCGGGGCTGTAGGTTCCATTGTATTAAGCAGACGGACGGGAATATTGGCATATTTGGCAGGCTGTACGCAAGTAGGATGCAGAATCTTCGCACCAAAGTAGGCCAATTCGGCAGCTTCTTCGAAGTGCAGGTGACGTACAGGAGAAGTCTTGTCTACGATGCGCGGGTCATTATCGTGCATACCGTCAATATCTGTCCATATCTGGATTTCGGAGGCGTTTACAGCGGCACCGATCAGTGATGCGGTATAGTCGCTTCCGCCACGTTGCAGATTATCTATCTCGCCATAGGCGTTGCGGCAGATAAAACCTTGTGTGATATAAATTTCAGCGTCCGGATGTATTTCCAGCTGTGCGGCCAATTTTTCTTTGATATATACAGGGTCGGGCTCCGAGTTCTTGTCCGTGCGCATGAATTCCAATGCCGGAAGTAAGATGGCGTTGACCCCTTGTTCCTGCAAATAGTTGGTAACCATGTTGGTGGAGATCAATTCGCCTTGTGCCAGGATTACTTTTTCTTCGAACAGTGTGAAAATATCTTTTGTATACGAACGAATATAATCGAACTGTGCTTTTATAAATTCCTGTGTTTTCTGCTTATACTCGTCAGTAGAATAAAGTTCATTAACATGCTGTTTATATTTAGCCTCCAGTCTGTTAATGATTTCATTCGCACCTTCGGGATTTTTCTTATACAGATAATCCGAAATTTCAACCAACGTGTTTGTTGTTCCAGACATGGCTGAAAGTACAACAATCTTCTGTTCACCGTCGGTAATTAATTTGGCTACTTCTTTCATTCTTTGTGCAGAACCTACCGAAGTACCTCCAAACTTTAAAACTTTCATTTTTCGTTTCGTATTTTAATTGTTCCTATATTGATAATTAGCGTGCAAATATACAAATAAGACTGCAAAAATCAGCATTTTAGTGATGATATTTATCATTCATCTACTTATTCTGCCGTTTCTTGGGGTGTAACTGTCGTTTTTTCTCCTTTTTCGGTCTCATTTTGACTTCTTTCCATCCGGCTGTATTCGTGAGTCACTTCTTTGATATGATGATTCTCAAAGCGGTAGACAACTCCCGGATATTCCGACAGGAGATGCAGATTATGGGTGGTCATCATGATGGCGGAGCCTGTAGCACAAATGGATTTCAGAAGTTCTACAATTTTGCGCCCTGTTTCCGTGTCCAGGTTACCCGTCGGCTCATCGGCCAGAATAATGTCCGGCCGGTTTAGGATGGCACGGGCAATAACAATGCGTTGTTGTTCGCCACCCGATAGTTCGTTGGGCATTTTGTATCCTTTACCGGTCATTCCCACTTGGTCCAGTACTTCTTCAATGCGTGCTTTGATGGTTGCTTTGTTTGTCCATCCGGTGGCGCGCAATACAAAACTGAGGTTTGCGTGTACGGTGCGGTCTGTCAGTAACTGAAAATCTTGAAAGACAATGCCTAAACGGCGGCGCAGTTCGGGAATATGCTTCCGCTTGATGTTAGTCATGTTGTAGCCTAGCACCTCGGCTTCTCCTGACTGTATATCCAGCTCACCGTAAATTGTTTTCAGTAATGAGGTCTTTCCGGAACCGACTTTCCCAATGAGGTAAACAAATTCACCCTTGTTCAGTTCCAGGTTTACATCTTCCAATACGCCTAATTCTTGTTGGTTGATATATACGTTTTTATATCGAATGAGAGCTTCGTCCATCATTTTAGTGTTTTTTCCACGTAGCGCTATGACGTTCTTTCAATTCACGGGCAAGGTCCTCGATGCGATAGCCTTTTGAGGTGAGCAGTACAATCATGTGGTATATCAGATCGGCTCCTTCGTAGATAAGGCGTTCGTCGGTTCCGTTACAAGCTTCGATAACCGTTTCCACGGCTTCTTCACCTACTTTCTGTGCCATTTTGTTGATACCGGATTCGAACAGGCTGGTGGTGTAAGAGCCTGCGGGCATTTCCTCATGACGTTTGTCAATGAAATCTTGTAATTCCTTTAGGAACATGATGTCTTCTTTGTTTTCTTCTCCCCAGCAAGTATCTGTTCCGGTGTGACATACAGGACCTGCCGGATTTACTTTGATCAGCAGGGTATCCTTGTCACAGTCTTCTTTTATAGAAACAACATTCAGGAAATTCCCGCTTTCTTCACCTTTTGTCCACAGGCGGTTCTTGGTACGGCTGAAGAAAGTTACTTTACCAGTTTCCATTGTTTTTCGGTATGCTTCTTCATTCATAAACCCTAACATCAGTACTTTGTTGGTGCTGTTGTCTTGTATGATGGCGGGGATCAACCCGTTCATTTTTTCAAAATTCAAATCCATTTTTCTATATTTTATTGTTATATTATCGGTGTTGTATAGAACTTGTTTAAAATTTCATCAGCATCGTCATTCAGAGTGGAATGAGGATCTGAAGGTCGTTTGCCAGTCTTTCATCCTGTTTGGGATGGTAGTGGAAACAGATTTAGATGCAATTAAAAACAGAGTTATAACCTCACATTAATTCCTTGCTCGCAAAGATACTGTTTTAATTCGGGAATTTTAATTTCTCCGAAATGAAAAACGCTGGCTGCTAATGCAGCATCTGCTTTCCCTTTTGCAAATGTATCGCGGAAATGTTCCATGCATCCGGCGCCTCCAGATGCGATGACGGGAATTGTCAGTAAATCGGCCAAGGTGGAGAGGGCTTCGTTGGCATATCCGTTTTTCACTCCGTCATGGTTCATGCTCGTGAAAAGAATTTCTCCTGCCCCGCGATTGTTCACCTCTTTAGCCCAGTCAAACAGGTACTTGTCGGTTTCAATCCGGCCGCCGTTCAGATAGCATTTCCACCCGGTTTCAGTCTGCTTGGCGTCAATGGCTACTACACAGACCTGTGAACCGAAATGTTTGGCAATCTTGTCTACCAAATCCGGATTGCGGATGGCTGATGAATTGATAGAAACTTTGTCAGCTCCTGCATTCAATAGCCGGTCTACGTCGCTCAGTTCGTTTATACCTCCTCCTACAGTAAAGGGGATATTGATATTGGCCGCTACCCGTTTTACCAAATCGGTAAAGGTTTTGCGCCCTTCATGGCTGGCAGTGATATCGAGAAAGACCAGTTCGTCAGCTCCCTGTTCACTGTAGGTACGCCCCAGTTCTACCGGATCACCTGCTTGACGTAAGTTTACGAAATTGGTTCCTTTTACGGTCTGCCCGTCTTTGATGTCCAGGCAAGGTATGATTCTTTTTGCTAACATGATTTGCTCTTACATGAAACGGTTTAAGTCTTTCAATGTAATTTTTCCCTCGTATAATGCCTTGCCGAAAACAACAGCCGGAACTTTGGCTATTTCCAGGTCGATAATGTCCTGTATACAGCTTACTCCTCCGCTGGCTATCAGATGCATATTCGGGAACTCCTTCAGGATTTGCTGGTATAGTTCCACGGAAGGCCCTTGCAACATTCCGTCACGGCTGATGTCGGTACATAACACCTTGAAAACTCCTTCTTTAGTATAATCTTTCAAAAAAGGGATCAACTGCTGCTGACTTTCCTCTTTCCAGCCATTGACAGAAATTTTATTCTCCTTTACATCAGCTCCCAGAATGATTTTCTCGTTTCCGTATTGTTCCAGCCATTTTTTGAAAAGCCCGGGATTTTTCACGGCTACGCTGCCCAGGGTTACCATTTGTGCGCCATTGTCGAAAGCGATGACTAGGTCCTCGTCTGTTTTTATCCCTCCTCCAAAATCAATGACCAGAGAAGTGCGGCTGGCGATTTGGTCCAGTACACGGTAATTCACAACATGGCGTGAAACTGCTCCATCCAGATCGACAATGTGCAGACGATGAATCCCATGGGCTTCAAATTCTTTGGCAACCTCAACCGGGTTTTCGTTATATACTTTCTGTGTGTTATAATCTCCTTGAGAAAGACGGACGCATTTGCCATCAATAATGTCGATGGCAGGAATTAACTCTATCATATCTATTTCTTCTTATACATTGTTATATATAATGTAATGGTTCACAATTCTAAAAAGTTCCTCAGGATTCGTTCGCCCACGGCTCCGCTCTTTTCGGGATGGAACTGTGTCGCATAGAAATTGTCTTTGTGCAAGGCCGAACTGTAGGGGAGGATATAATCTGTTTGTGCTGCCGTAAACTCGTTCAGAGGCACATAGAAGCTATGTACGAAGTATACAAATTCTTCTTTGGTGAATCCTTTGAACAGGTCGCTGCGTACATGAGCCAGGGTATTCCATCCCATATGGGGTACTTTGTCTTCATGCCGGGTGGGGCTGAACAACTTTACATCAGTATCAAAGATGCCCAAGCACTCGGCATTTCCTTCTTCGGAGTGCCGGCACATCAGCTGCATTCCCAGGCAGATACCTAGTACAGGTTGTTTTAAGTTTTTAATAACTTCATCCAACCGGTTTTTCCGGAGATGGCTCATGGTTGTTTCGGCTTCGCCCACACCGGGGAAGATAACTTTGTCGGCACTCATCAATACTTCCTTATCGGAAGTGATGGTTGCTTCTACTCCAAGGCGCTTCAGTGCATAGTCTACGGAGTAGATGTTTCCTGCATTATATTTTACGACAGCAATTTTCATCAGCTAAAGATAACTGTTTTATTTTTATAAGCCAATACTTTTCGTTCAATATGTTTCTGAACAGCACGAGAAAGGACTATTTTTTCCAAATCTTTACCTTTACTTACTAAATCCTGCACAGTGTCCTTGTGTGTGATGCGTACTACATCTTGCTCAATGATAGGACCGGCATCCAGTTCGGAGGTAACATAATGGCTGGTCGCACCAATGATTTTTACTCCTCGTTCAAACGCTGCATGATAAGGTTTTGCACCAACGAACGCAGGGAGGAAAGAGTGGTGTATGTTGATGATGCGGTTGGGATATGCTTCAATCATTTGTTCGGAAATTACTTGCATATAGCGTGCCAGTACAATGAAATTGATGTTATGTTTTTCCAACAGCTCCATTTCTGCTTTTTCCTGTTCCATTTTGTTCTCTTTAGTAATAGGGAAGAGATAGAACGGTATACCGAAACGTTCTGCCACATGCTGAAGGTCGGGATGGTTACTTATAATCAGCGGAATTTCCACATTCCATTCTCCGGCCGTGTAGCGTGCCAGCATATCGAACAAGCAATGGGACAGTTTGGAAACAAATATGGCCATTTTGGGTTTTACATCCGAGAAATAAAGACGGAATTTCATTTCATATTTTTGGGCATACAAGGTTTCAAAATAATCTTCTATTTTATTTTTAGGAATAAAGAAATCCTTTATTTCCCATTCTATACGCATGAAAAATATATTTTCTACATGGTCTACATATTGGTCTAAGTAGACAATATTACCTTTGTTAATTGTAATAAAGTTTGTGACTTCTGCCAAAATGCCTGGTTGGTCTGGGCAGTGCAACAATAATTTTGCAGTTGTATTCATCTTTTTCCCTAATTTTCGATTTTAATCTATTGAGTGCACAAAAATAGCGAATTATTGCCAATAAGCTAAATTTTATAACAAGAAGTTTGTTGAAAAGATTAAAATAATAACAATATCGTAATTTTTAGGGTGGGGAGGTGAAGGGAGTTGGAAAATATTTTTTTTATGGTTTTTGCCAAAACGCTTGCAGATTTAAAAATAATGCGTACCTTTGCACCCGCAATCGAGAGAGAAAGCGTCGGAAGAGAGACTATCAAAATTATTGGTGCGTTAGTTCAGTTGGTTAGAATACATGCCTGTCACGCATGGGGTCACGGGTTCGAGTCCCGTAC
>NZ_JAVHZY010000009.1:0-164271 GCF_031119655.1 Phocaeicola sp. GP0067
CGTTCGGGTTTCATAAAACAAAGGTAAGCAAAGGTAGCTAATTTTAAAACTTAACAACCAGAAATTTCCGCTGAGCCAAGTGATACCACTTGTGCAGCCGTAGAAATCGTTGTCTGTCTGGGTCGTGAACGTTTCTACTTTTCAATCGGTATCTTTCTGAATGCCACTCAATGGCTGGATGGTAAGGTAATCAACCATCCCAAGGCAGCCATTTTCAACGAACAGATTCAAAAGAAGGTAACGGAGTTTGAACGTATCATCATTGCTATGGAAGTAAATGGTGACGATATGACCACCCAACAATTCAAAACCTATCTGTCATCAGATGGCAGCAACCGACGCAACTTCATGGCATGGATGCGCGAACGTATTCAATCCCGCAAAATGAGAGAAGGAACGCGCAAGGGACATTTGACCACTTATAAAGCCCTTCAGCGTTTCGGCAAATTCAAGACATTCGATGATGTAACCCTTACTCACATCTATGAATTTGATATGTTCATTCGTGAAGAAGAGACTTACACATCTACAGGCAAGCTCATTGAACGTAGTCAGGCAGCCATCCACAATTATCACAAACGATTCAAGAGTTACGTCAGCGAAGCCTTCCGTTTGGGGCTTATCAAAGAGAATCCATACAACCGCTTCCAAGACAAACGTGGTGAGAAGGGCAAACGCCCACATCTCACCAAAGACCAGATAAAACGGTTGATTGCCATTCGTGAAGAGTCTGCAGACAGAGTAGCCAATAAATACCTTGACTTCTTCCTCTTCCAAATTTTTACGGGCATGGCGTATAGCGATGCCAAGTCGTTCGACTATACCCAGCACATCATCACGGTAGATGGGCATGCTTACATTGATGGGCATCGAATGAAAACAGGAGAGGAATTCATCACCCCAATCCTTCCCTATACCCAAAAGATTTTGGAACGGAACGACTACAAACTTCACATCACTTCCAACCAAAAGTACAACCAATTCCTGAAAGGTGTCGGTTTGGCTCTCGGTTGCAGTTTTCTTTTGACCACCCATGTGGCCCGCCACACCTTTGCCTGTACCATCAGTTTAGGCGAAGGAATCCCTAAGGAAGTTTTGCAGGTAATGATGGGACATTCTTCCATCAGAACAACCGAACTCTATGCCAAGCTTCCCATGGAGTTCGTCACCCGTAATCTTGACAAAAAGCTTTTCCATATTTGGGGATAACACTTCCTATTAAGCGTAAGAAAAGCCGCATTGCACCACCTGAAACGAGAGGTCAATGCGGTATCTCTTTTTCCATCCCATTTCTACGTTCGGGCTTGCCCGTTATCCACACAAAAACATAGTTGGGTAGCCTAATTCCCCGAAGTGATAAATCACACGGGTGGAGTGTACACTGGAATCAGCAAGCTGAGTAGAGGATTATGTAGACAAACCATCTATAAACATCGAAAAGAAGGTCATAAAAAAGGTCATCACTGTGACCTTTTTTTGTGACCTTTTTTAATCTTGCTTATTTTCAGCAATCACTCATTACCATTTACAATTTTCCAATGTCCACCTTTGGCAGCACCCTCACGTTGTATAAGTCCTAATTTCTTTAAGCGATCAAGATTATACTTGATACCATCCTCTGTTGAATTATCTATATGTAAGGCCAAATCTTTACGAGATGCAGCAGGATTTATCGCCAAGTAAGCCAAAATATCTTTCTGCATCTTGGAAAGTTTCTGGGTAGTTTTCTGGGTAGTGTCTAAGTTGGTGTCTGAGTTAGTGCCTAAGTTGGTGACTAAGTTAGCAGATGCATTAGGTCGTTTGAATGTAATCTAAACAAGTAAACCATCCGTTCTATATTCAAGTTCTGAAATCTTTTCATGTAAAATCGATGTGTGTTATTACGCAAAGAAATGTTTCTTGAAAAAGGCAGATATTTTGTGATTAGCTCTAAATAAAATAAAAAACGAAAAGAAATTTACCATATTATTTGTTGTGTTGAAAAATACATCTATCTTTGCACAAACTTAAAATAAGTGAAGCATGAAACTCAATAAAATAAAAATTTCGGGTATTTTCAATCTGAAGGATGTCGAAATATCTTTGGATGATTTAAGTGCATTGATTGCGCCTAACAATTATGGCAAAAGTAATGTGCTTCGTGCCATTGATTTCGGTGTCTTTTTTATGGAGGCTTCTTTAAAGAGAAAGTTATCATTGATGCGCAATCGTTCTCTCATACCCATTAATACAGCTTTGGAAGGTACTCCGTTTTCTTTTGAATTGGAAGGAGAATTTTCTAATGGAGAGAAAACATTCAGCTTTGTTTACGGCTATTCTTTTGAGTGGTGGAAGACCTCAAAAGATGATGGCGCCAGAATTATAGGTGAATACTTAAGAATGAAATCAGATGATGACTTGAAGTTCAGAAGTTATATCAATCGTGAAGATACGAATGTTGCTTATTATTTGGCTTCACCAACTGGCCGTTGTTCCAAACAACTTCTTGTCGATAACAATATATTGGCATTAAATAAATTGGCTAATTTTGATGACCTTTTCTATATTGACTCTATTCGTCAATTGAACAGATTGGATGTTCGGGAAATAGGCACTTTGCAACATCCGGATAGCTTGTTTAACATGATAGCACCGGACGATGATGTGAATGAGTTAAGTTTGGATTATCCTCGTGAGTCCAAAGTTGGCTATTATCTAAATAGTTTGAAAAAACTTGCTCCCAATAAATACGAATTACTGAAAGATGTAGTAACGGGACTATTGGTAACAATTGAGGATTTTGAACCTGTACAAATAGATTTACGTAAAGATGTAGAAGAGGAGGAAACGAAAGATTTGCCTTTCCGTTTACCGGAAACCTTTTACGATGTTCGTGTAAAGGAAAGATACAATAACCAATATACTTCCATCAGTCGCATTTCTTCAGGGTCAAAGAAAATATTCTTTATCCTAACTTTGGTGATAGCTGCGGAAATAAATAAGATTCCATTGCTTTTGTTGGAAGAGTTGGAGAATTCCGTACATCCAAGACTATTGCAGAACCTGTTAACGGCAATTGTGCAATTAGCGGGCGATACCAAAGTGCTGATTACAAGCCATTCACCTTATTTGATTAAGTATTTGGAGCCGACTAAGATGAAATTTGGTATTCCTACCGAATTGGGGGTTGCCGATTTTCGAAGCCTCAAACCCAATAAGGTAGCCAAGGTATTGAAGAATGCATCAGCGGAAGAAGTCTCTGTGGGTGAATATATGTTTGAGATGTTACTTGACATGGATTGTAACGATGAGTTGATTAACGAATATTTCAAGTAATGGGAAAAGGACAATCAAAATCACATATAGTTATATTCGTCGAAGGAGACACGGACCAGATATTCTTCGAAGGCCTGTTGGAATACTATCGGAATCATTCTTCTACTCCCGTTCATTCATGTGAAGTGAAGAATTTAAAAGGTGTGTCCCGATATACAAGCAAGGTTATAGGCAAGCTTAAAAATGAGATTTGTCCTAAGGCTCGCAAGAAAGGTATGGAAGTGAAAGCAGTTTGTTGCAGCTACGACACCGATGTCTTTGAATTTGCAGAACGCCCCATCGTTGATTGGAAGAAGGTGGAACGTGAAGTAAAAGCATTGAAGATACAGAACTTCTGCCAGATTAAAGTGGAACGTATGATAGAGGACTGGATTTTGGATGACATAGCAGGACTTTCCAGATATTTGAAACTGAATGAAGTTCCAAAGTTATCAGGTGATAATGCCTTTAACAAAATCCAAACTCTGTTCAAACGGGCTAACAAAGTTTACTTGAAAGGCATAAGTATAAAAGGATTTGTTGGAGAAATGGATTTTACACCAATCCGCAAATGCCGCAAATCAGCATTGAGTGAACTTGAAACATTGTTGAACGTAAATATAGATTAGGCCGATGAAATAGTAGTACTGTGACTATAAAAAAGAAGGAGAAAGCACCGCCAAGTAACCTCTCCTTCCAGAAAATTTAATATGGTTGTAATATTTTCCGACAGAATAGTCACCTGTCGTTCTTACAAATACGCTGCAAAGGTAAGGCTTTTATTTGGTTTTTACAAATTTCAGCCTCCTTTGTTGCCTATCTACAACCCTCCGGCAAGTTCTTGTCGCCGTATTTCATTAACAATTTATTAATGCTAAAAGTTTTCTTATGATAAAGAAAAATCAGCATGTTGTCCCCGTTGGTACTAAATGGGGAGTGAAAGGGGAGGGTAATTCTCGATATACAAAGGTTACCGATACTCAGAGAGAAGCTATGGTTGTAGCCCGTACGATTGCACGGAATATGCAATCAGAGTTAGTAATTCATGGAAAAGATGGTCGTATTCGCCAAAAGGATTCTTATGGCAATGATCCGTTTCCACCAAGAGGGTAAATATATGAAATTAGTAGTATTTAATGTCGGAAGCGCACTTTGTGTTTATGCGGAACATCAAACAACTCGAATCGTATTTGATATTGGGAAAGGAAATAACTTTTCACCAGTTAATGATTTTCTTTTACCTTTATATGAAAAAAGAGGAGAGCATAGATTGAAAAATAGAAATAATAGATATGGTATTAGTCAATTAATTGTTAGTCATCCACACAAAGATCATATTTCTGATATACAGGAATTTGATAAAAATTTTTATGCACATTTGTTGACAACGCCCAATTCTAAATCACCGAATGGAAATCCTCAAAATATTAATTGGAGAAAAATTACAACTCCTGACGATCCTGATGTGAAATATTTAAAACGAATGAAGATAGGAAGAAATTTACCGTTAAGAAGTTTTGATAGTGAACATCTTAAAATAGGTTATTTATGGCCATTAGATGTTGAAAACAACTCAGAACTTCTCAATGAGAGTTATACAAATAACGTAAGTATAGTATCCTTCTTGTCATTCGGGAATTATCGTGTTTTCTTACCTGGAGATTTGCAGAAGTTGGCAATGGGTGAATTTCTTAATAAAAAAACATCCATAAGAAATTCTTATGCAGAATCCATTAGAACAGAGTTAGCAAATGGAGTAGATTTTCTTATTTGCCCTCATCATGGTTTGAAATCATCCTTTTCTGTTGATTTGTTTTCATCGATGAAGGATGGAAAAACAAATAAATTGAATATCATCCCCGAAAAGTCTCTGTCAAGCGATGATGTAAGAACAGTTGATAGTCGCTATAGTACTTCTGAATATTGTAAAGGTAACAATAATCTATCTACTAAAGATAAACCTGTTTATCAAAGAAAGACTAGTAATGGTCATATTTACATAAACGAGAATGGTGATGTTGAGGTGCTAACTGATATAACTGATGTTATAAATCGTTTTTTATCGTAATTTGTAAAGCCGCTCTAAACTATGCAGAGCGGCTTTTATCTATTCGGTCACTAATTTGTCGAATTTTCTTTTTATAGGAAAAAATACAAATGAAAAAAGCTATGACATAAAACAAACATTCTGCAACTATCATAGATATATATATTGAAACGTATTTATCATATAAGAGACATATGAAAAACACGAATATGGCCATAGCAATATTTCTACAAACATTAGCTTCCTCCAAAAGAATAGGTATTTTTGCATCTTTAAATGATGCTTCCAAATATTCATTTTTATTTCTCCATTTTAAGAACTTCTTATTATTCCAATGAAGCCGAATAAGAAGTGGTTCCAAAAAAAGAGATGCTAATTTGGCAATAAATAATCCCATCACATAGCACACAATGAGAGTCTTTAAAATACTCTCGTCCACATATCCAAGTTGGGTATAATGGCATAATAACATATTGTATACAAAACCTACAAGAAGATAATTGTATAAATTATAAGACGATATTTTAGACAATAGTTCGCTCATTTTATTAACGTTTTTATTCCTCCTCCAACTTCAACCCCAATTGTTGGGCAGATTCCTTCACTACTTTATAAATCTGTGCAGATTCATCGAGCGGTTTGGATGAAGTTGATTTTGCTTTAAATGAAACTTCTATTTCCAAATTATTTTGGCTTAATGGAACAACAAAACTAGAGAATAGCTGCGTCCATTGCTCAACAGGTACTTTACCGGAAACTTTGATAGATTTGAACTTGCGAACAATAGGAACTGGCGTCTCGCCTGATTGTCCTTCCGCAGTATCAGTTGCGGGTATTTCACTACCCGTAGAAGTGTCAGCCTCAGTGTTAGATAATTCTTCATGCTTAGGCATAACGGATTTATCCACCAACCAATATTGACGGTCTTCAATATTCAATCCAAAGACATCTTCACGATGATAGATGCGTGAATAGTTTCCTTCTTCACCGAATGCTACGTTGAATTCCCCATTGTAACAATACTTTTGAATCGTGTTGACAACAGCATCACGACTTGTTATCATTGGTTTATCATCGTATTGCAGGAATGCTTCGTACAATGCTGTTACATTGATTGGGCTGTCGATAGTCGGATACAGACGATTCGTTTTCAGTGTTCCTATACCTATAGAACGTATCAGCCATTCTTCTTCAATAATGGCATCCAGCAATTTTTCAGTGATTTGCGTTTGCATATCGCGAGCAAAGTCACGCAATTCAACAGCTTCCAATCCGTCTGTCACTGAGTAGCGCATGGCTATGTTATAGACAGAGATGAGCTGTGCATTGGCTTGTGCATTGGCTTCGTTCTTCTTATCTGCAATGTCCCGTTTCTGATCTGTATCCAACTGACCACTGTATTCGTGTTGCACCCGTTCACAAGCCAAATACTCTGTCAGCTTGGATTGCAACAATCCAAGTTGGCTTTCCGAACAAGTCAAATAGAAAATGGTGTTGCGGAAAATACGTTGACTTGTACCTTTCTTCGTAGCTATCTG
This sequence comes from Phocaeicola sp. GP0067, assembly GCF_031119655.1. Lineage (NCBI taxonomy): Bacteria > Pseudomonadati > Bacteroidota > Bacteroidia > Bacteroidales > Bacteroidaceae > Phocaeicola > Phocaeicola sp. GP0067. The sequence continues at coordinate 6,880 of NZ_JAVHZY010000009.1, forward strand.
CTCTACATGGTTTTCAACCTTCTTGCTGATGGAAGTCGCTTGTGTGGCATAGTCAGGACTCAATATGACCAATGTCAACGTCTTCTGTTCAGGAACATCACTGGACGGATTTATCAATACTCGAAGTTGACTGTTTCCATTGATTTGGCTATTCAAGCGTTTCAGTATTTCGGCCTTTACATCGTTGGCAGAAACTTCTGACTTGGCACTATTAATTAATATATTAATGTTAGGCTTGGCTTGGAACCAATAGCTCTTAGTGCCAACGTTTGTGGCATATAAATAATAAGCGACTCGCTCCAATTTGTTGAGTGCATTATTAATTTCACTATGCTGGAATGCTGATGGACGAAGCATACAAAGTTTTAATTGTTCGATGCTTAATCCTTTGCTTTGTGAGCCACCGATGCTGCCCATTAATAGTGTTGTTGCGATACCTTGTGCTAAATTGTATTTGAAAGTATTGCTTTGTGGATCTTCATTGTCAATTTTATACGCATTGCTTGATGTTCCGATGATATCAGCATGCATCACCGTTTCCCACTGGCTTCCCATCAAGCTGGTAATTGTACTCGTCAATGTAGGCAGATTGGTCAAGTTGACATCAGAAGTATGTATCAATGCTTGTGAACCACTCAATGAACCTCTGCGATTCCAAAGGTCTTTGATGATAGACGCCAACAAGCGCAACACACCACGAGTTCGTTGGAAGCGCGAGTCGTTACCCCATTTCAAGCGGAACATATCTATCAGTTCGGGATGGAACGGGTATGCCTTGCGCATTTTGTTGATGTAATCCGTGCGGTCTGCTTCGACTGGTAAGTCCGAACGTCTGTTATGATACGTATTCTTATATCGTGTCAATACCTGTTCTATCACCTCTGGATTACCAACGTTTTCAAATAGGCGACGGCGAACCACTTCAAAGATTTCTTCGTCATCTACAGGTTTTATACCAGTACCCACACGTACAATGCGGTTTTCAAGGGACGAAAGAATTTGTTGTCCGATTTCTGATGATGCCACTTCAGTTGCACTGGCTGGCAGGGTTGCTATTAATACACATTTGGGAACTGCTGCAACCGATTCGGTCAATGTCTGCAAGAAACTTACAGTCTGTGTATAAAGTGTTCCTTTGCCCACAATCGTTCCATTGGCTTTGTTGCAATAGTCGGCCAGCTCATCCACCAATATCAGCGAAGGAGTATGCTGTTCTAGGATAGGTTTGAAAATGGAAGATGTCGGAGCCGTCCTGCTTTCATCATTGGCACGTACCTTATTATATCCTTCCACTCCTCCCAACTGATAGGCGAGTTCTCCCCATAGGGTATAGATGGTGATACCTTCGTTGGTAGTGCGCCCTTGTACTACGTCGGTTGTATTGTTCGTGAATACAGCAACCTTGGCGTTATCAAAATTGGGAACTACACCCTCTTGCAACAAATTGGCAGTATAGGCCGAATTCAGCAATGAACGTCCTGCATTGGCTATATGAAAGAGTGAAATCAAGGTATGTGTCTTACCACCACCAAAACCCGTTTGGAGTGATACAACCCGGTTTTCACTTTCTTCACCATTCAAAGCGCGAATAACCCGGTTTGCAATATCGCGAAGTCCGGCTGTAACGTAAGTCTTTTCAAAGAACATCGTAGGATTGCTATAGACTTCCTGACCGATTCCCAAGGCCACTTCGCTCAGGCTTGCTGCAAATACCGATTCATCCAAAGCACTGTTACGAATATCATAGTGAGGATATACGTTGGTAAACCAGGCTGGGATAGGTGCATCCTCACGCAATGCATTTACCTGTATGTTGGTGACAGGTTGAGGTATAGTCGCGGTTGGTTGGACTATCGTTTGTGTCTGTCCCTTGATGTTATCTATCTCCGTCACCAGTTCGTCCATCTTCATTAACTTGGCGGCTTGTTTGATGTAGAGATAGGCACCTTCTATCTCTTCGTTGTCCAAGGCTTGGTAATGGTTACACTTGTTACGGATGTCCTTTAGTTCTTGCAAATAGCTGATGAACTTGTTGGCTTTGTCGAGATTTTCAAATTCCAATCCTAATTCCCGTTTGAATCCAATGGCGAAATCCGGCAAGTTGTTGTAGTCAATGAAATACATGCACGATTGGTTTTCGCCTTGTGCTCTCATGGCTTGGTTCCAAGTAGTTTGTCTTGCCGGTTTTAATCTGGCAAAAAACAATCCTTCCCATGGTTCATTAGGGAAATGTTGCTGTAAGAAACTTACCACAAATGGACGCATGGCATCCAAAAATATGCCTAATGCTTTATGTATCTTGTCATTCATAACTTTCAGGTATTAACGGGTTATTCAAATAATGTTCCTTGGGTATAGGTTATTTCGTCACTACAATGCTGTATCAAGTCGGCAGAGTTGGAAATCAATCCTTGTACTTGTGTCAAATCATCACCTTCGGGAAGCAGTTCTTTCAATGATGCCAATACTCGCCAGAAAGGACTGCTTGCTTCGCTGCCAACTATCTTGATGTGTCGTAATATTTTGCCTCGGTCACCACTATGCCAATTGTCCATAGCCCGGTGTACTTGGTCAATCAATGGGTCGCTGGCTTCTATACCGAGTTTGTCTTTCACTACACGCTCTTTGTAGGTTGCTAAATGTTGCTTGTTGCCTGTACGGATAAGTAGATGCTTGTCAAAGATGTCGCTGATATTTACGCTCATTCCCACACGAGCAAATTTGGCGGCATCGTCAAAATCTGTATCGCCCATGCCATTCATCTGTAGCCAACCGATGTAGAAACGGGTGTATTCATCCAAACCTTCGAAACCTCGCAAAAGAGCATTGAAAGCGGATAATTTAGCAAGTTCTAATAACTCACCCACTGTAACTTCACTGCCGTCAGCTTTTTCTACTGTTTCATATTTACCAAATTCGCTTACAGCTTGACCAAAGCAAGCGGTAAGCAAGTCTGCACCACGGAAACCAAGTTCATAAAGTGCATTTACTTCTTCGGTAACTTTGGCTTCAATAGCTTTTTTTACTCGTTTAAAACTTTCAAAGCCATTGCGTTCAGAAGGACGACATGAAACCGTGACAGAACTTTCCAGATAAGCCATTTGCGATTTTAATGCTCCTGTCATTTCTGTGTCCATAGGCCAACTTCCCGTTATATTCATCTGAGAACCAATGATGGAATTACATAAAGTTGTCCATGCTTCCGTACTTTGATGAGCAAACATAATGCTCACAATATCATTCGTTTGATATTCTATAGTTCTAAATATATCCGTCAGTTTCCTTTCAAAATGTTCTTTTGCCTTGTCAATGCTATTACCGTGATGATGCTTTAAGGCCGTACATTCATCGGTTTTGGGAGTCTGAGGAGTTGCAAAATTTAAAGGATACAAAGTTCCTAATGTTCTTTTAAGCCATACATAGAAAAATTCTGATATATCAGCGTATGCTATCGCATCGTAATAAGGCGGATCAGTTACGACTGCATTTAATGATTTTTTCTCAAATTGTGATTTCTCTCCACTAGATGCATTTTTCAAAATAGCGGCAAAAGGATAATCACACTCAGATTCAATATAACGTGTTAACCATTCTAATTGATTCAATGCACTTCCAGAACTAGAACAAAAAGGATTTGATTCTGGATAATCAAAAACCATTGGAATAGCTTGTCTTCCCATTGGACGTTCTAATTTTTCACCTCCTATATGCCACACACCAAAAGATGTGTTGGCTATAGCTATTCTATCTACAAGAATTGCTAATAGAGTGGCTAAAGCTTTATCGTAAGATGTGTTTCTCTGTATGGATAATAGTTTTATTTGACGAACTAAATTGTTCAAGAAAAATATTTGTCTTTCAGAAAACATTTCACCATACAATTCAATTCCCCAACCAGGAGTATTAAAGTTTCGATTATTACCAACCTCCATACGTTCTGTTGGCCGTTCTTGGTTCTTAGGAACGTACTCTAGAGATTCAAATTCCGCTCTGTTAGGCAAACGATAATCTTTTCCTATTGGTGATTCAGTTATAACGGCAAGAAGTCTTTCACGTGTCTTTTTTGCCTTGAACTGTTCTTTCAATTGTTCCGTTGTAGTAACACTTCCACAGCAAGGACAAGTTAAAACACAACGATTATTCCATCCAGGTAAATTTTTCTCATCATATTTCCCATGCTTTATTTCAAATTGAATGTCCGTTCCATTGATAATAGGATTCAGATATACCTTTTTTGACTTGGTATTGGCCAAATAGAATTGTTTCAAAAGAGGCACCTCTGCCCTACAAGATGGATTGGAGCAAGTAGCAGTACGTGCCCAATAATAAGCGACAGGTTTATTACCCTTTTCATCTGCAGGATAAAGATGACCTACTTCAGCCTCTGTCGTAGCCAATAATTTCTTGGCATAAAATTCCACATCAAACGAAAGGCGGTTTGGTATTTCCACATTACCTGTAGGCATAACGCCAAACTTCTCTGTATAAAGCTTTACTCCTTCCTTACCGTAAAGAGCCATAAACTCTTCGTGGGTATAAGTGATGGGCTTGCCATACTTTTGCGGGAATTCTACAGAACCTTTCTCTATGATATGTGCCACCGGATTAATGTCGTTACCATACGAACAACATCCCAGTCGGGCTGCTTCCAATGGGATGGCACCACCGCCAGCAAAGGGGTCGAATACGCTTGGCATCCGATTTTGGAAACTCTCTATAGCGGCTTGCAAGGCCGTTTCTTTAACTTCTACATCTGCCGAAGCAAGATGACGGTTAGGGGTGTTATACAAATTATTTTCAGCTTCTTTGATAGCATTGAAAGCCAAATCAAACTCTGTGGCCAGTTCTTTGTAAGATGCCTCCGGATGACGCTCGGCATTATAAGCCACCCATATCAGCAAACGGGCCAAGCGAAGCACAACTGGGTCGTTCTTGCTTTCCCATTTGATCAAACAGCCTTCTTGTATTTGGTCTTTGGATGGTGTTGATTTTCCAGCCAACATATTCAGTTGACACTGGTGTGAGAACTTACCAATAAACATCAATAGACGGTTGCGAAGTGTATCCGGCATCGGGTCATAGATGGCAGTATAAGGAATATCAGGATAAGGTGCATAGAGCAAATTGTTTGCCAACATATCTTGTACGGCATCACAAAAAGCTTTCGGACAGTTGGCGTCCAAAGGGTCGGGTACCAAGCTGGCAAATATGACCGCACGACATACAGGCAGTGGACGGCGTGCCCACCACAGGTGCAAAGTTGATATATGTCCGTGACGGATAGATTTGTCTCGCACGCTCTCTGCCGAGATTTCCTTAATCGGCAAGGCAACTTCTATGAGTTTTTTGGCTTTTGTCATAGTATGATGTTTTTCTTTTATTCCTTTATGTATTTTTGTTGCCACTCTTCCAATGGCAAGTAATATTGAACTCCCTTCGACATCTTTTCAAACGATAGACGTTCGGCCGGGTTCTGTATGCGATATAGTGTAGGAGTGGTTTTGCAATTCACGACAATGTAGAGCCATGCTTTGTTTCCCAATTGAGCCAAACGGTTCCATTCATTTTCAGAAAGTATGACACCATCGGTAGTTGCACGACCTTTCACCTCGATGTAGCGTTTCATTTCGTAAGCATCGATGCTCTTGATGTCGTAGCCCAAATTCTGTTCCGACACATCTTCGGGAGTACGTCCTTGACTCGTTTCATATTCCATCGCAAATTGCATGGCAATAGCTTCTACCTCTTCATCACGCTTCATGTGGAAATGTTGTTCGTATTCCACTTGCGAAAGCGGCACCACGTAGGCACATCCAATAATTTCAGGTTCTTTGGGTGATACCTCGGTCATCTGACCCATTTCCGCAATACGCTCTTCCCGTTTGTGCATCAACTCCTTTTTCCGCTCAATCTTATGCTGTAACTTTTCTTGCAACTTCATATCCCCCATGAATGCCTTCATCTGCATTTCATTGATGGCAATATCCAAGTCCATGATGATTTGACTGAAAGCCGTTCGGAGGTATTCCTGACGTTTGGCTGAGTCTTCCCCAACCTTCACTTTCGTTTCTTCAAACAAAGGTAAGGTAATATTCTCGAACGCCCAACTCATCACTTCATGACTTTGTACTGTTTCGGGTGGCAATATCTCCTTGGCAAATTGCGATGGAGCATGCAAATCGAGGAACTTGGCCGGAGAAGTGCTATGGTAAGAACCGTCAGTCGTCTGATAAATGAAGCTTAACAGTTCGTTGGCAATACTGTCGTCTCCCTTGTTGGGACGATTGTCTGTAATCTGGTTCTTGACAAAGAAGGCAAAATACTCTTCGGTGTCTTCCGGTGACACCAATATGGTACCTTTCAGCATCTCTTCCTTGAATTCCTTACGCACACAATCCACCAAAGCATCAAATAGAGCATTACCTGGATTGATGTAATGTACTTTGCCCAAGATGGCAGCCGTATTCTGATAGTCAAGGAATATCTGTTTGTCGAAACAGAATAGCAGCTGGCTGAGATTATCGGCCAATATATTGTAACTTTCCTTCAACTGTTTGCTCAAGATGTCAGGAATGGATGTTATCTTGTAGATTCCTTTTTGCACAGCTTCGTATTGACCACCTAAATAGCAGAATGCCCGTTCAAAGAACAATTGGATGTAGATAGGTTGCAACCGTTTTTCATCAGAATCCTCTTTCAGTATGCGGGCATCCTTGTAATCGACTTCACTATGTGCTATGGCATTCTGTTGCTCTTCGATGCGATTCTTGAACTCAGATTCCAATTGTTGATTGTTCTGATTCAGGAATAGGTCGAGGTCGGACTCCTTACCATCGAATACAGAAGAAATGATAGCTTCAAGGCTTACATCTTTCAATACATCTTGAATCACATCATACACACGGTCATCTCCCATACTCTCACGGATAACATCCAGCTTGGTAAGCAACTTGGAGAGCACTTGACCTTCGCGTGTATTGTCTGCAACCATATTGAATACAAGCACATCCTCCTTTTGTCCATAACGATGGATACGTCCCATACGCTGCTCCAAACGGTTGGGATTCCATGGTATATCCCAGTTGATAAGCAATCGACAGAATTGCAAGTTGATACCTTCGCCGGCAGCATCGGTTGCAATCAATATCTGAGTATCGGGTGCCATGAACTGCCATTGTGCGGCACGGCGGTCATCGACCGACAAACCTCCATGAATGACTGCCACCTTGTAGCCGTTATTGGTGAGGCGTTCTTGCAAATAGAGTAGCGTATCTTTATGCTCTGTAAAGATAACGAGTTTCTGTCCGTCAATGACACCTTGACTTTTCAGCAACTCTTTGAGTTGAATATATTTCTTTTCTTCTTGATTCTGATTGTAAAGTTGGTTGGCAATATCATACAGACGTTTAACCTCTTGGGCTTCATTGGCTATCTCAATCAAACTCTTTGATGTCGTAAAGAGTTTGAACTTCTTCGGATCAGAAAGAATGTTGTCAAGTGCATCCTTTTCATCATCTTCCAAGTCATCGTACTGGTCCATGTTATCCACATCCACCAATTCCAACTTCTGACGCTGCTTCCAAATGTTCGGATTCTTGTTGACTTCATCCACAATACCCTGCAACGCATTCCAACGTTTGAAAAGTGTGTTTTTGATGGCAAAGATGGAACTGACCAAACGGCGTTGCATCACGGCCAAGGCCAAAGTTACATGAATATTCTTTTCCTCGGTGGCTTCTTCCTTGCGTTGTGTCAAGTAATTGGTCACTTGGTCATACAGGTATTTCTCTTCGGGAGTCAGTTGGTAAGAAATGGTTTTGGTAAAACGATTCTTATAAAGCGGATTACCATTCCAGTCTTTCATATCCTCCTTCAAACGACGAATGAAGAACTTGTTCAGTCCATCCTTGCTAAGTTCCTTTACACGTTCTGTTGCCACATCGTCTGTAGCAAATATATCTTCATCCAATAACTGAAGTAACTTTTTGAACGTATCGGTACGTCCTCGGTGTGGAGTAGCAGTCAGCAACAACATGTGCTCGCATTGTTGAGAAAGTACGTAAGCAGCTTCGTAGCGTTTGGATTTATAGGTTTTCTGTCCATATTCGTAAGCCGACAATTTGTGCGACTCATCAAAGATAACCATATCCCAACTGGTATTGCTTACTACAGAAAGTACATCCTCCCGACTGATAAAGTCGATAGAAGTAACGATTTTGTTGGCTGTACGGAAAATATTAGGATCAGCAGTAAACAGACTGCGATTGACAAGTGTGAAAGGTATATTGAACTTGACACCCATTTCGTCTTCCTGCCATTGTTTGGTCAAGCCACCAGGAGTAATAATCAGAATACGTTCAACAATACCACGCATGATAAGTTCCTTCAAAAGAAGGCCTGTCATAATCGTTTTTCCTGCACCGGTATCGTCAGCCAACAGGAAACGAATCTTAGGCTGGGGTAACAAGAACTTGTAAACAGCTTCCACCTGATGGGGAAGAGGGTCAACCACACTACAGTTGATGGCAAACAACGGGTCGAACTGATATGCTGAATGTATACGCTCGGCCTCAGCAAACATCACAAATTTTTCAGGATTACCCTTAAAGTTAAATTCCCCTTCGGATGTCAATACTTCCAAATACTCGAACTGCTCTTTGGTAATCACTTTGGTACTAGTCTTGTTGGTAGTAACACCCGTGTATTTGATAGAATACATGTTTCCCAGTGCCTGTACTTTAATGACAGTTACAGGCTCAGTTGGTATCAGATTCTTAATGATTTGGTTGACTTCTATCATAATTATTTCTTCAATTCAATATTATCAACCAATAAATCCTTCGCTTCAACCCCTAAAAGGGAAGCAATCTCATACAATAATTCAATACTTGGCTGTCTGCGATTACAGACATAGGCATTGGTCTGGCTAAAACTTTTGCCTATCTTTTCTGCCAGCCAAGTTTGTTTAATGCCTTTTTCTTCAAGTACTTCTTTTATCCGATTCATATTTATTACTTATTTGTGAATGCAAAAATATGAAAAATAATGCGATAAAAAGAAGAAATGAGAGAATATGTTATATTTGAAGTATCATTTTATTGAATATCTATGTTTATATCCTTCTCATACTTCCCCCTCAACGACTTCTCTCGAATAACCACAACATGCATGTTGGCTCTTAGACGGTCAAAGGTGCGAAGTCCGTATTTGGTTTTGATTTCTTCCAAAGTCAGGTTGGTATTGGTAACAAGTAGAGTCCCGTGTTTCTCTATGCCATCGACAATTTCGGAAAAAACGATGTGAGAATTTCCATAATCGTAGAATGTTCCTTCAATACCGAAATCGTCTATGGCAATGAATCGTTGACGCAAAGAACTACGATATGTCGCTTCGTTGCAAAGTTCTGTTGCTTGGTATCGTGAAAAGACTTTGTGTAATGCCATTCGGAATATTAAAGGGATAACTTTCATACAGATTTCGGATTTCCCGACTCCTGGTGGACCAATCAGCAATAGACCTTTTCCTTGATTGTCAGTTAGCCAATTTACTATTTGGTCATAATCAGCAAGCCATTCCACTTTGTGGTGCATGACTTCTTCAAGTCCAGCAATTAAAGCTTCTTTGGCATTAGGGATTCCAAAACGAAAAGGTATTGATGCATAGTCATCATCATTCTTCCGTGCCTCTGAAATAGCATGTTGAAAATCTTCTCTTGTCAATCTCATCATTGCCATTGTTCGATAGGTTTGTATTTATCTAATGAATCATCTGCAAGTATAAGTCCCTGTTGCGACGTGTTTTTACGCAGCGACATAGACGGCTTACAGTTTCCTTGTTTGCATACCCAATTAACGAAATGCCGTTTGGTGTCTTCCTCTGTTTTTCGATTGACACCACTTGCGTGAAGATAACGAAAGAATTGTGCCAACAAGGTTGCCATATCGGTTGATGATGCAACCATATTTTTACCAGACAAGTATTCTTTTACTTTTCCCTTCCATTCCATATCAAGCGAAAGCACTTCTTCCAATTCTTCAATAGAAAGCATAGAATGTTCTTCGTGTGTGCGTTGACTTATAACTTCTTTGTCTATATCTACTTCTTTATTATTGAGGGTCAAGTCTTCCGTCAAGTGTACAGACAAGTCCTCCGTCAATTCAAGTAGCAAATATTTGGACGGTTGAAAGCGAGTTGTTCCATTGGTAAAACTTATCAGTTTTCTTTTCGCCAATCGTTCTCTGGCTGTTACCAATGTTTGTTTCGACATCCGAAGTCGGTTGCAAACATGAAAGGTAGGGCAAGAAAAAGGCATTTTCCAATGAAACTTGTTGCACTCGTTGACAAGAAAGGCATAAAGAGCGACTTCGCTTGCAGCAAAGGATTCGTAGGCCGCCAGTCGCCAAAATTGGTTCATGTAGTCAATATACGTCATAAGCAGACCCTCTTTTATGCAAACTTTGTCAACAGTTCACGGTCAAGAATTGTATCGTCAATCTCCATCCGACTAAAGTACAACCGACTGGCACTTCTATGAAATGGAAGCTGTCCCCGTTGACATCGCTTGCGCACGGCATCTGTAGATATGCCAAGATAATCGGCAACCTGTTTTATATTCATCACGTAATCTGCCTTCCGTTGTAAAAGGATGGCAGCATCATCTACAATGCGAGAGAAATTCTCTCCATTCGCTTCTTTTTGTTTCTTCGTCAATGTCTTCATACGCTTAATTTTTGAAATTTTGTGTTGCGAAGTTACAGACGAAGACACAAATGGACGAAAGTACAAAAGAAAATCAGTCAGAATTTAGGTTTTATTGTGTTTGGGCGAAAAATCATACTCTTATTTCATACTCGTAAAACAATGAACCAACCCCAAACAGCCGTTTGAGATTGGTTCGATTATTACTTTTAATATGCAATTCAATTATTGCAAGGGTCTCTATAAAAATAGGTTTCCCCATTTTGATTTTCGACAATTTTAGAATAAGAGTATTTATCTATCATAATCGTATAACAACTATGAAGACTCAAAACTGCATCGTTTAATGAAGGGAAGTCTTCCAAATCAATAATATTTAAACCGACTTCTTTACAATCATCTTTTGATAATCGTCTTGCATGAGAGCAGGTCGTTTTATGATTTAAAAACTTGTCTCTAATTTTTTCTATATCTATATTTGGATATACCTTGGGAATCCATTTATCCATTAATTCATTAGACCACCTAATCGCATTTTCACATTCATGAATAATCGTAGCACCTGGATATTTTGCAATGAGAGTTTGCCACAAACCTATGGTATTTGGATTTTCTGCAATTTCTTCTTTTGCTTTTTCAAACTCATCAATAATGGCTTGGCATGCGACACCGTTATATTGAGGATCAACAGGCCCCAAGCAAGATTGTTCTCCCATTAGTATTGCTTTAGAAAATAATGCAATCATAGTTCCTGCAGACATTGCAATTTGTGGAATAATAACACGAATATCTCCATTAAAAATTTTATGTAGATAATTAATTAAATTTTCCATTACAGCCAAATCACCTCCGGGTGTATGTATTATTATGTCTAAACCCATACCTTTGTCTAATGAATGAGTTATAGACATAAAAGCATTTTTATCCAATTCATCAATCATGGTATGAACTGTAGGTTGTTTCAGCCACCCAGAATAATAAGAAATCACATTACGGCCAGTCTCACGATGAATAATCTCGAAATACTCTTTACGCATTCTATCAAGGGCATTTACTTGGTTTGAGGCTTCAACCTCTGTTAAGATTTTGTTCCAGTTTGGCATATCTATTCTTTTTAAAAGTTAATATTATATCTGGTTAACAGAATAATTACTAAAATGTTCATCAAATAAAACATTTATTGCATTTGTAGATGTTTTATTCCATTTGTTGCTCATGAGTAGAATTTATTTTGTACCTTTGCATTGTGGTTAGGAATAACATCGAAACCACATGCGAGTTAATTAATGTGTTACACTTTTTGTGTTACATCCTAATAATGAACCCTTTTATGACAGGGCATAGGGCCTTGGAAAAGAAACAGATAACGCAAGGAAATAACCGAAAGGTACAAAATCCAAGCGGATCACCAAAGAATCAGAGAGTTACACCAAAGTAACTCTCTTTTTTTATGCCTTAAACGCGCCGGTTTACATGGTTCAGTTAAACCGAGAGTTAAACCAAGAATGGATTTTCCGGATCAGTTTTCCAAAATATTCTTGGCGTATCAGCCTTTCCCTTCAGCTCCCACTAGAAAGTTCGAAGCATTTATGCCCTCATGCCCTCACTGCAAACATAACAAGCTAACTATAAACCATTTATACGCCAATGGTAAAAATACTTGCTCTCACTCATACCCTCATGCCCTCACTACATTTTCAAGGAAAATTTCACATAGCATACTGTTTATCAATCATATACTCTATTTTTTATAAACTATTCCAGCTTGACACAAAGTAGAGCATTCCAAGGCTTTTTCTTAAAAAAAGCACCATAAAAGATTTGTACCTCCAAGGAATGACGGCTTACGATGCATCGGCAGAGATAAAAAACACCCCTGCCCTGATGTGGATTTTCATTCTGAACGTATGGAAGTTCATATACATACATATAAGAATGAATATAATATATGTATAACCCTGTACATACACCGGATTCATCACTAAAAAATTTTACCTGTATCCCCAAACCTTTCCCGCCGTATGATTAAGGGTTTTCTTCCCGTCTGTTTTATCTCCGCAAGCCTTTGGAGTTATCTCCATAAGCTTTGGAGTTATCTCCCAAGGCTATGGAGTTAACTCCAAAGGCTATGGAGATAGAATACATCCGCATAAAAAGGGTTAATCTGGAGATAGAAAAGGCTTAGGCAACAGGGCTGGATGCGATATGCATTCTTTTAATCCCGCCGACGGATTATTATTTTTCCGTATCTCCTCCTCTTGAATGTCACAACAGCAGAAAAACCGGACCGACAAACTTCTTTCACACACACTACAGATGTTTATACCGAGCCTGAAAAAAGATATGAATGGAACAATAAAAACAACCTTCATTAAATTTCTACCACCTCAATTTACCAACTGTTCAAACAAATGGCCACACTGTTCTATTTCTCCCTTTTAAACATAAATAATACCGATGGCTTGTTCATTCCTAAAATAATAAATACCTTTGCAGCCTTAATAAAAAAGCAATGAAGTTTGATATAAAAAAACATATTTATTTAATACTTTTATTCATCTTATCTTTCACTGTAGAGACAGCTCAGTCACAAGAAGTTACCAACATCCATATAGCAGCGACAGATACGGTGCCAACCTATACCAGCGACTCTGCCGTTATCAATTTCTTAAAGGATGCCGGCATTCCTATCACCCAAAACAGCAAACTGAAATTATTAAAAAGCGGTCGGGCCAAATTCATCGATCTCTTTGAAGAAATACGGCATGCCAAACATCATATCCACTTAGAATACTTCAATTTTCGTAACGATTCCATAGCGAACGCACTATTTGATTTATTGGGAGAAAAAGTGAAAGAAGGAGTGGAAGTCAGAGCTTTGTTTGATGCCTTCGGCAATTTGTCAAACAACAAGCCATTGAAAAAGAAACACATACAAGCAATCCGTGACAAAGGAATCGAAATTGTCAAGTTCGACCCTTTCAAATTCCCCTATATCAATCATGCCCTGCACAGAGACCATCGCAAGATTGTAGTCATAGACGGAAAAATAGGATATACCGGTGGCATGAACATAGCCAATTACTATATAAAGGGTCTGCCGGAAATAGGCGACTGGCGCGACATGCATATCCGTATAGAGGGAAATGCCGTAAACGAATTGCAGGACATCTTCCTGGCCATGTGGAACAAAAGCACTAAACAACACGTAAGCGGAAGCCAATACTATCCCCTACGAAACGATTCTACTTTCAAGGGAAATAAGAATGTAGCCATTGTAGACCGCATTCCGAAAAAAGAGCCCAGACTGATGAGGCAGACTTATATCAAGTCCATTGATGCCGCACAGGATAAAATACAAATAGTGAATCCCTATTTCACTCCCATTCCAAGCATTAAAAAAGCCATAAAACGTGCGTTGAAGCGAGGCGTTGAAGTAGAAATCATGATACCGGGCAAATCGGATATTCCTTTTACCCCCGATGCCGCGTTCTATACAGCAAACAAGCTGCGTAAGAAAGGAGCAAAGATTTATGTGTACAATGGCGGGTTCCACCACTCTAAGATCATGATGGTGGACAGCCTGTTCTGCACTGTGGGAAGTACGAATCTGAACAGCCGCAGCCTACGCTATGACTATGAGGTCAACGCTTTCATTTTTGACAAAGAAACCACACATGAACTGAACACCATGTTCGAGCATGACAAGCTGGACAGTACCCTGTTTACCAAGGAAGAATATAAAAAACGCTCCGGATGGAAACGCTTCGTCGGTTGGTTCGCCAATCTGTTCACTCCGTTCCTATAGACCTCTGCCACTTCCCCAAACAAAGGTTTACAGATTGTTTCATCTCCTGCAAGGACGGGGCTTATCCCATCCGCAAGTATTCTCCATGCAGTAAAGCTTGACAGGTCATCATCAAAGAGAGCAATGCCTGTAAGCAGGAGAAATGTTACTCCACCATCACGGACGGTATCCCTGACAAGTGTGGAAAACCACGGCTTAGCTGCAAGGAAACGCTTTTCTCTCCGTATGTTTCACTTTATTATAGAATAAAGATAAAATAAATCGCTTTTTCATCCCCATAAACTACGATATTTTTCTTATTTTTGCCCAAATATGTAATTCCGCCCGAGAAGGCATAAGAGAACGAGACAGAACGATGAGAGTAGTTGATTTAATAAAAAGCACGGACAATACGGCTTTTTCTTTTGAAATTCTCCCTCCGCTGAAAGGAACGGGTATTGAAAAACTGTATAAAACGGTTGATACGCTACGCGAATTCGACCCTAAATATATCAATATTACAACCCACCGCAGCGAATATGTGTACAAGGAGCTGGGAAACGGGCTGTACCAACGTACACGCCAGCGCCGCCGTCCCGGAACAGTTGCTGTTGCCGCCGCTTTGCAGAACAAATACAATATAACGACAGTGCCACATATCCTGTGCAGCGGTTTTTCCCGCGAAGATACAGAATATGTATTGTTAGATCTACAATTCCTGGGCATCACCGACTTGTTGGTACTGCGTGGTGACAAGGCAAAGCACGAATCAGCTTTCGTACCCGAAAACAACGGTTACAACCACGCCATAGAACTGGAAGAGCAGATCAATGATTTCAATAAAGGCGTATTTGTAGACGGTTCCCCCATCAAGGTAACAGGAACTCCGTTCAGTTATGGAGTAGCCTGCTATCCTGAAAAACACGAGGAATCACCCAATATGGAACAAGATATTTATTGGCTGAAGAAAAAGATTAAAGCAGGAGCTGAATATGCTGTGACACAGATGTTCTATGACAACCGCAAATATTTCGAATTTGTAGAAAGGGTAAGAAAAGAAGGAATCAATGTACCTATTATTCCGGGTATCAAGCCTTTCCGCAAATTATCCCAGCTGAACACGATACCCAAGACGTTCAAGATAGACTTGCCGCAAGAACTGGCAAGCGAAGCGATGAAATGTCAAACAGATGAAGAAGCGGAAAGTCTTGGCATAGAATGGTGCATACACCAGTGCCGTGAATTAATAGCCTGTGGGGTTCCCAGCATTCATTTCTATACCGTAAGTGCCGTGAACAGTGTAAAGGAAGTTGCAAAAGCAATTTATTAAACAGTAAATAAATGACTATAAAAAGCAATGTTATTTAAAGATGTAATAGGACAAGAGGAAGCAAAACAGCGGCTCATAGCCGAGGTAAAAGAAGGAAGAATCCCTCATGCACAACTGATTTGCGGTCCCGAAGGTACAGGAAAGTTGCCTTTGGCAATAGCTTATGCCCGTTACATCTGCTGTGAAAACCGTGGTGAACAAGATGCCTGCGGAATTTGCCCCACTTGTGTGAAATTCAATAAACTGATACATCCCGACCTGCATTTCGTTTTTCCTGTTATCAAGAAAAAAGCCGGAAAGGATACCGTATGCGATGATTTCATAGCAGACTGGCGCAACTTTGTCCTGCAGAACCCATATTTTAATCTGAACCATTGGCTGAAAGAGATGGGAGCAGAAAACCAACAGACACAAATCTTTGTAAAAGAGAGCGATGAGATTGTACGAAAGCTCAGCTTGAAATCCAGTCAAGGCGGTTACAAAATCATGATTATATGGCTTCCCGAAAAGATGAACGTGGAATGCAGCAACAAACTGCTGAAGTTACTGGAAGAGCCTCCTGCCATGACTGTCTTTTTATTAGTATCCGAAGAGCCTGATGCCATTTTGCAAACGATCCAAAGCCGTACCCAACGATTTAACATTCATGGGATCAAAGAACCTGAGATCTCAAAAGTATTGCAAACCAAATACGGACTACAACCGGAAGATGCTGACGATATAGCACACCGCTCAGAAGGCAATTTTCTGAAAGCACTGGAAACCATACATCTGAGCGAGGAAAACAAACTGTTCTTTGAACTCTTTATAAATTTGATGCGCCTTTCCTATCAACGGAAGATACGCGAAATGAGACAATGGAGCGATGCGGTAGCCTCCATGGGGCGTGAACGTCAGAAGAATTTTCTGGCCTACTGCCAACGTATGATACGAGAAAACTTCATATACAACTTTCATCAACGTGATTTAGTGTATATGAATCCCGAAGAACAAAATTTTTCCACCCGTTTCGCACCGTTTGTCAACGAGCGGAATGTGATGGGCATAATGGACGAACTTAGTGAAGCACAATTACATATAGGACAGAATGTGAATCCCAAAATGGTGTTCTTTGATTTCTCTTTAAAAATGATTGTGCTATTGAAAAATTAAAAGTTGAGAATTGAGCATTAAAAAATAACAGAACCGCATGGCATTTATTTCTTAGTTCTCAATTTTCAATTCTCAATTAAAACAGAATTATGGACAATGAATTCAAATTAAAGAACGGAAGCGGCTGTTTGTGTTGCAAAGGCTGCGGACGACAGGATAAGCAGCTGAACACCTACGACTGGCTGGCTGATATTCCCGGCAACACCGAGGAACAGGAAATGGTTGAAGTTCAATTCAAGAATACCCGCAAAGGGTATTATAAGAACAGCAACAAACTGAAGCTGGAAAAAGGGGATATAGTAGCTGTAGAAGCAAGCCCCGGACACGATATCGGTACAGTAACCCTGACGGGAAGATTGGTACCTTTGCAAATGCGTAAGGCAAACATCAAACCCGATGCCGAAATCAAGCGTATCTACCGCAAGGCAAAACCTGTAGATATGGAAAAATACGAGGAGGCAAAAGCCAAAGAACATGACACAATGATCCGGTCCCGCCAGATAGCCAAGAATCTGAACCTAGACATGAAGATCGGTGATGTGGAATATCAAGGCGATGGCAACAAAGCTATCTTTTATTACATCGCGGACGAACGTGTAGACTTCCGCCAACTGATCAAAGTACTGGCCGAAGCTTTCCGTGTACGTATAGAAATGAAACAAATTGGCGCCCGTCAGGAAGCCGGACGCATTGGCGGTATCGGACCTTGCGGACGTGAATTGTGCTGCGCTACCTGGATGACAAATTTTGTATCTGTATCTACCAGTGCGGCACGTTATCAAGATATTTCTCTGAATCCCCAAAAGTTAGCCGGACAATGTGCCAAGCTGAAATGCTGCCTAAACTATGAAGTAGACGCTTATGTAGAGTCCCAAAAACGCCTTCCAAGCAAAGAAATGACTTTAGAAACGACGGATAGTACATTCTATTTTTTCAAAGCGGATATTTTGAAGGGAACTATCATGTACTCTACTGACAAAAACTTCATAGCTAATGCCGTAACCATCACCGCACGCCGTGCTTTTGAAATTATTAATATGAACCGACGGGGTGAGAAACCGGAAAGCTTAACCGAATCTGTCAAAAAGAACGAACCTCAAAAGCCCGTTGATTTAGTAGAACAAGAAAGCTTAACCCGATTCGACAAACGAAAAGGCAACAACAGCAACCGAAAGAAAAAACGTAAGCCGGAAAATAACGGTAATAACGGAGAAGGTACTCCCAATGAAAACAGACGTCCGCAACAACCTAAAGAGAACCGGTCACAACAACCCAAAGAAAACCGGCCACCTAGAGAAGGACGTCCCAAACAACCTAGAGAGCCTAAAGAAAACAAGGCTCAGCAGCCACGCGAAGAGAACGGAAACCGCCCTAAAGAAGAAAATCGCAACAGGGAAAGTCGCAACCGGGAAGAACGCAGTCGTGAAAATCGGGAAGACGGAAACCGGAACCGCAATAAACGCCGCCCCAATAATGGTAATAATGAAGGAGGCAGTGAAAACCGGAATAACGGAGGAGGAAAGGAAAATGACAACAAGAACAACGGAAACAATAGCCAAATCCCGAATGAAAAGCCACAAACTCCTGTATCAACTAAAGAATAAACTGACATGGCTGCCAATACTCATATTGGCAGCCTGTCAAAACAATATCATCTATCACTCTTACGCCCCCGTCCCCCTTAACGGATGGGATAAAAGTGATACTCTTGTTTATACCCTGCCCAATTCTATCCCTGCCGGAAATTACGAAGCAGAAATCGGTATCCGTTATCAAGAATCTTATCCTTACAGAGATATTTGGCTAGAAGTCAGCCATAACACAAAGGATACTTTGACTTACGTCACAGACACTTTACAACTTTTTTTGGTTGACGAAGCTGGAAATAAAACAGGAAATGGTCTTTGTGGATTATATCAATGTGACCTGCCTTATAAAGCATCTATTCCTATCCGTACAGAAGGAAGCGCACGTACTTTCCGCATCGTCCATATCATGACGGACAACCCGTTGACGGGAATCAGCGATATAGGTATCCGGTTGCGCAAACCGGAAAACCAATAAGCTCTAACGTTTTCCCCGCCCTGCATCAATACGCAAGAATACAAAAAGCAAGATCGTAAATCCCCACAAAGAAGATCCCCCATAACTGAAAAAAGGCAGTGGTATGCCTATAACGGGAGTCAGTCCTAAAACCATACCTATATTAATAAACAGATGGAATAAGAAAATGCTTAATACCGAATATCCATAAACACGGGCAAAACGAGTATGCTGACGCTCCGCCACCACAATAAGACGCAAAATAAGTCCGGTAAAAAGAAACAATACGGCCGCCGAACCTATAAAGCCTTCTTCTTCCCCTACCGTACAGAAGATAAAGTCTGTATCCTGTTCAGGCACATACTTCAGTTTAGTCTGTGTACCATTCAAAAAGCCTTTCCCCCATAAGCCTCCCGACCCAATAGCAATCTTACTCTGATTCACATTGTATCCTGCCCCCGCCAAGTCTTCCTCCATACCAAGCACCACTTTAATACGTATCTGCTGATGTGGCTCCAGCACATTATTGAAAACATAATCGGCAGAAAAAAGAAATCCCACCGAACCTATCGCAAATAGAGCAATATAAAAATAATTACGCATACGTTCATGCATAGAAAGGAAGATCAAATAGAACAATAAAACTACGCACAATCCATATTGGAACCAAGTAATGTCAAAAGGGATAACATAATACGAAAATAATAAAGCCAGCAAGGTACCACCAACACCAATCCCTCCGATATACCACACTACCGATGCTTTTTTGCAATAACTATTAACTAATAAAGCAGAAAGGATGACTATCAGCAGCAACACAGAAAATTCACCGATGGAAGTACAGTCATCCGCCATCAATTCATTGCCAAAACGGATTCCAACTACAAAATAGACCACGGCGCAAATCCCGGCAAACAAAATAGAACCCGGCATCCCCTCCCGGTACAACATAAAAAAGAAAGCCAGATAAACCAAAGCCGACCCCGTTTCCCGTTGCAAAATAATAAGCAGCATGGGCAGCAACACCATCCCTACCACAGGCAATGAATACTTTAACTTACTCATTGTAAACCCGTAGACATTCATAAATTTAGCCAAAGCCAGCGCCGTGGCAAATTTAGCAAATTCCGCCGGTTGCAAACTTACAGGTCCGAATTTTATCCATGAGTAAGATCCCTTAGTATCCTCTGCCAGAAAAGGTGTTATCAACAACAGCAGCATCATGCCTCCATATAAAATGTAAGCAAACATATCATACAACTTATCCTCCAACATCATCAGGATAAATCCGAGCCCCAAAGAGCAACAGATCCATACAAACTGTTTTCCTGCCCTAGTGTCGAAACTAAAAAAATCAATCTCACCATAATCATAGCTGGCTCCACATACGCTGAACCATCCAAAGATAACCAGCATCAGATAAATGCAGATAGTCATCCAGTCCACTGATTTCCATATACTATCGTTCGTGTATGCCATAATCTATTCGTCTGTTTTGTATTTCCGCCGCTTTCGCCTCACTTTCCGGTGAAAGTTCGCCTTTTAAATATTTCTCCATCATCAATGCACCGATAGGTACACCATAGGTTGCTCCCCAACCTCCATTCTCTACATAGACTACCACGGCAATCTTAGGATCATTCATTGGTGCAAACCCCATAAAAGCAGAATGGTCCTTTCCACGGTTTTGCGCCGTACCTGTCTTGCCACACACTTCAATTCCCGGAATATTCGCATTACGGCAAGTTCCTCCCAATACTGCCGAACGCATACCTTCGACTACCGTCTGATAATGTTCACGGCTTACTTTAGTATAACGTTTGGTCGTATACAGGGTATCCAACGGCTCGTCTTCCACTTCTTTCACTACATGCGGAGTAATATAATAGCCCCGGTTAGCAATAGTAGCCCCAAGGTTAGCAATCTGCAACGGAGTAGCCGTCACTTCCCCCTGGCCGATGGAAATAGAAATAATCGTCAGTCCGTTCCATGATCCCCGATAGTTCTTATCATAATAAGCAGCATTCGGGATCATCCCACGCTTCTCACCCGGAAGGTCTACTCCCAAAGGATAACCAAATCCCATAGAAACCATATAATCACGCCATGTATTCATGGCAGTCTGTACAGAACCATACTTCTTCTTCGCCCCTATCATGTGAAACAACCCCCAACAGAAATAACCGTTACAGGAAGTTGCAATGGCAGGCACCAAAGGCAGGGGCGACCCATGAGAGTGGCAGCCCACCCTAAGACCGGCATACACAAAGCCATGATAGCAAGAATAGGCTGTCTGAGGAGTAATAATCCCCTCTTGCAGGAAAGTCAACGCCTGAGTAGTCTTGAAAGTAGATCCCGGTGGGAATTGCCCCATAATAGAACGGTTCAGCAATGGTTTCCAACTGTCACGCGCCAGTTCCAGATGATTTTTACCCCGTTGGCGCCCCACCATCAATCTTGGGTCAAAAGTGGGAGCAGATACCATACAAAGTATTTCTCCTGTGGATGGCTCGATAGCCACTATACTGCCTATCTTCCCTTCCAACAGACGCTCTCCCAACATCTGAAGCTCTATGTCTATACCTAGTTTCAGATTCTTCCCCGGAACGGGAGTCTTGTCATATTTCCCGTCCATATACCGTCCCTGAATACGTCCACGGGCATCGCGCAGTAATATCTCCACTCCTTTCTCGCCCCTCAACTGTTTTTCGTATGAGCGTTCCACCCCCTGTTTCCCTATGAAGTCACCGCGTACATAGTAATCATCGGCTTCAATATCCCCCTTGGACACTTCTGCAATATCTCCCAGAACATGAGCAGCCGCATTGTAATTATACTGGCGGATAGTACGCCGCTGAATATAGAAACCGGGAAACTTGAACAGTTTTTCTTGGAAGACTCCGCACTCTTCTGCCGAAAGCTGGGTCATAAATACCTGATGAGTATATGGAGAGTAGCCCGGATTGGAACGTCTGTCCTTTATCTCGCGGATACGCTTTTTAAAATAGTCGGGGGTAATATTCAATGTTTTACATAAATCAAGCGTATCAAGGTTGTGCACCTCTTTCATCACCATCGTAACGTCATAGGCAGGTTGGTTATACACCAGCAGGTTACCGTTCCGATCGTACATCACCCCACGGCTAGGGTATTGTGTCTTGTTCAGAAAAGCGTTGCTATCGGCGTTCTTTTTATAATCCTCACTCATAATCTGCAAGGTAAAAAGACGTATCAGGTAAATCAGCACAATAACGATCACCGATGCACCGATTACATATTTCCGCTTCTCCAGATTATAATCTCTTTCCACTATTTTTTCCTCCTGATCGCCTCAGCACACAATATACAAATGATGGTTATTGAGGCATCTGTCAATATTTTCAACAATAAGACAGGCAGGTTGAAGAATGAAAAAGTATCTATGACAAGTAAAATGGTACAAAATAAGAAAGTACACAATAAGATATACCGGAAGAAAGGCGAGAATCCCATACTCTTGATACCCGGTTCAAAATCCTCGACGCTATCGCGGAGCGTGACTAATCGTAATACAGGTTCACGCATAAAAGCCAGTACAGTGGCCGCAGCCGCATTCATCCCCGGAGTGTTGCCTAATATATCGACTGTCAATCCCAACAGGAATGCCCATATCATAAGGACATTACGGCTAACTCCCGAATTGTACTTCAAAACAAAATAGATAAAAAAGAAAGGAGTGGCATACCCGTTGATATGCATATGATTCAGCACCAGCACTTGCAACAGTACCAGTCCGATAAACCACTCTATTCTTTGTAGATAAGTCAACATCAACCTTCTTACTTAGTCGTTTTTACCTGCTTTTCCAACTCCAATTGTTCCTCCTGCCCTTTTTGGGCAATTACGCGCACATCATTCAAACGGGCGAAGTCCGTAAATAGTTTCACCCGCAGCAAATAAGACAAGCCATCGTGACTATCGGCGATATCATCTACCGTACCCACCGGAATGCCGGAAGGGAAAACAGCACTGTGTCCACTGGTTACAATGGTGTCACCTAAAGAAAATAATGAATGACGGGGCATATCCTTTATAAAAGCAAATTCGGATGAACCGCCATCCCATTTCAAGAAGCCGAAATAATCACTCCGTTTTATCTTACAGCTAATACTGCTTTTGGAATTCAATACCGGAATGACAATGGAGTAATGTGGAGAGGTGAGATAAACAATACCAACCACACCGCTTCCATTTACCACTCCCATCTCACTACGAATGCCATCCGCTTCTCCTTTGTCAAGTGTAATATAGTTATCAGCATGAGTCACACTGTTATTTATCACGCTAGCCTTGAATATATCATATCCTGCCAATGCTTCCTGCTTAAGCTGTTCTACACCACTGCTGTCTTCCGTCGCTTCAATCAAAACTTTACGGATACTCTCCAACTGCAATTCCAGTTCCACATTTTTCTGTACCAACTCATCGTTGATCGTTTTCAGATGAAAATATCCGGTAACATTATTGGCTGCATCATACATAGCTCCCGAAACAAAATTAGCAGATGTAAAGAACGCACTCCCCTGATAACTGTTGAAGCGGAATAATAAAGCAAAACTGATTATCTCCAAAAGAACAAAGAGAAACCAGTAGTTATACTTTAAAAAGAAATTCAGCAGATTTTTCATTAATACCAATTGTTCAATGTGCTAATTTGCCAATGTGCCAATGTACTGCGCTATCCATACCGCATGGCATTAGCAAATTAGCAAACTGCCTCATTAGCAAATCATTTACCGCATCAAAAAAGAGAAACGATCTACATTCTTCAGTGCAATACCGGTACCTTTCGCCACACTCAGCAAAGGATCTTCGGCTATATGGAACGGAATATTGATTTTGTCTGTCAGACGCTTGTCCAAACCGCGCAGCAAAGCACCACCACCAGCCAAATAAATACCGTTCAAAACAATATCAGCATAAAGTTCAGGCGGAGTCTGTTCCAATGCACTAAGGATAGCTGTTTCAATTTTTGCAATACTCTTTTCCAAACAATGCGCCACCTCCTGATAACACACCGGAACTTCCATGGGAAGAGCAGTGATACGGTTAGGCCCGCGTACAATGTAATCTTCGGGAGCATCATCTCCCAAATCAGTCAAGGCAGCGCCTACATGTATCTTGATACGTTCGGCCATACGTTCACTCACCTTCACATTGTGCTGGCGGCTCATATATTCCTGAATATCGGCTGTAAGATCGTCACCGGCAATACGTATCGAATTGTTGGAAACAATACCACCCAATGAAATCACGGCAATTTCTGTAGAACCACCACCTATATCAACAATCATATTACCTTCAGGAGCCTCTACATCAATGCCGATACCAATAGCCGCGGCCATAGGTTCAAAAATCAAATAAACATCCCGTCCTCCCGCATGCTCAGCACTGTCACGTACCGCACGAAGCTCTACTTCAGTGCTACCTGAGGGAACTCCGATCACCATACGCAAAGAAGGAGAAAAGAAACGATTACCCATGTTCACTTTCTTTATTAAACCGCGCATCATCTGTTCACAGGCATTAAAGTCGGCAATAACCCCGTCGCGTAGCGGACGTACAGTACGAATATTCGGATTTTCCTTCTCGTACATCATTTTAGCCCGTTCGCCTACGGCAATCATCTTGTCGGTACGGCGATCAAGCGCAACGACCGAAGGTTCGTCCACTACAATCTTCCCGTTATTTAAAATGATGGTATTGGCAGTGCCAAGGTCCATCGCAATCTCTTGTGTAAAGGAGAATAATCCCATAAATTCATTTACAATTTAGCAATTTACAATTGACATTTGCAATTTACCATTTACCTGAACAATGCTGTATAAACAGTCCGATTGTAGCCGCAAATGGTAAATTGCAATGATCTTAGTGTTTAAAGTGACGAATCCCTGTAATGACCATAGCTACACCATGTTCATTGCAGTATTGGAAAGTCAACTCGTCTTTTACAGAGCCTCCCGGCTGGATAACAGCTTTCACACCCTCCTTATCCGCTATCTCTACACAATCGGGGAAAGGGAAGAAAGCATCACTGGCCATCACTGCGCCATTCAAATCAAACTCAAATGATTTTGCTTTTTCAATGGCTTGTTTCAATGCATCCACACGTGAAGTCTGACCTACACCGCTAGCCAGCAGTTGTTTGTTCTTGGCCAGTACAATAGCATTACTTTTACTATTCTTCACAATCTTATTTGCAAATAACATATCTTCTATTTCAGTCGCCGTAGGAGCTTTTTCAGTAACCTGCTTCAAGTCGGCAGGAGTTTCCACGTCCAGGTCTCTTTCCTGAACCAAAACCCCATTCAATAAAGAACGGAATTGTTTCTTCGGCAATTTAGCTTCCTTACGAACCAAAATAATACGGTTCTTCTTCTGTCCCAGAATCTCTAATGCATCTACATCATAATCCGGAGCAATAATTACCTCAAAGAACAGTTTATTGATTTCTTCCGCTGTTTCTTTATCAATCACGGCATTAGTAACCAACACACCTCCGAAAGCCGACACCGGATCGCCTGCCAACGCATCTTTCCATGCTTCCAGCACAGTAGGGCGCGAAGCTAATCCACAGGCATTATTATGCTTCAGAATGGCAAATGTCACCTCATCAAATTCATCAATCAAATCAACGGCCGCATTGATATCCAACAAATTGTTATAGGAAATTTCTTTTCCATGAATCTGGTCGAACATCGCATCCAGATTTCCATAGAAATAACCTTTCTGATGAGGATTTTCACCATAACGAAGTTGTTTTTGTTCTTCCACCGCGCAACGGAAAGCCGAACCTTCACCACCATCAAAATAGTTAAAGATAGCAGAATCATAATGAGAAGAAACAGCAAACGCTTCTTTTGCGAACCAACGGCGTTCCTCGCGTGAAGTAGTAGCGCCATGTTCCAGCAACATATCACGGAACGGCTTATATTGTGCCTGACTAGCGATAATCACCACATCATTAAAGTTCTTAGCAGCAGCACGAATCAAAGAAATACCACCTATATCAATTTTTTCGATGATAGCTTGTTCTTCGGCCCCCGAAGCCACAGTTGCCTCAAACGGATACAGGTCAACGATGACCAAATCTATTTCGGGTATTTCATATTTTTCTATCTGTTGCATATCTTGTTCCAAACCACGACGGCATAAAATACCTCCAAAGACTTTAGGATGCAGTGTCTTCACACGTCCGCCCAAAATAGAGGGATAAGTAGTAAGATCCTCCACCGCTTTGCAAGGGAAACCTAAAGATTCGATAAACTGTCTTGTACCTCCTGTTGACA
The DNA here is from genome assembly GCF_031119655.1 of Phocaeicola sp. GP0067. Classification (NCBI taxonomy): domain Bacteria; kingdom Pseudomonadati; phylum Bacteroidota; class Bacteroidia; order Bacteroidales; family Bacteroidaceae; genus Phocaeicola; species Phocaeicola sp. GP0067. The sequence goes on from NZ_JAVHZY010000009.1 coordinate 33,218, forward strand.
GGAACTCTACTCCTTCTTCGTGTAGTTTGGTTATAATCTCGTCCAAACCTTCTTTGTGATAAACCGACACCAATGCGGTTTTAATTCTCTTAGCCTCTGACATTTTTTATAGATTAAGTATTTGGGCTACAAAGGTATAAATTTTCACTCTATAAATTCCACACATAAACGTGAAATATTATTTATCCACTCATATTTGTTTCAAAAAAGAAGAGATCCGCCACTAAATATGGATAATAATAAATTAAAAATCAAGTTGTGTGAATCCGTGCAATCCGTGGCGAACAAAAAAACGCCTGTAACACAAATGTAACATATATGACATTTTATCATAATATACCTCCCGTACCTTTGCGCCCAATAAAATAGAGAGACAAAATTATATGGAAACAATGTTTTTGGGAATCGTCGTATTCCTTTTTCTGCTAGCTATATTCGATTTGGTAGTAGGCGTCAGCAACGACGCAGTGAACTTTATGAATTCCGCCATCGGTGCTAAAGCCGCGTCATTCAAGACCATCATCGCCATTGCCGCTTTCGGTATCTTCATCGGCGCCACACTGAGCAACGGTATGATGGAAATCGCACGGCACGGTATTTTCAGGCCTGAACAATTTTATTTTCAGGAGTTAATGTGTATCTTTCTAGCAGTTATGGTAACAGACGTAGTCCTATTGGATATTTTCAATTCCTTAGGAATGCCTACCTCCACTACCGTATCCATGGTATTCGAACTATTGGGAGGTACTTTCGTTCTAGCTCTTATCAAAATAGCAGGAGACGAAACTGGAATGCTAGGATTTGCTGATCTGCTGAATACGGAAAAGGCATTGTCCGTCATTTTAGGTATCTTCCTCTCAGTAGCAGTAGCTTTCTTCTTCGGCACATTAGTACAATATCTCTCCCGTCTTCTCTTCACATTTAATTATACAAAGAAACTGAAATACACTATCGGACTGTTCGGCGGTATTGCTGTTACGGCCATTATCTACTTCATGTTGATAAAAGGTCTGAAAGATTCCGCCTTCATGACCACCGAAAACAAACATTGGATTCAGGAAAACACCTTGATGTTAGTAAGTTGCAGTTTTGTGTTCTTCACCATTCTGATGCAAATATTGCATTGGTGCAAGATAAATGTATTCAAGGTGGTGGTAATGTTAGGTACTTTTGCCTTAGCTATGGCTTTTGCAGGCAATGACTTAGTAAACTTCATCGGTGTGCCCTTGGCAGGTTTCTCAGCTTATACAGACTTCATGGCTAATGGAAACGGTGAACCAATGGGATACTTGATGAACTCACTGAATGGTCCGGCTAAAACCCCATTTCTTTTTTTATTTTTAGCAGGCGTCATTATGGTATATGCGCTGATTACTTCAAAAAAAGCGCAAAATGTAGTGAAGACTTCGGTAGATCTCTCGCGTCAGGATGAAGGTGACGAAATGTTTGGTTCTTCCGCTGTAGCACGCAGTATTGTCCGTTCTACCATGAGCGCTTCGGAAAGTATAGCCAAAATATTGCCCGACAATCTGAAACGATGGGCCGACAGCCGTTTTAACAAAGATGTGATGATTATGGAGAACGGGGCAGCATTTGATTTGATACGCGCTTCTGTCAATTTGGTACTGGCCGGTCTGCTCATAGCTTTGGGAACCTCTTTGAAACTCCCTCTTTCTACCACTTACGTAACTTTCATGGTAGCTATGGGTAGTTCATTAGCCGACCGTGCCTGGAGCCGTGACAGTGCCGTATACCGTATCACCGGTGTGCTTTCTGTTATCGGTGGATGGTTCATCACTGCCGGAGCCGCTTTCACTATCTGTTTTGTGGTTACGCTCATCATGTATTATGGAGGCACATTCGCCATGTTGGCCCTTATTGCACTTGCCATCTTCTTATTGGTGCGCAGCAACATACACTACAGCAAGAAACAGAAGGATAAAGGCAAAGACGACATATTCTCCCGCCTCATTGCCAGTAAAGACAAAGAAGAGCGTTGGAGATTGCTCCGCCAGCATGTAAATAACACATTGGTAGCCGAAATGGCATTCACCAATGAAACCTACCGGCAGATAACCGACGGTTTCATCAACGAAAATCTGAAAGCTCTGCGCAAGGCCGTGAACAATACCGACAATCAGAAAGAAATGTTAAAAAAGATACGCCGTAAAGAAATACTAGGTCTGCGCCGTATAGACAACTTTACTGCTATCGAGAAAAACACTTGGTTCCACTTGGGAAGCAACAGTTGTGAACAAATGCTTTACTGTCTGAAACGTATCTGCGATCCTTGTAAAGAACATGTGGACAATAAGTTCACCCCATTATCGGAACGTGCCACTAACGAGTTCATCCCTATCCGCGATGAGATGACCGCATTAATGACCAAGGCTACTGAAGTACTTGCCAACAAGGCCTACGATCAGACTGATGCCTTGCTACGTGAAGGCGCCCTTCTGAAAGGCAAGATCTCTACCTTGCGCAAAGAACAGATGGACCGCATACAAGAACGGGATGTCAATGTAAAAGCTTCCATGGTGTACCTCAATGTATTGCAGGAATCACAAGAATTGGTTTCCTACTGGCGTCATCTGTTACGCGCCGACCGTATGTTCCAGACTGATTTGAAAAAATAAAAAGATTTATATTCCTATTATATGTTTTTTAAGATAACTTCTTTCCTCCAATTGAAGGAAAGAAGTTATCTTTGTTTCGTATATATAGACATTATTTAAACAAACCTATGGAAAACCTCAAAAAAATTATCAAACAGTTCCCCAAAGTGGGTGAAGTGAAAGAAATCAAAGCTTTGACATCCGGCCTCATCAATCAGACTTATCTGGTAAAATCGGTATCTCCTGAAGAGCCTGACTATGTATTGCAACGAATCAACCATTTAATATTTACCAATATTGAAATGCTGCAACACAATATAGAAGTAGTAACCAGACACATCCGCCAAAAGCTGGAAGCCAGACACGAAGAGGACATTGAACGTAAGGTACTCCATTTTCTACCTTCCACCAATGGCAAGACCTATTTCTATGACGGAGAAGGTTATTGGCGAATTTCAATATTTATTCCGCGTTCACAAACATTGGAAACAGTTACACCGGAATCTTCCTATCTGGCAGGACTGAAGTTTGGTGAATTCCAGGCCATGCTGGCTGATGTGCCCGAACAACTCGGAGAAATCATCCCCGATTTCCACAATATGGAATTCCGCTTAAAACAATTACGTGAAGCCGTATCCGCCAACATATCCGGCCGTTTGGCAGAAGTACAGGACATAGTGGACGCTATAGAAAAAGATGCTGATACGATGTGCAGCGCTGAACGTTTTTACCGTGAAGGCAAATTGCCCAAACGCATCTGCCACTGTGACACAAAAGTAAGCAACATGTTATTTGATGAAAACGGAAAAGTGTTGTGTGTCATTGACCTGGACACGGTAATGCCCAGTTTCATTTTCTCCGATTTCGGTGATTTCCTCCGTTCGGCAGCCAATACCGGCAAGGAGGATGAGGCTGATTTAAATAAGGTGAAGTTCAACATGGAAATCTTCAAAGCATTTACCAAAGGTTATATTGAATCGGCCCGGACTTTCCTGACTCCTCTCGAAATAGAAATGCTACCTTACGCTGCCACCCTGTTCCCCTATATGCAAGCTGTACGCTTTTTAGCAGATTATATAAACGGAGACACGTATTATCAAACCCGGTATAAAGACCATAATCTGGTACGCACCAAAGCGCAGTATAAACTGTATCTGGAAGCAAAATCCGCTACACCGGACATGAAGGCTTATATCAACAGTCTGCTATAATATAAAAACAACAAGGAGCACAAAGGTATCTTAATGACACGAACCTCTGTGCTCCTTTCATATTCGTCCGGCAATGACCCTAAATCTACCGTTTCGGTATATCTACCGATTTTTCACTTTTCCCTTTCAGATGTTCGGAAAAGTAATCAACCAGTTTCCAGTAGAAATATTCATTCATATCACCGAATCCATGACGCTGTTGAGGAAGAATCAGCATATCAAAACGCTTCCCGGCACGAATCAAGGCGTCAACTACCCGCAAGGTATTGCCCGGATGCACATTATTATCAATATCACCATGAATCAGTAACAAATTTCCTTTCAATTGCTTCGCTATTTCAGGATTAGTAGCAATCTTATAAACGAAAGTTGTATCCCCTTTCTCACTCACCACCTCTTTTACGCCGTGATGCGTTTCACTCCACCAACGGTTATAGATATTGTTATCATGATTTCCGGCACAAGAAACAGCCACTTTGAAGAAATCCGGGTATTGGCACATAGCCGCCGTACTCATAAATCCACCTCCCGAATGTCCATGAATACCAACCTTATCTATATCTATAAAATGATGACGCTGCGCCAATTGCTCGATAGCATATTTATGATCGGCCAGCGGATAATCACGCATATTTCCATATCCATAATTATGATACCATTTAGAGCGGCTAGGATGCCCGCCGCGTTGTCCCACAGAAATAACAATAAATCCGGCCTGTGCCAAACGGTCGGTACGGGGGCTCATACGGGTAAACGGATAATAAACACCTTCCACCTGTGGCCCAGGATAAACATAATCCACAATAGGATAAACCTTAGTTGAGTCAAAATTAAAAGGTTTATACATCACACCATACAGATCTGTCACGCCATCAGCCGCCTTTACCTTAAATATTTCCGGAAATTTATAACCGGCAGCAAAAAGCTGTGAAAAATCACTCTCCTGAATATCCATTACCTTATTGCCATTAGTATCCAGCAGGATGGCGCAGGGCACCGTATTTACACGCGAATAGTTATCCACCACAAAACGAGCATCATCATCCACTTCCACACGATGGAAATAATCCCCTTTGGTCAGTAATTTCAAACCGCTGCCATCCAGATTCACACGATACAAATGTTCATAATAAGGATGTTCTTTCGCATTCATTCCATTGGCAGTAAAATAAATCACACGCGCCTTGTCATCTACTTTCAAGATTTCCTCCACGTGCCAGGGACCTTTTGTGATACGATTTTTCAAATTACCCTGATCATCATATAAATAAAGATGTGCCCAACCATCACGCTCACTCCATTGAATAATTTCCTTTCCACCATTCAAGACTCTTAAAGGACGAGTTTCCTGATAGGTATTCATCCGTTCCTTTATTACTGGTACAACAGAATCCTGTCCTATCGTATAGGAACAAACATCAATCCGATGTAAATCACGGCTGCTGCGGGTCAGGAAGAAACGGTTGTTATCACCCTGCCAAACGGCAGCCTGATCTTCCATATCACGCTGTTTTTGCATCATTGGTTTGTATTCCAGGCCAATGCTTTGATCTTTATAAGCTGCTACTTTAATTTCCTTACGTTTATTATCAACCAAGTCAAACAAGTACAGGTGTTCTATGGGAGCTTCCTTTTCTCCCGGCATCTGGTATTTATAAGTTTCCAATGTGGGACGTGGACAGGCCATCGAATTTATTACCCATAACTCTTTCACAGCGCGATCGTCAGAAACTGTCATAGCAAAATAACGTGAATCCGGAGACCACACTCCACCTACACGACGACGCTTGCCATTACATAAAGTATCTGTATTCAACATACTATAGGGAATACCATAGCCAAAATCCTTCATGCCATCTGTAGTAAGCTGGATTTCCACGATCGTACTATCCTTTTCATTTTTTTTCGCCTTTTCATAATCTTCACGACTCATGCGATACAAATTCAAATCCTTGGCATAAATCACCGTTTTACCATCAGGAGAGACCGATCCCCAATAGATTTTCTTCAGGTCGTCTTCTTTATCTTTCAGATGAGTCAATTTACGGGTAGGATAGTCATAAGAAAAATAAAAGATTTCCTTCTCATTCTTCTTGTCCTTCTTATCCTTGCCATCTTTCTTTGGTGTCGCATCTTTTGTTGACTTTACTTCAAAAGTAAAGGTACGCCCATCTTCTTCCGCTTTCAGATTTGTGATTGGCAAATGGCGTGCCTCAAAGGGATCTTTTACAATTTCGGTAAGCTGGGAAGCTAATTCATCCCTATCAAACAAAAGCTTCTTTGTCCGGGCAGCCGGATCAACCACATACCAAAAGGTTCCTTCACTTGTTTTGTACTCGAACCAGAAATTATTACCTTTCTGGAACCAATGCGGATCCACCACAGTAGAAAACAACATGGTGTTCAATTTTTCTTGTGTGTATTTCTCTGCCTGCAGATATTCCGGCAAGCGTTCCTGCGCTTTTGCAACAGAAACTGTCGTACACAGACCGCCCATTAAAAGGGTAATGAATAGCATTTTCCTCATAGATTGAACTTTTATCGTGTTTATAAAAAACAAACATACACAAAATTCTTCATTTAACAATCTTAAACAAAGAATTTTGTGTATGTTTGTTTCATTTATCCTTTTCTTATCAGAAACTATACCCTGAAGTAAAGCTAACCATATGATTCCGTATCCTTAAATCATTCTGTTCCTTATTATATTTTCCCCAAGCCAAATCATACCCGATAGTAAATGAAATCCGTTTAACAGCAATCCCGACAGAAGCCGTTCCTCCCCAATCCAAACGAGGGGACGCCTCAAAACCAAATTCCTCATTTACTGTTTTTCCTTTAAATGTGCCAAACCGGTAATAATCATTCCGGTATTCGTACTGTCCAACACCTGTTTCTTCATCTATATTATATTTTGAGGAAGAAACATAAGCATTAGTACGTCCACCAATTCCTACAGCTACATAAGGTCCTACTGCTAATTTAAGACGCACATCATCACAAAGTTTAAACCCCCAATGAGCCATAACAGGCAATTGCAAATAATAACGCGTGGACTCAACATTCGTTTTTTCATAATCCATGCTAAATCCTCCCCCTGTTGATATGTTTCCCCAGCTCATAGGATGATACCCACCTTTCTGCATTAAGATATAAACCCCGGACTTCAAGCCAAAAGAAGGCTTCTTTCCCACCCCTTCCTTTAACTGATACAACACACCGGCACCGGCTTTAAAACCTAATGTAACTGATGTCCCTTCATTTTCCTTATTCACTACCAAGCCGGCTTCCGGCGTAACACTCCAACGAGACTGAGCGTTCAACATCATACTCGCCAAAATACCTGCCATAAATAAAATTACTTTTTTCATCTTTTTCTTCTTTTTAGTTCATTATCTATGTAAAAGACTAAAAATTCAGAAAAACCCCCATTGCATATCCGGAAAAATAATAAAATAACATGAGCAACTCACTCACATAACAAAAGAAACACCCTACATTTAAACATACCGTTCAAGAAATCAAAAAAACAAACGCTGCAAAAACCAACCAACAGCAGCAAAAGTTATCGCTTATTTTTCGCATTCTCTTTATATTCGGTAGGTGTCATACCAAAACGTTGTTTAAAACATTTGCTGAAATAACGAGGATCATTAATACCCACCATATAAGCAATCTGTGTCATATTATAATCACCACTCTCTATCAATTGTGCGGCACGTTTCACACGCATCTCTTTAATAAACTCAATGGGGGCAAGTCCTGTCAGGGTCTTCAGTTTCTTGAAAAAGACAGAACGGCTCACCGCAAGCTCCTGTACCAAATCATCCACGATCAAATCGCCATTATCCATATTCTTCTCCATTAATTCCGTCAGTTTCTCCATAAACTTACGGTCATGGGAAGACATCTCAGGCTGTGTTTGCTGTTCTTCCTCCGCAACAGGCTGAATATTCATCAGATTCGCACAATACAACTGTTGCAACTTGACACGTTGTGTCAGAATATTCTCCACCCTGGCCTTCAGGTAAGTAGCACTGAACGGTTTCGTTATATAATCCTCAACTCCCAGTTCCATACCTTCCAACTTACTGTCCATATCCGTTTTAGCCGTCAGTAAAACGACTGGAATGTGACTGGTCGCCATATTAGCACGCAAATCTTCTGTCATGGTAATACCATCCTTTTCCGGCATCATGATATCACTAATAATAATATCCGGAACAAACTTCAAAGCCTTATCCAAACCTTCAGCCCCATTGACAGCCTCTATGACGTTGAAATTTGAGATGAAGATACTACGCAAAAAGAAACGAAGTTCCAAATTATCTTCAACCAGCAACATCGTTTTGCTTTCATTCCTCTTCTCTTCATGTCCCTGAACAGATTCTTTCACCTCTTCCGGCCTCATTTCGACAGAATCAGAGAGAATGAACTCTACATTCTCCGTATAGTGCTCCTTGCCTTTCAAAAACTCAACCGTGAAACAACTGCCCTCCCCCTCTTTACTATCCACACGGATAGTCGCTTTGTGCAGTTCCACCAATTCCTTAACCAAAGAAAGACCGATACCAGAACTTTGCTGATTAAACAAATTCTTGTCCAACAGATTTTCAAAACGGACAAAAAGGGAAGCTTTCTTGCTTTCAGAAATTCCTATACCTTGATCCTGCACACCAATCGCCACATTATGTTCATTTTCATGAATGAAAAGCGTAATCATCTTACCCTGTGGAGTATACTTGAAAGCATTGGAAAGCAGATTGAAGACAATCTTTTCCAACTTATCCGCATCTACCCACAGTTTCAAGGAAGGCATTTCACTTTCGAATACAAAATCAATATGATGCTCTTCGGCCAGCGATTCAAAATTATCCATGATATGGCGTACAAAAGGAACAATATCTATCTGCTCTATACGCAACTTCATCTTATTTTTCTGTATTTTGCGGAAATCAAGAATTTGGTTCACCAAGCGAAGCATACGGTCGGTATTACGTTCCACTACATGCAATTGTTCACGTACATCATCCGGCAAAGTCTTGTTTTTCAGAACATATTCCACAGGACCTGCAATCAATGTCAGCGGAGTGCGAAGTTCGTGAGAAATATTTGTAAAAAAGCGAAGCTTTATATCAGAAACCTGCTGTTCCACAGACACTTCATGTTTCAGACGATAAATAGTAAACAATATATATACTCCTGAAAACAGAATCAACAGAAAAGCAAGAATATAAATTGCCATAGCCCAAGCCGTTTCCCAAAACGAAGGCTGAATGGTGATTCTCAAACTGCGCTCATTCTCTACCCAAACCCCATCACTATTGGTCGATTTAACCTGAAAGACATACTCTCCTTTCGGAAGATTAGTATATGTAGCGGTACGCTGTCTGTCTACATAATTCCATTCTTTATCAAATCCGCGTAAACGATAAGCATAACGGATATTTTCAGGATAAATCATATCCAACGCAGCAAACGATAAGGTTACAATATTCTCCTTATGTGAAAGCACCAGATGTTCTGTATTATTGAGTGACTGCCGCAACAAGCTTCCCGGTACGCCTGGAACTACCTCCTGATTGGATATCTTCAAAGTACCTAAAATAATGGATGGAACATAATTACTCTTCTTAATGTGCTCCGGTTCAAAATAAAGCACGCCACGACTGGTGCCAAACAAAATAGTGCCGGGACCAAGCTTCAACGATGTTCCTTCCTCAAAACGTATCTTACCACCAAAATCCCTTTCATTATAATTCTCAAAACGTTGTTCGGACGGAATAAATTTACTCAATCCGTTTTCCGTACTTATCCACAAGTTTCCTGCGCCATCCTCTTCTACAGACAACAGGATATCTGAAGGCAGGCCATTCTTCACTGTATAAGATTTAAATACAGCTCCCCCTTCTCCGTTCATGGAAACAAGCCGGTTAAGACCACCCCCAAATGTAGCCAAATAAACTTCTCCTTGAGAAGTGGTTACAATCCGATATACGTTATTGTTGCTCAGACAATTCATATCATCGGGGATACGTGCATAAAGATGGAACACAATCGACTCCGGATCTTTAAAATCCTCTTTAAAACTAAGCGCGCCATCACTGCTCCCCACCCATATATTCCCCTTCTTGTCAGAAGTGATATGGCGTACACGGTAACAACGGTCATACGGAAAACCTTTCAGGTTATTTCTAGAACTAATAAACACATATTTCCCTTCAGGAGTTTTCTGAATATAATTCAACCCTCCACCGAAAGTTGCCACCCAAATGCGTCCATGCTTGTCTTCATGTAACCAGTAAACACTATTATGACTCAGGCTATAAATATCATCTTCATCATATTTGAATCGAGTAAACTTAAAATGGGTCCCCTCCTTTTCTGCCAGAATAATACCATCCCCTTTGGTCGCAATCCAAATGTTTCCGTGAGAATCTTGCATGATATGATAAGGAACTCCCCGTAACGGCCTGCCAGATTTGGCTATATCCCCCTCTTCAGTCAGAATACCCTGAAAATCTAAATCAGAAGAATAAATTTCAATCTGACCATCCCGTTTTCCCATCCAGATGCGATGTTCGCTATCTTCAAACAACGCACGTACCGTATTGGAATTCAAGTCATAACTGTGACCCATGCGGGGATAAATATGGAACTGGCTTCCTAAAAAAGTAATCTTCTCCAACCCCTTAGAATGAGTACATAACCAAAGATTGCCTTGCTTATCGGATAACATGGAATGTAATTTATTGGAAAAGTGCCAATCGGGTGAATCGGGGTCATTATAGAAAGGTAACAGCCGATTTGCCTCTCTGTCATACCAAGAAAGCCCTCCTCCTTGCGGATGTACCCACAAATTACCGTTCAAGTCTTCACAAATATGAAAACTGGGATAGGAACGATCGGCACCACGAGGCTCCACTTGCATCTTTTCTTGCTTAAATACTTCTGTCAAAGGATTGAAATGACAAACCTTTCCCCATTCGGTCATCTCAAACCATGCTTCCTGCTTACTGTCAACATAAACAGAACGGAAAGCGTCTGCCGGGAATTCGGGACAATTGGACTTATTATAGACTTTACACTCTTTTGTATCCGAATGGTACAATATCAATCCTTCATGGGCAGTTGTTATCAACAGCCCCGTACCTTTTATTTCATTTATAGCAATCACTTTATCCTTTACCGGCAATTCCCAAAGACGAAAGATTTCATTCTGCAAAGAATAGCACCATATCCGTCCTCTGTCTGATCCAAAATAAAGTTCGTCACCATAACTGCAAAAAGAGTAGAAGGCCTGTACGGGTTCATCTTTGCCTGACTGGATATTCACAAAATAAGAGACAGGCTCTTCTTTATCATTCGTAATCTTCAGCAGACCGTTATCAGTAAGCAACCACTCTTGATTGTAAGCATCGCTAAAAACCTGATTAATATGAACGGCATTTCCTCCACGACTATGAGTAGCATATACTTGGGTAGTTATACTGTAATCTTTAGGGTTTGTTTTCACACGGACAGCCCCCTCATTTTCAGAAAGTAGCCAAATGACACTGTCGGGCAATATTTTAATAGAAGAGAAACGCATGCCCTCCTCTTCACCTTCGGCAGGAATTTGTTCGAACTTCTCTGTTCTTTGGTCAAAACGATACACACGATAATCATACGTTTGCAGCCAAATATAATTATAAGGGTCTACTTCCAATAAGTCTACCCGGTTGTTAGTCATAGTAATTTTATTCCCTTGTCTGGCTTTATAAACTTTGAAGTCATAACCGTTGAACCGGTTGATTCCATCCCAAGTAGAGAACCATAAAACTCCATTATGGTCTTGTACCATGCTCATGATGGAGTTCTGAGACAAGCCGTTTTCCGAAGAATAATGAGTAAAGATACAATTAGGCTGACTTTTTGCATGAAAAAAGAGCAGCAAAGTAAGTATAAACAGAATGTGTCTTTTCATTTCGTAGATTTTCATATATAGTAGGCAAAAATACATAAAAAACGAGAGATACTGATATACAAGCTCCTAAAAAAACAAAAGGGGAAAAGTTAAATCCCCCCCTTTATCATTCTACTCTTCCCTGACACTTTCCATAGGAACAAATAGAATTCCTCCCTACAGTGACAAAGTATTATTACTGGTAGAAAGAACAGCTTATCTCTTTAAATTCTGCAACAATACATTTCCATTTTCCACCGGATTCCACCCGTCATCACCTGCCAAAATCTGTGCTTCATTATAATTACTGATATCGTTCAGCTGCTTTCCAAACGAAGCACGCGAAGCGGTAGCCGCCCCTTCTCCCGTATTCCGGTATTCAGCATAGAATACGGTTTCCTCATTTTCTTTTTTGCCCCAGTTGTTCCAACCCACCGGAAGAATATGCTTTCCCAAATCACAATGAATATAAACAGCCTGTGCATAAGGACGCCAAGGACGGGACAAATACACCTTCTGAGCCTCAGCCACACCCGTCAATTTACAGCCTATAAAAACATAGCCATATTTTTTGCCTTGATCTGTAGAAGGAGCGGTAACATACCCATCACCCAAACTATGGATGGTGCAATCCTTAAACAATGCCGTAGACCAGCCAAAAATAAAATCCACCGTACCCTCTATATAACAATGGTCATAAAACTGACGACTGTCTTTGCCATAAGTGTACAAAGTATCCTGATTTCCCAAAAAACGACAGTTTTTGAAATAAGCGCGATCTCCACTAACAAAACAGGCCACTGCCTGCCCCACTCTGCCGGCACTATTCTCGAAAGTGATATTCTCAGCATAGAAATCGGGAGCATAAATATAACAGGTTGATGAACCGGAGGTAGACATTTCTTCTCCGAAATAGTTCTTTTTAGAAGCAAAATCATCATTTGTCAGAATTGCTCCGTCCTCACCTATCAAAGAAATACTAATCTTGCTTTCAGGAATAACCACTTTTTCTTTATATACCCCTTTACGGACTAGAATAGTAGTGCGTCCTGCTTTACGAAAATCGGGGACAGCATGAATCGCTTCCTGAATGGTAAAGAAATCACCACTGCCATCTTTTGCCACTACAAAATCATAATGACGTACAAAAGGCGCCAATGCAGGAACCTCTTTAGCTATAGCATCCACTGTCAAACCAGCAATAGTACGCGCCCCATATACATTCAGGTGCGTATTATCCTCACGCCCTTTCGGACAAGCTGCACACACACCTTCAGGAATCCACATGAACAATTTTTTTGAAGCCTCCGGCCCCATCTCCTGCACCAAATCATGCGTTATCTTGTTCATATCCACAAAAGGCACATCCAACTCTTTTGCCACGTTACGCGGAGACTCCAAATATTTTCCATGAGTATCAATCAACACTTCTCCATCTTGAGAAGCACTCCCCTTTGACAAATCCTTGCGCACATCATCTTCGGCTACCGCATTTTTATTATTCCGGAAATTACGACGGACAATGGCATTGAACAACACGGGAATTCCCCCTTTAGCACGTGTTTCTTTTACAAAACGGCGTAGATTGGCATCAAAAGTAGATCCGGGATCAGTATGACGTTTCTCATCGGCCTTCTCATCATTATGCCCAAACTGAATAAAAACATAATCACCCGGCTTTACTTTATTAATTACTACCTCCCACAATCCTTCATCAATAAAACTTTTAGAACTCCGACCATTTCTAGCATGGTTTTCCACACGAATATTCTCACTGAAATATCCTCCCAGCACATGGCCCCATCCACGTTCCTGATTACCTCCCTCTAAGGGTTTGTTGGCCATAGTCGAGTCACCTATCATAAAGATAGTAATTGTGCGGTCTGCCGTAAAAGCAGAAAATAACAACAAGGCAACAAATGCCATCAACATCTTAATTTTCATCGCTTTTTATTTTAAATTTTGATTAAAGAACTCAAGTATATCATCCTGTATCTCCTTACTGCAAAAATGGGGCAAATCATAGAACTTGGTGGTCAACAGATTTTCTACCGATTGACTCTTCCATACATCCTGCATGGTAGAGAAAGCGCTTTCAACGCCCTTTACAGGAAAAAGTTTGTCCCGCAAGCCATTGATGAACAACATCGGTTTGGGACAGGCGATAGATGCCACATGAGGATAATCCATCCAATTCCGTATTCCGGGAATAATCATGGAATAAGCAGACCCACCTTTGTTCTGATTATTGGTAAGTGTCATTAAGCTATCTGTAGTATTCATCCAGCACACAGCAGCGCCTGCCTTCACCACATCTGTAGCGGCACTGACCATCCAGGCACGATGTGCTCCCATGGAAAAACCCATCGTTCCTATCTTGTCCTTATGAACCATGGGCAATGAGGCCAGAAATTCCGCGCTACGAATATCATCCCAGGCTATCAAGGCTCCCCAAGACATTCCCATCTGTAACATATTGGCCGCCAACGCTTGCTGTGAGTCATAGCGTACTCCTTCCTTACGTCCCCGTTCCCCCCAAAACAAGGCATCCACAGCAAGCACTACATATCCGTGACTTGCCAGATAATCACCTACATACTGTTTGTCATAACATTTTTCCGCCCAATCGTCCGCATCGGCCAGTACAGATGCTTCCACACCGAACGGACGTACCATCTTCTCTTTCCCTATCGAAAAATGCGCACCGTGATCGTGAAGCAGCAATACTGCCGGGAACGGGCCATTCCCGTCAGGAACCAACAGATAAGCAGGAACACGAGAATATTCCGAAACACTGAACAAAATCTTCTCCGCCCTATATCCATTCCGTTGCTCGGTATCTATCACTTCCTTATCAAAAGCCGTAGCAGGAGGAGCAGGCAACATGCAATCCAATAACGTTTTTCGAGCTTCCTCACGCCACTTTTCGAAATTTCGGATAGCAGAGTTCCCCCATGCCATAGGATAAGTCAGGTTTTCTTTCATCTTCTGATAGAACAGCGGCATATCATTCTGCGTTTCATAACGCATAGAGACTGTTTCCACCTTTTCCTGAGCAGAAGCCGTCAGACTTATCCCGAACAACAATAAACAAATTACAGTATTCTTCATAAACCTATACCTAACAAACTTTACTTTTCAAGGTAACTAATTAATTTTATCATATTATCAATATAATCCCCAACAGAGATGCACAATTCTCCGGTGGTACACGGATAAGGTGATGTATCGTGCTCGTCCCCTACAAAGGTAGCTATATATTTCGTTTCCTCACTAGGTCCTGAAACAGTATATGGCTTATACGGGTTCGAGGTTGACTTTAAAGGAGAGAGCCAGCAACCGTCCTTAGTCAGTGATTTCACCAATTTCCGGGCAACTTCTTCCGTAGCTTTTCCACGTAAACGAGTATAATATTTAGGTAAAGGAACCAAATGATCCTGCAGCAAAGGTGAATTCTTCGCCAATTCGGATACAGGAAGTTTTTTCACTTCCTCATAACGACGACGCAGTTCACCAGGATTCACAAAAGTTGCCGAATTATAATGAGCTATTGTATTTTCTATATTCTGATCTATATAATAAGTACCGTTTTTCACATTACTTCCCTTACGATGGACATACAGTGGTTTACCAGTATCAGGATCTACAAAACGAGGAACCAAAATAGCTTCCGGATTAGTCGACTGACTCTTCCATTTCTTCACATCCGATTCCGGTAATTTCATTGATTCCAAAAAACGAATTGCAGCAGGAATCCCCGACAGGAAACGAGTATCAGCTGTAAGTTTATAGTAATCCATCATTAAATTAACAAGACGGACGGTAGTACCGGTGTTCACACTGCGCGGTTCATAAGAACGGGCATGAGCCGGTTTCAAATCATCTACTGTATATTGGTCTGCCCAGCCTGCATAAGGTTCCCCTTGTTGAAGGGAAATCATCAAGTACATAGCACGCATAATAGGCTCCTTTACCCCTTGCAACCCCATTGCCTGATAGCATTGAATCAAAAACTCGGTCGCATCAGGAATCACATCATCATTCAGAGTAATAAAAGACGAATAATCTTTCTTACCTTGAAAAGGGTGATCATACATCAAAGGATACCGTTGAGGCCATCCACCCACCGGATATTGACTTTTCAAAACAAAATCAATGGTTTTCTCCAAAGCCGGACGGAAAGCAGGATCATTTTTTTCCACATACATACGAAGTAGAAATTTGGCAGCCTCCATAGTACCCGCATCATCGTAAGTCGCATTTCCATAATAATGTTGAAATTCTTCCAGACGCCAGCCATTTTTACCAACGGTATCATACCAGGACTTTAAGGAGTTCTCTCCTGCAAAATCGAACACATAATTCCATCCGCCACATTCAAGCTGTCCCCAAATCAAGGTGTTAGCCACTTTTTTCGCAGCTTCATAATAATACTCATCTCCTGTAGCATGATAAGCGTCAAGCAACAAATGACCGACAGAAGGAGTTCCCGGCGGCTGAATCCATACCATTGTCCTCTTGGCTTCCATCTCTCCCCATGAACGGGACATATCCGGCAAATAATTCCATACGAAGCCACCATTATAACTCACTTTGTCCATCATAAACCGAGTGGCGGTTTTCATCGTATTTATAACTTGGTCATCTAATTTTTTATTAGTTTGGGCTATACCTATACAAGCAAAATTTGCCATGCACAGGCAAAGGACAATTCTTTCCCAGTTCTTCTTTAATGTGCTTTTCATTGTTGTTTTAGTGTTTTGATTCAAGTTTAAATATCATTATGAAGCAAAATAAGCCATTTTCCGGAGCTTGGATTTGTAATATTTGGTCTTTTCCTCGTATATTTTAATCACGACGAACTACCCTCCCCATATTATAAGTATATTTGAAGAAAAGTTTTAGTTATTCATTTTATATTAAATGCAAGATCATGAATCGTAAGGTAAGAACCGCATTGTATGCTTGCGCCTTGATGGCACCACTACTATTGCAGAGCTGCAATGCACAAAGTGAAAAAAAAGAGAGCAACAAAGAGTGTACTGAAGAAACAAACAAAAACACTGAAAAAAAGGTTATGAAAACAGGTAGTGAAAACTTCATTTTTGCAGAAGGCAAAGAATGGGAACCTGCAGGCGAAGGTGTAGTGCGCCAGATCATGGGTTACAATGATGACATCATGGTTGTTAAAGTAAAATTTGAAAAAGGTGCCGTAGGAGCTGTTCACCATCACGTTCATTCACAAGTAACATATGTGGAAAGCGGAAAATTTGAGTTTACCATCAATGGTGTGAAAAAAATTGTATCGGCCGGCGACTGTCTGTATAAGGAACCGGATGCTGTACATGGTTGTGTATGCCTGGAGCCGGGTATGCTGATAGATTGTTTCAGTCCGATGCGTGCTGATTTTCTGGAAAAGAAATAGACAAGCCATATATTCCATCCACTGCAGGAGCAGATTGCTGTGCCCTCCTTTGGGCATTTAATATGCTCCTACAGTGGAAATGAATTCTATTTTTTAATCTGCAAAACGAATGGGACAATTGCTTAACCTTATCAAATCCGGTAAATCATAATATTTCAAAGCACCATACAACACATTAGAATACATATCCCACTGCATAGGCCTCTCAATGTATTCCTTCCAAGTCTTCATACTATGTTTTATCTCCACACTGCTGATTCTTTCATCCAAATAAGCAGCATGAATTGCAACCGGACCATAAATACCATTGGCAAATACCTTGACGGGGTGTCCTTTCAGAAATTCGTGTTCTGAACAAAAATCAAGCAAAGTCAAAATATCGACAACACGTTGTCCCATAATAGGACGCCCTATATGCATACTGACCATTGCATTGCGATACTCACGGTTCCAATATTTAGCATCCGTATAGAATGCAGGATCCGTTGTTTCCCCCAATCCGCGCAAATCTGCCAACAACAAGATTTTTCCTTCCGTCAAGGCAGCAGCAAAATTCGCATATTCACTCAAATAAGTTCCTTTTCCCTCTTCCTGTAACCTTAACTCAACAGGAGAATCAGCATTCGCTCTGAACGGCATGATAAGAATACAAGGAACAGGCATCTCCCCTTCCCTTATAAGCTGAAACTTATATTGTTCATATTCACGCATTGAATCATGTCCGGTTGCTTCAATTCTTATTTTATGGTCAGGAAGATCTTTAAGACCTAATAAATCCAGCATTCTTGCTTGAATAGTTTTCTTTCCTTTCGAAAGAAACGCCTCACGCTTGGAAGCCCATTCATCCAGCTGATTCACATTTTCCTGCATAATACTGAGTGCTCCAGGCATAGATACATTCACCTGCCCTTTAGTCGTACAAAGCATATCTGACAACTGGAAACGTTCTTGTTCCGCTTTCTTCACCGGAGATTGATCATCTTTCAGCCAACGCTTGAACCAACTGACCAACTTTTGCCTTTTTTCAGTTCCAAGTCCATGCCCTGTTTCTACTGTCAGCATATCCACCTTTTCGGGAACTCCCAATACTTTATAGCACTGTTGTAATTCAGCAAACCCTTGTTGTGCACCCCATAAATCGACAAAATCATATTTACCGCTTAAAATCAATAAAGGCCGTGGAGCCATCATTAAAGCAAAATCAGGTACTTCCAGTTGTTCACGCCCTTCGTATGGTATATGTTGGCAACCATCGGAAGGACCTTGCAACTCCATAGTACGTTCTCGGGTAGAAAAGAAACTACAAATGGCCGCTACCTTTACACGGGGATCCAAACCTATATAATAAGCGGTCTGAGTACCACCACCAGAAGATCCATATACTCCGATACGCTCCGGATCAATATCCTTACGAGTCAATAAATAGTCCAAAGCCCGATGATTATCCCAATATTCCTGTGCCGCCAAACTAGTACCAAGCAAGTTAAAGCCCGCATTCAGTAAGGTATGTTCCGTGGTAGCCCCCCGTGTCAGCGGTTTTCCTTCCCTATCAATAAGTTGCAACCGTTCTCCCTGGCCTATGGGATCTACCACTAGTACAGCAATACCATTGGATGCCATCAGCATAGCGGCATGAGACGAAGAACCTTTACCATTCAATCCATGTCCGCAAAGTTCCAATGTTGCCGGAACAGGAACAGTCATGTTCTCCGGCATATAAAGATGTACTGTGACATAGCGGCCGGGCTTGCTTTCAAAAATTATTTTCTCTATATGATAGCCGGTACCTTGTATCTTCCCCACCACCTGAACATTTAAATTCTCTTTTTCAGGAAAAGTACCTACTATTTGTTTATATCGTTCACGGCAACCCTCCAGGTACTCCTGCATCCCGGCAGGAGAAGTAAATGCTTGCTGAATGGCTGACTGCCGGGATGCAAACTGCCGATGTACATCACGCATCAGATAAGAATTATAAGCAGTACTTTGACTCCAAGGTAATGCCTTGAACTCCCCCTGAGCAGAAACCACAACAGTCCCCACCCATATTCCCAAACCTACACATAAAGTGCGAAAACCGATAATTTTTCTCATAGAATCATCCCTTTAAGTTATTGTACCACAATTTCAATTTTCTGACGGTTATCTCCGGCTGTCTTCACATACAAACGTTTATGCTCTATATCATAAAACCAGCCTGTATTCCGCTCTGCATCTGTAACTGATGAAAGAACGGGCAACGATTTACCATTTTCTATCACAGATTGCGGAACGTTCTGCAAATAAGCCTTCACCAGATAAGTGTGTTTGGCAGGTTTGTACTTCCCTACCGGTTTATCTGCAGTAAACGTCCAGCTACCATCAGCGAGCCTGCTGGTAAAGCGGGTCAATGAACCAATCCCTTTTTGATAATCCATTGATATACCATCATCTTCATACATCTCGTAAGAAGAAATACCTGACGGATAGACATCCAATGTTATCACATCTACAGGATGCTGATCTACCCACTGCATAGCAGGTTGCATGGGAATAATAGCTCCTGCTTTTATATAGACAGGCAACACATCCAGCGGAGTAAGAAAAGACTTATATTGACGGCCCTCGTAACGCTCACCGGTTTCATAATCAAACCATTCTCCACCGGGGAAATAGACATGCTGACTCAGTGCACCTTTGGTAGTGACAGGACAAACCATCATCCATGGTCCGAACATATATTGACGTGTCAGCTGATAGGTATTCTCATCCTGAGGATAATCCATCACTAAAGGAGTCATCATGGGACGTGCCGTTTTATAAAGCTGATAGGCATTACTATAAATATAAGGAATCAATGTATAACGCAAACTATCGTATTTGATAAAATTAGCCAAGGCCTCCGGACCATAAGTCCAAGGTTCATGATAACGGGGGTGATCCATACCGAACACCATGGCGATAGGTGAAAACATACCGAACTGTACCCAACGGGTATATAACTCCGTATCGTAAGGAGAATATTGTTCAAATCCCCCCATGCAATGAGTCCAGTTACCTACACCACTCATACCGATATTAAGTCCTGCACGTATCACCGGTTCAAACCACTGCCATTCACTCCCCCAGTCTCCGGCCCAGATATAAGGATAACGCTGAATTCCCGCATAACCTTCACGGGTATGTGTCAATCCTCTCATATTATTATATTCCTGGAACTTGCGATAGGGAGCTTCCGCATAAGCCAGAGGAAAAATATTATGAAGTTCCTTCAGATTCATCGTTCCTCCGACATCCGTCTTTACAAACCTGGCCCCGATGGAAGCTACTTTCATTACTCCGTTCTCCCACCACCAGTCCACGGCTTTCGGATCAAAGAAATTCACCAGCCCTTCTGTCTTTGCTCCGGGATACAGAACATTTCCCTGCTCACGCGCCTTATCCAACAGATGATATTCAGGGCCATTATCTAATATGGAACGGATATGAAGCCCCACCATCTTTACATTTTGCGCATAACAACTGTCAAACATGGCTTTCGGATCTTTGAACGTATTGCGCCATTCAAAACAGCAACCACCATTTCCGTAAGTCGTATTAAACAGTCTCCAGGTAGAATCCAGCCAAAGCAAATCAAAAGGTACTCCTTCCTCACGCAAACGTTTACATAAAGCAGGCGGGTATTTATCGGAAGTCATCTCTTCATTCTTCCAGGTTCCACCGGAATAAGTACCGACATGCAATCCCATTGCAAAACGAGGAAGCATGGGGGATTTTCCAGTCAATTCCGTATATCGGTCAATCATGGTATAAAAATCGGGACCATACATAAAATAATAGTCCAAATCACCGCCAAAAGCTTTGAACGAATAATAATCACTACTATCCCACCCCATATTCCATTCGGTAGCAAACGGAGTATGAAAGAACAAACCATATCCTTTGGTACTCATCATAAAAGGTACGGGACAATAATTGGCACGTAAAATATCTTTTCCTCCTACAGCCGGTTTTATCCCTCTTCCCAACTCTACATTCAGATAAATCTTACGCCCTCGCTGATCCATGAAATCCATACGTTCCCCAAAACCAAAGAAATGCTCATCCGGCTGTAGAACAGCTTTCATCTTGACAGAATCCTTATAAAAACGTTGTTCCTCAAGTTCTGTATAAAGCATCTTGCCGTTTTTATCAGAAACAGACAGACAGAACGGATTCTTGGTAGCCTCTATAATCAGTTTTCCGGTCGTAATCAACCATGCAGTACCTCTATCTTCCACCGTATAGTTGACAGAAGAAAAATCATATTTCCGAACCATCCACTGTTCATTCTCAGCGAACACAGTACCTTGAGAATGACGTACACGGAACATATCATCTGTACAAAATTCCAATTTCACATTTCCCTGAGGCAAAAAAAACAACAAATCATTTCCTGTCTTCTTAAAAGAAGCACTAGCCGCCCATACCCCTATACAATACAGGCATAAACAAAAGCATAGGATTGTTTTTTTCATGGTATCTGTTATTTTATTTAAAATCAATCATATTGAAAATCAGCTTTTTGGCTACAAGTCCGGCAGCCGAATCATTAATGATGTTCCCATAGATATCCAATGTAGAGAACAAAACACTACCCTTACCCATCGGTACAATCCCCATAGCAGTTCCGATAGCCATAGGATAAGTATGATAGGCTCCGACCAGCAATTCTTCACCTTCCATCACTAATCCCATACGCTCCACCCCTGTATGTATCAATGCCTGATAAGGCCAGTTGAGAGCATTTCCGACAGGAAGTTCCTTGAAAATATCATGCGGCTTATTAAACATCACCCCGCCCAGCCAGTTGGTTCCAACAAAGAATTTGTCCTTAAACACCACTTTACTATTAGCCGCTATAAATTCCGACCATTCATCAGCACTCTGAATAATAAAGATTTTGGTTCCATCATTTACGGCACGTTCCATTAAACGCTGTGCATCCGGCATCTTATCATTAGGAACAGCCCAATCCAAACGACAACGCGCGTTACTACGAGGATGCCTGAAACGGATCTCTATATCGGCAGACTTGCCTCCTTCCAAATAGACTTTTCCATCGCCCAAATGCTCTTTCTTCCTGGTAATTTCATATATTTTCTTACCATTGACAAAGACTTCAATCATACTACGATCATTACTCTGAGGAATAATCGTATATTCACCACTGACAGAAGGAAGTAGTTTACCACTCCATTTAATACCATAACCATCAAGCATATACACAAAAGGACTTGGTGTAGCTCCCTCAATAGCACTCAGATTAACCACCTTGGCCACTTCATGATAAACTTCCTTCTGAAATTCCATATCCTCATAATAGACCACATCCAATCCCGGTTTGCCGTCGGCAGAGCGTAACGCTTCCATCGGCACCATTGTCAACTGATCTTTCCTAGGAGGACGGGCCACCATAATCCAATCCAACTTTCCTAAATTATCCTCGTAAGCTGCAACCGCTTCTTTCGTTTTACCCTTCAAGAAATTCTGTAAAGCACTCCCATCTTCCCAAACGGCCCCTTTACCATCCAACATATTGGATGCCAGATTTACAGACAATATATCATCATACCCAGTTGTAACAACAGAATTTTCCTTACACAGTTTTGCTTCAATCCTACAAAGTCCTCCAGCTGTAGGAACAGGTATTTTTACATCTTTCACCAACAACTGACCATAAACCTCACCTCCGGCGGCTTCCGTTTCATAAGTCCCTACCTCCATCACTTTTCCTTGATAGTCTGTCACCGAGATTTTCAATTGATGGTTTCCCCGGACATTCTTCTCATTAATCAGATAAAAATCAACGGTCACCTTTCCCTCTGCGGCTGCAACCTGTTGCCTGGTCTTTACCGCTACATACAAAGGCTGATTATAACGAGCTATGATAGCCGGATCTGATTTGGGATAACGAAAACAATCGACAATTCCCGAATAATTCTCCGTCAATTCCGATTCCCATCCATTAACAACGTATGCATCCGTCAAATTATTCATTCTGGCCGATTCTATTTTACGTCCCTGATGTTCATAGGATACAGTTCCCATAGCCACACACAAATCATCCACGGTAGGATAAACAGTCCTTAACTGTTTAGCATCCAGAAATTTATTGAATTCATCATACCAACGTAGAAACTCTCTGCCATCCCATCCTTTATAGTTATATTTTTCCAAATCTTCTTTATTCTTTTCCAAACGAGGAGGTGATGATAAAGCCCCTTCCTCACCAAAGAATACAATTTCACGCTTATTCTTGGTATCATTATAATAATCGTCAGGGCCTTTGTACAAACCTTCATTCCAAACAGCAGGTCCTCCGGCACGATGATAATCATACCAACCACTCCAATACACTTTTTCATCGTAAGGACGAATATGAATTTTAGCCTGATCTTCTATATCATCTCCCTTAGCCCAAGCCGAGGTACGAAGAATCAACCGGGAAGGATCCAATACACGCATATCCTTCATCGCTTGAATTTCCAATTCTAACTTTTCAGGAGCAGCATTTCCCGATTCATTCATCATATTATAGATAACCAGACAGGGATGACTGCGATCCCTCTTTACCATACGGATGACCTTTTCATGCAAAACAGCATTCATAAACGGCTGTCTCACATCCAGACGGAAGCCGCCAGGCTCTTCAAAATAGAGCAGTCCCAACTCATCAGCATAATTCATTACGTCAGTATTACCGATAAAACGATGAAAATTCAACATATTCAATCCTAACTCCTTAGCGATGCGAATTTGCCTTTCAGCCAATTCTTCCGATGGAAAAATACCATTGACCGGCCAAAAACTCCAACTGATGGCCGAGCGAAGCATGATACGTTTTCCGTTTAAACGAAAAACAGCATCCTCACCTATACCGGAAGCCTCGAACCAACGGAATCCAAAACGGCGGGAATCTTTATCTACCCAGTTCTTTCCTTCGGATAACTCCACCTCACATACATACAGATTAGGATCATCCACGCTCCATAATTTCGCATCCGGAGCTGATACAGGAATCTTCAGTTCATTTAGGCCTTTATTTAATGAAACACCCTTTATCTCTTTAGAATAAACTATTTTTTCTTTATTTTGCCACTCGTACACCGTTATACGAAGATCCTGCTTCGTAGTCTTTCCTTTTTCATTCTGTAACGTCAGAATAGCATTAGCGGTGGTTATCTGAGGAGTGTTCTGCATATAAATATCCGCCACATAAACAGCATTACAGACCTTCATACCAACTTTTCCTGTTATTCCTCCAAAGCCATGACCGGGAGGCAACATTTTATCTCCCCACGGAATAGTTCTGGAGTCACGCCAATCATGGTTACCACCCGCATCCGTTATACGTACAGCCAATTGTACTTGTTCTCCCGATTTTATATAAGGAGTAATATCCGTTTCGAAAGAAACATTGTCCACAATCTGATAATCCACTAATCTCTGATTAATAAAAATCTCCGCCCGTGAACGTATAGAGCCAAAATTCAAAAAGACTTTTTGTCCTTTCTTCAACACCGGAATATCCATTGTACGACTCCACCATGTAACTCCTGTAATATCTCCTTCGGGTCCGGACTGAGTTTGAAGATATTCTTCAGCTGTTCCGGGAACCTGTACCGGAAGAGTCTGGGCAGAAGTCAATATATCCCATCCCGCTGTAGGAACAATTACAGGACTTTTCTGTGCCTCTTCCAATGTCAAATAAATATCCTCTGTCTGCCAAGCTGCATTTTTATCCTGCCATAAATGCCATCCTTTTCCTGACAAATCAAAAAACGGTCTCTCCTGTGCTCTCACCCCATAAAATGGACATAACAACAAAAATGCTATGGCAACAATACTCTTCTTCATAATTATCTATTACTTTCTTTTAATCACTCTACTCCCATTCCACCTTCATATAGTGCAGCATCGTTGTACTTTCACCACAGCTGCCCGTATGCTGGATACCGGTGCCCCCAAAAGTGTTCGAGGCTATATCCGCCTCCAAATCTACCGAAAGTTTCAAGTTCGGATCAGTTACAGGCGCCGGAAGCGGAGTTGTTGTTGAAGCATGTGCTGTCAATTTTCCTCCTTTAGCAGTCAATGTCAGAGTACAATTTGTACGATAGCAGGTAGAAGACACCGGTTGACTGATGGCCTCAGCCACCCCGTTCTCATATTTCATCAAGATAAAATCAACTGCATTACTATACTTGGTCGTACGAATGATACGCAATGCATATCCCGTTAAAGTACGGGTATCAAACTTGATATACAAATCCAAATACTGTCCTGTTGCACTACCAAAACCTTGTCCTGCTGTTTTACTGGCATCCACATTCAAGGTTATTGCCATATCTCCATAGCTGCCATCCAATGGAGTATACAGCAAACGGGCTCCTTTCTGATCTTGCAACAAACCGGTTCCGTGAGAACCATTCATTCCCGGCCCATAAATCCAATAATCCTTATCCGGAACTACCTGCCAATCGTATGCTGCCGTATCCAAAGGCTTATATCCACCAATCGTCCAAAATCCCGGTAAAAGTTGTGGTTGATTCTTACATGGAAAGTTCTGAAAATCCGTTTCAAATATATGAGTGATGTTCACTTGCCCTTTTTTTATCGGAGAGTTGGAAACAACAATTCGTTCTTCCCCCGGCAAACAACGCAGATGCTTGGGAGCGATAACTGCCATCAGATAATAACCAACATCTTCTTTTACCAAAGTATAGGAATATTCCGGTTCATTCAAGCGGGATACCAAAACCGGAAGTCTATTAGTCCCGTTCCTGTCCGTACATCTATACCAGGTTATCAATGATTCATCCTTGCGCCCATTCAAATCCAAAGCATAACTGACAGTAGCTACTCCTTTAGTAATATTCAGCTTTGGATTTTCCGTAAACGAAGGAGCCGATACATAGTCCGGTGCAACCGTAAGTTCTGTGGCACATTCCAAACCATCCTCTGTATAGGCTATCACTGTAAAATGCTTTGTTTCATCCTCCACATTAGTTGCCTCGACAACACATTCATATCCCTCGGAAGTGGATAATTTCACATTCTTTTCATAACCTTGTTGTACTTTCCACTTCACGGGAACATTATTCAGCACATAGTTGCAATGTCTTTTTACCGTTGCAACCAGTCTGACCGGCTGGCCACCAGTCTGAATGGAAGCCGTTAAGGGCTCTACAGAAAGACAAGAAGGCATCCGAGTATAATCCCTTCCATCTCGCTTACCTATAGCAATAACACAGTCTTTCACCCGAAGAGGATCCCAGTCATCCTCTCCTCTCAATAAATTGTAAGTATTATAAATCACCTCTCCATTCTCTTCCAACCGGAAAGCTTTCAGTTGATTCAACTGATCCATGCAAACCGTATTATAAGGCTTGTCAGCCCCTATTACATAAGGTTGCCCGTTCAGCTTCACATTATATTGATAACAACGTAACCAATCTGTAGGATCATGTGTCCAGCCCGCATAAACCGGCTTCTTCGAATGATAACGGCAATCAACAATACTTAACGGCCCGACCGACTTACAAAAATATTGCCGGTCTTCCTCATGACACACATAAAAGTCACAGTTCAAAAATACAGCTCCGCCCATATCACTTCTCCAAAAAGGTTTCTGACCATAAAAATGAAGTGTACAATCCAGATAAACCCCTGTTCCGGTCAATGCGTCATCCGTACTTTCCATGTGGCATTTATTAAAAAGTATCCGCTTGGCGCCATTCAACGGATTCATATTCAAGCGGCTGATGAAATGTACATTATCCGCCACAATCTTGTCGCCATGACAATAAGCAACGTGTGCCTGAGTGATGGCAGACATTCGTTTTTTCCTGCTTAATTCTTTCTTCAGAGGATATTCCAAATCGACATTACAGAAATTCCCCATGGTCAAGTCCTTTACCAACAGACCGTTTCCCCAAAAATCAAACATGGTGAAATTACCGACAGCCCCCTGTGTCTGTCCACGGCTGGATGCCAGGACTGTATTTTCAGGATGGCTATTCAATCCGATAATATGGAGATAAGGGCATTTAACAACCAAGCCGAACGGTTCACGTCCGTCTTTACCAACACGAATAGCAGGGTCATCTGGATCATCAATCCAATAGACATAAGGAGCCAAATAAACTTTCATCGGTTCCGCTTCCGTACCAGCTGAGAAATTAGCGGCAGCTTTATTGAAACTATTAAAGACATAAGGATTATCCGCCACTTCCCTATCGGACAACTGCCCATCAACAAAAAATGTTTTCGGACCTAAAATAATTTCTTTATCTGTATAACGAAGGCAGTTCCCTTTAAATTCTATAGGTTGTGAAGGATCTAACGAACTATAATGATCAATACTTTGTGCTTTTAACAGATGTCCCCATACAAGCCAGCACAAGGCAAAAGCGAGGAAATGTAAATGTTTCATTTTGTATAGATTAAGATTTGTTCTACTACAAAAGTAAACGAGAGACAGGGGACAGAAAGGTAAAAATTGGTCTATTATGTGCAAATTTTGAAGAATGTGCTAATTTGCCAATTTGCTAATAGGCCAATTGACATGCGAACATAGCGGAACCAAACGGCAAATTAGCATATTAGCAAATTAACACATTCATAAATTATTCTACTTCAGTTATCCTTAGCAGCAGATAAGGACTTGCAGGCAGTCTTACTCTCCCTTGATTTTTATCATACACCCTATCCTTTACAGGAGCAGTTGTTTCAAAAACGGCAGGCCATTCGGCTATCGTCATGTTCCAAGTATCAATGACTTCCACTTTAAAACGTACTCCTTCTTTCAAACGTGGATAAAAAGCGTTTTTTACCGGTAAATCAAATGCCCATTCCGGTTTTATTTCCTTGCCCAGATAAATCATATAATAATTTTCTCCGGCAGTCGAAGTATAAGGGTCCCAACTACTATCACATAAATGCAGAGGATTAGGAAGTGCGTCCAAAATCTGTCTTGTAAAGCCGATGCGCTTCCAGGACTCCCCTTGAAAAGTTCCTCCTACAGCCAGAAAATCACGAGAATAATCTTTTGAATTATCCATATAACATTCTCCGTGAGTTACGTAAGTTCCCACAATCAGCCCTTGCCACAAGCGATAAAGATATTCCTGACCGCTCAAGCTTCCCCATCGGTTATCCATATTACCCTCATAACATACCTCATCAAAAATAATCGGTTTCTTATAAATATTCTTCACCGTAGCCGCCCTTCCAAAACCTTCTACAGGTGCCTGGTCCTGTATACTGGCATGAGTGTATTCAGGTTCCCAATATTTATAATACTTAGCTGTATAAGTATGAATGGAGCATAAATGGGAATAAGGATCATTCTCTACTACCGTATGTGTAAAAGTATCCCAATATTCCGGTTTTAATTCTCTCAAAAAATCATATTCATTGGCCAATGACCACCAAATATTGCGAAATGAACTCATACGGGCTGTCAGATACTTCAAGTATCGGACACCGGCTTCCAAAGGCATTCTGTCAAATCCCCAACGACCACCATCATAAGGGTGGAAAAGAATCAAATCAGCCTCTACTCCTATTCCGGCCAATTTATCCACACATGCTTCCACATGAGCAAAATAAGCAGGATTGAAGCGGGTGAAATCCCATTCATACACAGGTTTTCCCTTTTCATCCTTTACTATCTTCTTTATCTCAAAAGGAAACATGGAGGGTTCAGGATAATCCGGATCAAAGTTTTGCACAAAAAACAGCATCCTGATTTTATTGAACTTGGATAGTTCCAATGATTTCACTGTCTGATCAGGCTGGTTACCTGCCACATGCATCCAATCATAAGAAGTAGTTCCAACTGGATAATAACGCGTTCCGTCAGCATATTTAAAATTATAAGTTCCATCCACTTTAACTGGACCATGATTTCCTTTACCCGGAGCAATACATTCTATCCGCCCTTTCACCTTATTCAGCACGGGAATCTCACTCTGCGTCACGTACGACCATACTCCCTGGCTCACAGGCATAAAGCGAATTTTGAAGGTATCATTTCCGTCATAGAATCCACGTACAGTCAATGTAGTATCCGGTCCGCTAAACGTTGCCGTAAGCTCAATATCAAAAGGGTTCCCCTTTACTTTGGCAGGCAGGGAGATTTCATAACGTCCCCAACACTCCACCTTATCTTGGGCAAATCCACCGGAAATCCCCAAAAGCAATAACAATAAAAAAGAGCAGCAATATTTCATAAGCAATTCAATCATTAAATTCCAGCTAAACAACGCATCAATCAAGATTTCTCAAAACAAAATCTGTTACTTCCACCTGCCCGTCACCACCGGCAAAAATACCTGGGCGGACAAACAAGAAACCATATACCGTATTATGATGTACTCCCGATATCTCAAATCCCCATGGATACTTATGCCATTTTTTACCATCGGCACTGTACCAGGCCGACAATACATTAGCATCATTCCGCAAACGTAACCACATCTTTCCACATTGGTTTGCTTGAGGAAGTTTTGATTCCGTACGACTTACTTGCCCACGCCGATAACGAAGCATCTGCTTATGATTAAAACCAAATCCAAAATGATAATTCTCATCATAATAAGCCACCAATCCGGCAGATGTATTTTCACCTTTCAGTTCAAAACAAGCCTCCACTTCATATTTATGAGCACTGGTACGTGCTAATAAGGGAGATCCTTCTTTTGGAGTATTCCCCTTTGCCTCTACACTGATTTTATCAGAAGTAATCCGGAACCGATCATTTAAGTTATGTTCCCGGCACGTCTGCCATACAAAATCTTCTATACCAGATAATTTCAAACGTTCCGGTGCAGGTAAAGAAATGGCTCCTTCTTTCAAATGTAACCATCCATCTTCTTTTTGGACCAGTTCACGTAAAAGGGTCTGACGCCCCAATGTCTGGAATCCGTTTTCATAAGCATGGAAAATCATAAATAACCGTCCATCTTCCGTATCAACAATAGAGCCATGCCCTTTACTCCACCATTTTTCATTACGGGATTCCGTACGAAGAAGCGGATTGAAAGGAGCATTCTCCCAAGGACCCATTATATTTTTACTACGTGCCTGTACTACCATATGACTGGTGGGAGGACCTGCCGTACCTCCTTCGGCCACGAACAAATAATAGTACTCTCCTACTTTTTTCACGTTCAAGCCTTCCATGGAAACTCCTTCTATATCCCATTCCTCCGGTATTTCCCATTCCTTATAAATCCGAACCGGTTCTCCTGTAATAGAGCATCCGTCATCCGACAATGGATATAAAGCACCGGAACTGAGCAACAGATAGCGTTTTCCATCACCAACCACATGTTCCGGATCAATTCCTCCTATTTTCAAATCTACCGGAGTACTCCACGGACCTTCCGGAGTATCCGCCCAAGTTACCATATTGGTTTTCTTTCCTTTCCCATTCAAAGTCGGAAAATAGATATAAAAACGCTTGTTATGAAATACGATGTCCGGAGCCCAGATATCTCCAGTAAAAGTAGTTAAAGCCGTGGAACATGGAACCCAGTTCACCAAATCATCTGATTTGTAAACTACCAATCCTGGAGTATAAACAAAAGAAGAATGAACTAGATAATAAGATTTTCCATAACGGACAATAGAAGGATCCGAATTATCACCTTCTAAAATACGTACAGTTGTTTGATCCTCATTCAAAGGATCTTGGGACTGCCCCCATAAAGGGAGCGCCCCAAAGGCTAGCAAAAATGCGCAAACAGATAAAATGTTTTTCATATATAATCTTTATTCTTGTGCCAAACCATATCCATTCGTTATCTTTCCTTTAGACTTGCTCAACGTTTCGAATGGAATAGGCCAATAATATCTGGGAGGAACATTACCTTCCTTTACTCCCGGCAACAAATTACTATTTGTATAATGATCAGCATATTTCACTAATGTCACTCCCCAATCAACCTTCGAATATCCCTCGTCAAACAATTTCTTTGCTTCAGTACCATTGGGATCTATATAATTAAACAACCCCTCAATAGCCAAGTTGTGGTCTGTTCCAGTAACTTTTACCGGAGTGGTACTATAATCGTATTGTCCTCTCCATCCTGGATACAGAGCTGGATTTGACTCGTCAGGATCAAAAGTCAATGGTGAACTTAAATGCACTTTTTTAGTATATATATAATTCGAGATCACATTCCCATTAGCAAATTCATGGTATCCTTTTGTTTGCAAATCATTAACCATCTCCGTCATTTCTGCACGAACAGCTAAAGCTTTTTCCACAAACTTACCCGAACGAATCAAATCCCAGCGACGAGTGCCTTCACCTAAAAGTTCTAATTTGCGCTCCTGCAAAATAGCTTCCTTCAAAACTTCACCTGAAGCTGAAATATCATGTTCAGCATTCCCGAATGCACGTTGACGAATTTGGTTAAGTAATTGGATTGCTTCTCCTTCTGCTCCTAATTCTGCTTTAACCTCCGCTTGCATCAAAATAAGGTCAGCAAGCCTCAACACCGGCCAATTCATTCCCGAAGTACGTTGAGATGTAGTATAAGGAGGATTCATACGATTCTCATCCCATTTATTAATAGCAATTCCCCCATCCAACTTGCTACCCGGAGCAAAAGACAACAGAGCTTCATTGCCATCACCTTTACTGCCAGTAACAGTCACACTAGCATCTCTACGCATATCACCCGCTTCAAACTCACCATAATAGAAAGAGGGAATAATACGTAACGCTCCAAACGACTTGCAAGGCGCAGCCTGATTACTACCACCACTAGACGGGCGTCCAAAAGCATAAGAATATTCACTGGTAGTAGTCTGCCCACTTTGTCCCCCTTGTATATTACCTACTTCAAAAATAGATTCCGGACTAAGAGCCAGATCATGAGTGTATTGGAAATGACGCTGAAACGGATTATTCGCATAACTCCGGTCATCAACCGTAACTAAAGCAGCCGTTCCTTTATTATTCAAAGCAGCCTGAAAATACTTCTCGGCAATCTTATAATAATCTAGATAATCATTGCGCCGAGCATAGACACATCCTAGTTCTTCTTTTCCTTTTGTCGTAAACTGTACGTCACCATACAAACCGGGAACATCTGTACGAATTGTCTGATATCCACCGGAATAAAGAGCTATCTGTCCTAACAACGCGTCAGCAAACCCCTTGGAAAAACGTTCAGCAGTAATGCCACCTTCTCCCAGTGGATACATCAATGCTTCTGCCTCCTTCAATATCTCAATAAGATTATCATAAATTTCAAAACGGGAAGTCAATGAATAATCTTCCACATTGTTATTTTCATATCCATAAGGTACATCACCATAATGTTTTACCAAATCAAAATAGCAGAAAGCCTTCATTGTTAAAGCCTCACCATAAAGTTGAGTCCAATCATTTACTTTTCCTGCTGCCACAGCATCTTGAAATGCAGGTTTATCAACTACCAATTCCGCTACCTTAGATGCACGTGCAATCGTAGTATAAAGCCCGTTGAAGCCTGAACCACCAGCATTTACACTTAACAATTCCGGTAATAGTCTAGCGTTGGCATTATTTAAAGAGCCTATTTCCGGATATATTTCAGAGTCTGAGCCAATGGGATCATTCCAACGATAAGCTCCCATAATACAATTCTGCCGATAATTAGCATAACACCAAGACAGGATTTTAAAAGTTTCGGAAGTAGAAGAGGTTACAAACTCATCTCCAGTGTTCTCCGGTGAAGAAGTATTCAGATAATCACTACATTGAGCAAAGGAACAGCATAGTGCCAATGCAGATATATATGTTGCTAATTTATTCATAATAATTAATTTAATGATTTGTTTTTTTGATTAGAAAGCAAGATTTAAACCAACCACAAACGAACGTGCTCTAGGATAAGTACCCCAGTCCAATCCTACTGTAGGGTATTTCGCCTTATTCTGAGAGGTATTAGCACTAACTTCAGGATCCAGACCTGAGTAACCGGTTAAGGTAAACAAATTATAGATTGTTCCATAAATACGCAATTTACTCAAACCAGCCTTATGCAAGACCTTATCGGGCAATGAATACCCCAATGTCAACGTGTTCAGACGCAAATAAGAACCATCTTCAATAGCAATACTGGAAGTAACCCCATTTTCACTATAAGGTAATGGTAAATTAGCATTTACATTAGCTGCATTTAATTGCTCAGGAGTAGTGAGACGAACTAATTTCCCATCTACCACGTCATAAATCTTATAGGAGTCTTTCATAAAGCCAAGTTTATTCTCATATACTCCTTTTTCTTTTGCACCGTACAAGGAAGCGATTTTATTCACATTATACACATCATTACCATAACTCCAATTAAAATACAATCCTAAATCAAAATTTTTATAAGTTGTATTGATATTGAAACCACCTGTATGAACAGGATTCATATCACCAATAATGGTAACATCTTTCTCATCAATGCTGCCGCTATTATCCATATCCCTAAATTTCGGAAGACCCGGATAGGCATTTTGTCCGGACGGACGGTCTACCCCATGTACAGGATTAATAAAAGAACCTAAATCTGCCACGCCCTCTTTCAATATATATTGTCCGTTTACATAATTAAAGTCATCTGTAGTATAAAAGCCATCATATATAAAACCTCTGACCATACCCACAGGTTTACCTTCCTGTAAAATATAATCCTCACCCGGGAAACTGCTACTGCCACACCAACTAGAGCCATATAAACCTGTTACATTTTCTGCCAACTTATCGACCTTACCCTTATTGAAATTTATATTCATACCAGCCGTAATATTCCAATCTTTATTTTCAAAAATCACACCTGACAAAGAAAACTCAATTCCCTTATTACTAGTCTGACCAATGTTATCATACGTAGATGTGAATCCGGTAATCCCCGGAAGCGAAGTCAACATCAGCAAATCCTTTGTTGTATTCCAATATAAATCCAAAGATCCCCACAAACGGTTCTTTAAAAATCCGAAATCAAAACCAAAATTACGTGTAATAGTTGTTTCCCATTTTAGATTTTTATTTGCCATTTGTTCCGTTGAAAGGTCATAAGAAGATGAATACTGGTTATTTAGTATATATTGATATCGTAAATCTGTTTCAGAAGTCCACGTTTGTGACCATAAATCTGAGCTGATACCATCATTACCTACCGTACCATAAGACAAACGAACTTTCAAGTTATCTAACCAATCTTTCGTCCCTTCCATGAAAGTTTCTTCAGAAAGGCGCCATCCAAAAGCCGCAGCAGGAAAATATCCCCAACGGTGTTCGGGGGAAAACTTAGAAGAACCATCGGCACGGAATGTCACAGTAAACAAATAACGATCCATCAATGTATAATTAGCACGACCAAAGAATGAGAGAATACGTCCAGGAATATCTACTCCAGAAGAAAATTTACTTGTTCCATGCTCCGCATCATATTGGTTAATCATGGCAAATGCATTATCCTTTGTAAAATTAGAGGGAAAGTGACTAGCTGAAATTGACATTTTACTACCTCCGGAGTCTGTAACTTCATGTCCCAACAGAATATTCAAACGATGCTGTTTAGGTAAAAAATTGAAGTCATAACTGATTGTATTCGTCCAACGCAGTCCCCAACTGTCACGCTTTGTATATTCCACATTTCCTGCATATAGTTTGGCTCCTGTTTCGTCATCCAAATAATTATTATAAATAGCTCCCCCCCAAATCTTATCTTGTTCCCATGATTGGTTTAAAGTAAAATCAGTATGATATGCAAAGCCGTCAAACAATCTCCAATTTAAAGATAAAGTACCACGAAGTCTTTGTTTAATATATAGTGGATCATAATCTCCGATACGAGCCACAGGACTATAAGTATCCCAGGCAGACTGACGACCATACATCTCCATATTCCCTTCACGCAAAGCATTCAAGTCCCCCAAAATATCACGAGTAGCAATCGGACGAAAACGATAAGAAGATGAAAGCAATGAGCCGGAACCATTAGTTGTTCCTTCATCTCCCATAGTACGCATATCACTATAACGGGTATCTAAATTAATATCCAAATTATCACGTAATTTCTGATTAATTTTCAACGAAACACCTCCACGCTTTGCATAAGAATTAAGTTTCATACCTTGCTCATCCATATAATTCATCGCAAACAAAACTTTTGTTTTTTCAGTGCCTCCACTAACCGACAAATCATGGTTATGAGATACAGAACTATTATACACATCTTTTTGGATGTTATAATTCCTGGTGTTACGATAACTTTCTATACCTCCTGTATTACTACCAGAATAATCACCGATGCCATACAATTTTTCGAATGGTAGACGATATGCATCGCCACTAGCAGCTGCATTTCCCCAAACAAACGATAAATAATCATAAGGATCCAATGTTGCCAAATATTTAGTCGGTGTATTAAATTTAACATAACCATTATAAGAAACAGAAACTTTCCCTTCTTTTGCTCCCTTTGTAGTTACAAGAATTACTCCATTGGCACCACGTGCACCATAAATAGCAGTAGAAGATGCATCCTTCAACACATCAATACTTTCCACTTGATCAGACGGAATATCATTTAAAGAATTCACAGTTACACCATCTACCAGAATCAAAGGTTCATTACTTTGCGAAATGGAACCTCCTCCTCGCACACGAATAGAAATCGCCGCATCAGGACGTCCATCTTGTGAGGTAATGTTCACACCAGGAAGTTTACCTTGCATAGCCTGTGCTACATTAGAAACAGGCATAACAGACACGGTTTTACCACTAACAGAAGCAACAGAACCAGTTAAGTCCTTACGTTTAATAGTCTGATAACCAATCACTACAACTTCATCAAGCACCTCATTATCACTCTCCATCTTAATGGCAAACGTATTTTGGCTACCGACTTTTACATTCTGAGTTTTGTATCCGATATAGGAAACAACTAATGTAGCGTTTGCAGGAACTTCCAATGTAAATTTACCATCCAAATCTGTAACAGTTCCAGTAGTAGTCCCTTGAACTAAAACCGACACACCAATCATAGGTTCACCTGTTTCATCAATAATGGTTCCGGTAATATTCTTTGTCTGACTAACAATTTGAACACCAATGTTTTTTCCACCGACAGAAACCTCAGCCATCATCGGTATAACACTTATGAACATTGCGGCCGACAAGCCCCAAATAAGAAAAGAACGGCTGGCTTTACAACCGTATGCGCTTGCAAACAAACGCCTTGTTTTCTGAACATTTTCCATACTTTCCTGGGTTAACAAATAATCATTTTAGATTTAATAATTCTTTTTGTGTTCTCTTTAAGCGTGCTCCATAATCATAGTATCTTAAATCACACATTGCAAAAGTAGAAATATTTTCGGAAAACAAAAGTAATTTTGCACTTTTTTTCTTTATTTTATTTCGTTTACTTTCATTTATAACAAACAATGCAACCTGAAAACAAAAAAAACGATACAAAGTATTGGATATATGTGTTCTACACCCTTTAGTCAGACAAAGAATGAGGAGATATAGAACTTTCGTTTCCTTTCAACCAAGCTAAATTAAATTTATAATAGAAGCGGCTTGTTATCAAATGAATCATATTATCAGGTGTTTGTGTTCCGGCCAGGTAGCCACGAGGCTCAGCATGATTCTCATCCATTTCAAAAAACTGAGTCCAAGCCCCACCATTAAGAAAACGATAAGTGCCATCAGTCAACAAACGTTTTACAGGCCAGGTCTTACCTTCATCGTATGACAAAGCAGCGTACATGCCATATCCCTTAAAAGGCTTTCCTGATTTATCAGTAAACATCATACCACGCTCCTCTTTCGGAGTACGATAAGGATGCTCTGTAAAAGATATCAGTAAAATAGGACCTTCATTTAAACGCATCAATACCAGCCGTTGTCCTCCATCAATGGGTGGAAATTCCGAAGCGGAATAATGCCAAGTCTTGCCCATATCATCAGATACACTCATGGGCATACGTAAACGTCCTTCTTTATCACGAATGCTATTGTTACGTCCCAATGCCATCAATCTGCCATCCTTCAATTGCACTACTCCGGCATGGATTCCAGCGATAGTGGTACCTGTTCTCCCTTCTTTAAAATCAGGCAAGGGTGCTCCATCCCATGGGTCCGTCCAAGTTTTTCCCTTATCCTTACTGATATGAACAGCAGCCCCGTCTCTTCCACCGGGTCCGGCATCACAAGCCTGGACAAACCAGCCTTCCTTTGTAATAGAGGTTCCGGCTATCACTTGATGGCGTTTCGTATGCTCGGGAGCAATCATACGAGGTTTACTCCAAGTTTGTCCATTATCTGTACTTGTACGCAAAGTCATCATCAAATTCTGCCAATGTCCGGCCGCTTCCACTCCATTGATATGATAAAGAGTCCCTTGACGGTCGTTCAACAATGCAGTTCCGGTCAAGTTACGATCAGCTATCTGATAAAACATACGGGGCTTTTCCCATTCACAGCTTCCAGCACGCAAGCGCGAAGAGAGCACCACCATCTCACGGCCTTTTTCTTCATTGGTAGAAAACCACACTGCTAACAAGTCTCCATTATCACACCAAGTCAATGCCGGCTGATGATTATGCTTGAAAAAAGGCGTTCCACTATGCACATCCGGTTCATGCACATAAACCAAAGGAGCAACGAAGACAGGTTCCGTGACACATTGAGAGTCCCAATCCCATTTTATCTGAGACACAACATACTCATCTTTTGGCTGAGAAAGCGGAGCAGTTTGCGGATACTCTGCCTGTACCACCCGAAAGCCCGTCATTGTATGTTTATCCTCCGGCAACATAGCCATACGGTTTGCCGAACGGAGATATTTCACCGGTGTATTATGACTGCCTCCTCTGGTCACACGTGCTATACCGTCCGAATAGCCGACAGGATCAGTCTGTTCCTTGTCTATATATGGCCCATACCAGTCCAAACACCATTCCTCCACATTTCCGCACATATCATATAGCCCCCATTCGTTAGGAGGAGTTTGTGCCACTTTCAAAGACAAGGGTTTGGGAGTAGCCGCTATCACTTGATTCTTTTGCCAAGCGGCAGGAAGCTTGTCATCCATATAGAAATTCCAGTAACGGCCTGCCTTACATGCATATTCCCATTCAGCTTCGGTAGGCAGACGATAAGTTTTTCCTTCTTTCCGGGTCAACCAGTCACAAAAGGCAACGGCATCTTGATAAGTTACGAACACCACCGCTTCGTCATCTTCACTTGAGAAACCATTTTTACCACGCAGCGACTTATGTTCAGGGCAGAACAATTCATATTGCGCATTAGTCACTTCGGTCAGTCCCATTTTAAATGGTTTGGATATGTACACCTTATGCATAGGTGCTTCATCATAATTCTCATCTTCACCCAAAGTTCCCATATAGAAATTTCCTGCGGGTATTTCTATCATTGGAATCAATTCACCTTGTGCCGCAATACTTGCCGGCCATATCATGATGCTAACTATTGTACTTACTAAAACCTTTAATTTCATTTCGTATCTGATTAAAATATGTCTTGATACAAAAGTAACAGGCTATCAAAGAAGAACAAAGTAAAAATTGGTCTTTTATGTGCACAATTTTGCAACAGGCGAACAAACCTATCACAAAAAAGATTTCTACCTTTCTTATTGTAACTTCCTACAACAAACTGCTGCCCTCTACATCTACCTATCCATAGGTGATTCGGTAAAATGGTAACAGCTATGGTAGCAGAAATTACAAGCTTTAAGAAAGCAAACCTTAAGTTCAAATTGTCAATGCGATAATAACAGGAATGCCTGTTTAGAAATACATTCTTAAGAAACACAAAAAAGGAGAGAGCATTTACAATACGCCCTCTCCCCATACATTTATTTTCGTTTAACGAATGAATTATTATTCCTGTTTAAAGCCATAACCATTCGTAAAGCCACCGGCTGCCATTACATTAGGAGTAAACGGCCACAAATAGATAGGAGCCGAAACGTAATCATAATCCCAAAACAGATACTTATCATATTCATCCCTATTATCAACCAAATCAATACCCCAATTAACTTTGGTATATCCTTGGCTTTCAAGAGATGCTGCCTCTTCTTCAGACACTATTTCAAACAACCCTTTTATTGCTAAATTGGTAGCAGGAGTCGAACTTCCATAATTCAATCCCATTTCTTCCCAATTATCCTTTTGTCCGCGCCATCCCGGATAAAGCACCGGATCATTGACCTTGTCTGTCGGACACTGTGCTGTCAAACGATGACCATATATAGTTTTTGCATCAACTAACTTTGTCCATATATAAGCAGAAATGATATTACCATTTTCAAACTCATAATAACCTTTAGTTGCCAAACCATCCATCATAGCTTTAGTCATATCTTTGATTCTTTTTATATCTTCCGGAAGATAACCAGAACGAATCAATGTCCAACGACGATCACCTTCACCTGCATATTCAAACCCCCGTTCTTCAATAATCGCACGAACTAAGTCATTACCAAAAGATGCAATAAAAGCATCTGTGTTAGCCAAACCTTGCGGGAACGAACGTTCACGAACCGTTTTTAAATACTGTTTACCTGTAACTACATCACCTAATGCCGCACATACTTCCGCATAGCCCAAATAAACTTCAGACATACGCATATACGGACCATTGATACCTGATTTACGTTGTGCTGCCACCCATGGATTAGCCTGACGATTCTCATCCCATTTATTCAATGTCAAGCCACCGCCTTCAGCTTTTGAGTTGGGGACAAAAGGAATTAACTTCTCAACCCCTTTACCATTACTGCCGGTCATAGTAATGCTCACATCACGACGCATATCATTCGGATCAAAGACTCCATAAAAATAAGCAGGATTTATACGTCCCTGTCCATAGCTCTTACATGGATACGCAGCCTTTGAGCCACCAGACGAAGGACGACCGAAAGAATAGGGGCGACCATCATTTCCACCACCTTGCTGCATGGGATATTCATAAATAGACTCATCCGCATAAATAGCATCATCCATATGCATCTGTTCAAAGAAATACTGGTACGGATTATTAAAAGTACGTCCGGATTTATCCGAGGCACCCCGTGGATCAGTCAAATGAAACAGTGCATTACCCGGATCAGCCAACAAAGCCTCGTAGTATTTTTTAGCTATTGAGTACAAGTCTTGCCAGTCAGAACGACGTCCATAAGTAGCTCCATTATTTTCTTTCCCTTTGGTTTCAAATGTCATGCTTTCCCCTTTTCCGTTCACACGTTTGATATCGCCACGACGAGTCTGATATCCAGCTGCATCCAAACACATTCTTCCAATCAAAGCCTGCACATAGGTTTTAGAAAAATAATTTTTATTAGCAGCAGCAATGCCGGGAATGGAACCGATGGTGTACATCAAAGGCTCCACTTTCTGCAAATCTTCAATGCATACATCATAAATAGAATCACGGGAAACCAAACCTTTAGGCACAACACCATAAACGCCAACGTAAGGAACATCTCCAAAATTTTTACACAGTTCACGGTAAGCCGTAGCACGCATAGCTACCGCCTCACCATACATTTGCCCCATCTCTGATTGTCCACCATTGATGATCGATTCAAAATTTTCCGCATTTTCCATGGATGTTATCACCGCATTGGCCTTGCTTACAACCGCATACAAGCTAGCATAAATATCATTCTCCTTCAAATACGAAGTCAATCCATAACTACTTGCATATGTACCGTTTTGATAAAGACATTCCGGATAATGGCGTCCCAACTGATTAGAGAAAGACTCCGGATGCCGTTCTATATCAGACCCGGCAATATCAGCAGCATAAAACAATCCATCGCCAAAAACCTTATTCTGCGCACAATCCCTCCACTGTTCATAAGCACCGTCTAATGCGGCACGTGCTGTTGTCGGATTAGAAAAGACAAAATCCGAATCTACAATAGAAGGAGAGCCAACCTCCAAATAATCACTACATGCTGTAGTCAAAAACATTCCAGCAAAGAAAAGGGTCGAATATACTATTTTTTTCATACGATTCATCTCCATTAATTAGAAAGTTAAATTAACACCAAAGGTATAAGTTCTAGCCTTAGGATAAGACTGGTAATCAAAATAAGGTGTAGGGAAACCATCCTTACCATCAGTCTTCGTGTTTACATCCGGATCTATACCAGAATATCCATCAATACAGAACAAATTACTTCCTGTAAAGTACACACGTGCATTCTGTAATCCAATCTTATTCATCCAATTTTTCGGGAAAGTATAACCTACTGTCAATGTATTCAAACGCAAATAAGACGCATCTTCAATAAATTTAGAACTTACGATTCCATATTCAGAAAAGAAAGAACTGTAGTTTGTATTCGCGTTAAGAGCCGCCAAAGCTGTAGGATCTTTCACCAGCATCAAGTCACCGTTTGTATCGACATCATAATATTTGAAAGTTTCAGAAACGAACTT
This sequence comes from Phocaeicola sp. GP0067, assembly GCF_031119655.1. Taxonomy (NCBI): domain Bacteria; kingdom Pseudomonadati; phylum Bacteroidota; class Bacteroidia; order Bacteroidales; family Bacteroidaceae; genus Phocaeicola; species Phocaeicola sp. GP0067. Next base: position 74,912 of record NZ_JAVHZY010000009.1, read on the forward strand.
CAAACGATTCTGACCAGCGGAATTGTCTTTATTTCCCATCAAGGAATGCATTGCATTGGCATTATACACATCACCACCAATCTGATAAGTAAAGCCTACAGAAAAATCGATTGCCTTCCAATTACCGTTAATTGTAAAACCACCTGTATGTTGTGGCATAGCTTCGCCGATAATCGTTTTGTCATCCTCGTCCACAACACCATTACCTGTTGTATCTGCAAATTTAGGCATACCCGGTACGGCGGTTTGTCCATCTGCTGCCAGTACTTTAACTCCATCCGGATAATTCACAATACCTTGAATATCCGGAATGCCTGGTTTCAATGTGTATTTACCATCCGCATAAGTAAAATCATCAATCGTATAATATCCTTCAGATTTAAAACCTTGGATCGTACCTACAGGATGCCCCTCACGGATAATATAATCATAAGCAGGCTTAGCCATAGATGAACCCCAATCATTCATAGCTCTCGTATCTGCCAAGACCCCATCCATCAGTTCGTCAATATTATTCTTATTATAATTATAAGTCAAGTTTACACCTAAATTAAAATCTTTACCACGAACAATGTCAAAGCCTAAAGCCAATTCAACTCCCTTATTTGAGGTTTTACCTACATTTTGGAACTGATAGCTATAACCAGACGCTGCATCAATAGGCACTTTCATTAAAATATTTTTTGTCGTATTCCAATAATAGTCCAAACTACCACGAACCCAATTATTAAAGAAACCAAAATCAACACCTAAATTACGACTAATAGTAGTTTCCCATTTCAAATCAGGATTTCCTTTCATATCACCAGGCACATAAGTGGTAACCTTTTCACCATCCACTGTAATTTGTTCTGTTTTCCATGTTTCTCTCCATAAAGAAGCATCAATATTATCAGAACCAGAAGTACCATACGATACACGAAGTTTCAGATTATCCAACCAATCTCTTGTATTTTCCATGAAAGCTTCATCTGAAATTCTCCATGCTGCAGCTGCTGCCGGGAAATACCCCCACTGATGACTAGGTGCAAATTTAGAAGAACCATCAGCACGGAATGTAGCTGTCAAAAGATACTTACCTTTATAAGAATAATTAGCACGACCAAACCAAGATAAAGTATGATTAGGAGTACCTATCTCACCTTTAAAATAATCTTGTCCCAATGAAGGAGTAGTCATATTAATCATACCAAACGCATCATCCATTGTAAATCCTTCAGGATACCCTACACCATATATTTCAGTGTAATCTGACTTTGAAGCCAAGACCTCATTACCAACCAAGAAAGACAAATTATGATTATCTCCAAGTCCCTGTACTTCATAATTCAAAGTAGTTGCCCAACGCACACCGTAACCATCACTTTTCTTCAATTTAGCAGAACTATTATCTTTTTCTGTCTGTCCTGCATTCCATGTCTTTTCCTGGTTCCAATTACGATTTAACGATAGCTCCGTCTTTGCCGTCAAACCTTTAATAACATTCCAAGTTAAAGCACCTTTTGCACGGATACGGTACATGTTTTTTATATAATCTACAGTATTCAAGTAATACAAAGGATTACTAGTTTCTTCCATATTTGTATCACCTTGACCAAATCCAGCGGTAAAAGAAGCATCCCCCAAAGGATTATCCACAGGACGATAAGTGTAAGCAGAGGTTGCATTACCAAAACCAGAACCATTAATTTCTATTTCACTATAACGTAAATCAAAGTCCGCAGTTAACTTTTTATTAATCTTTTGCGTCAATTTGAAATTCGCATTCCAACGTTGGAAACCAGACTTCACACGGATACCTTCATCATCCATATAGTTAACTGATGAATAAAACTTAGTTTTGTCTGTGCCACCAGATAAAGATACATCATGATTCCAAGAAGACGCAGTCTGCATCAAATCATTTATATAATTATGAGTGGTCATATTTTTATATTCATTCAAATGATTTCCATACTTGGATCCTAATCCAAAATATCTGGCAACTCCATCCCCATAAGAATCCCCCAGACTCTTCATATATGCCCATGTATTATATACATAATCATAAGGATCCATAGTTTCCAATAATTTTGGATTCTCCTTCATCTGATAATACATATTATACTTGACGGAAACCCGGCCATCCTTGCCTCCCTTAGTAGTAACCAATATTACACCGTTAGCACCACGGGCACCATAAATAGCCGTAGAAGCAGCATCCTTTAACACATCAATACTTTCGATATTGTCAGCAGGAATATCATCAATGCCACTAACTTGAACACCATCTACAATGAATAAAGGATCATTAGACTGGGTGATAGAGCCACCACCACGAATACGAATAGACATACCTGCACCCGGACGACCGTCTTGAGAAGTCACACTTACACCAGGCAATTGTCCTTGTAAAGCCTGTGCGACATTGGCAACTGGATTAGCCGCTAATTTTTCTCCAGTAACAGAAGCGACAGAACCAGTCAAATCACGTCTTTTCACCGTGCCATAACCAATAACAACGACTTCATCCAAAGTCTTGTTATCTTCTTCCAATACAATTATCAAATCTTTTCCAGATTTTACCTCTTTGGTAAGATACCCAATATAAGAAACCACCAAAGTAGCATTACTCGGAACATCCGGAATTGAAAACTTACCATCGAAATCCGTGATTGTACCATTGGTTGTTCCTTTTACCAGTACATTCACACCAATCATAGGTTCGCCTGTTTTGTCTTTCACCAAACCTGTTGCGGTTTGAGCAAAAGCAACCAAACAAAGCATACTCAAAAAGAGAGTTGAGACAGCTTTTCTAGCTAATTCTTTTAGATTCATAAGATGTGTTTTTATAGTTATTAAAATGTTTTTTAAGGTTTTGACCTTAGTTTCACTGTTGCAAAATTATGGATATAACATTACCTTGATGTGTAGTTTTTATCTTTTTATGTGGATTTATTAGGTGTTTTTTACGGGTTCCAATTATTCAACACAACAAAAAAAGGAGACCTCCACCAACGTAGAAGTCTCCTTTTCAAGCAATTACAAAATCAATCTAGTCTATTGGGTTCCAATCACTTTGAGTACGAAAAATAGCATCGACCGTCACCTCCTCAGCTTCTTTCTTTGTTAATTGTTTGCTCCACGCCACCCTTTCCGAAGTATTTGCGCCCTCACCGGTATTTTTATATTCCATATAACGGGCGGTTTCTTCATTAGACTGCTTACCCCAATTGTGCCATCCGGCAAGAACAATATGTTTCCCCAATTCACATTCTATAAATAAAGTATAAGCATATGGACGCCAAGGACGACCTAAATACACTTTATCCACTCCCGGTTCTGCCGTCAGCTTACAGTGCTTAAAGACATATCCATATTTAGCCTCTTTCGGAGTGGAAGCAGCCGTTACATACGAATTGCGTTTACTGTGAATAATACAATCTTCAAATAAAGCGGTGGAAGGACCGAAAATAAAGTCGGTAGTACCATCAATATAACAATCCTTGAAATAAAGACGGGTAAATTTAGCACCTGTATAAATAGTGTCCTGATTGCCCAAGATACGACAATTGATAAATTTCAAACGGTCACCTTCCGTATGTAAAGCTACCGCCTGTCCCAACTGAGCCGCATTGTTCTCAATAGTCAAATTTTTAAAAGTGATATCACTGCCCTCTACCTTCACCGTATAAGTGCGGAAAGTACCCATTTTATTTATATTCGCATGATCATCATAAGTAATAATCGTCTTATCACGATCTTCACCTATAATATCTATATTTTCCACCCATGAAGGAACAATCACTTTCTCCTTGTATACTCCGTTCTTCACATAGATCGTAACAGTATAATCCATGAAAGCCCGCGCACTCTCTATAGCCTCCTGCAAAGTACGAAAATTCCCCGTTCCATCACGTGAGACTACAATTGTATCCTGACGTTCCTGAGCCCATGCTGCGCTTACAACAGACAATAGCAACAATAATCCTAAAACTTTCCTCATCGTATCACCTCCTATTATTCACATGCAGTTCCACAACTGTTTTTCTGAAACAAACGTTCCCATTCCAGACTGGCCATAATAAACGGACCTACTGCCTTCGCATCATTAGAACGTATTTTTTCAGTTATATAATAATTATAATCTCCAGTACGATACACTGGCTTGCCTCCCAAACCTGCAACAGCACAACCTTTAGTAATAGAAACCACACCTCTATCATCCACTTCTATAAATTGGGTCAAAAGCCCTTCATATCCCTTTTTAGCCACTTCCATGTACGAAGGACAAATATATCCCTTACGTAACGCTTTCAACAGAGTATATACAAACATGGTAGAACAAGAGGATTCCAGATAATTCCCCTCATCCCCGCTTCTGTCAATCACCTGATACCATACCCCTGTTGCTGGATCTTGAGTACGTTTAATCTGGGCAGCCAGTTTATTCAATATTTCGATAACAGATTCACGTCCGGCTTCGTGTTCCGGTATAAAATCGAGTACATCCACACAAGCCATTGCATACCATCCCATGGCGCGTCCCCAACAGTGTTGTGACCACCCGGTAGTTTTATCCGCCCACTTTTCACGCTTGCTCACATCACATGCATGACGGTATAGATCAGTCTTCGGATCATAATTATGGCGGGCCACTGTGACAAACTGATTGATAATATCAGCATAATCATTCACACGGTTGTTACGGTAAGCATACTCCGCATAAAATGGTTGCCCCATATAAAGCCCATCCAGCCACATCTGATTCTCATAAATCTTCTTGTGCCAGAAACCGCCATCGGCATTACGAGGATGCGTATCCAACTGACTGCGCAACAAATCCAATGCTTTCTTGTATTTCTCGTCCTTAGTCTGCTCATAAATACGGAAAAGCATCTTGCCGGAATTCAGACGGTCAATATTATATTCCTCCAGTTTATAAGTTTCGATAGAGCCATCCTGATGAATCATTGTATCAGCATAAGCCACAGCATAATCAAAAAACTTTTTATCACCGTATGCATCATATACATCCAGCATAGCTTGAAGTTCCAGGCCATGACAGTAATCCCACTTCAAACGGGTCTGAAAATCCAATTGCCAAGATTCGGGACAACGCACCATTTCTGATTCCGCCATACGTACAGACCAAGGCTTATTACCACAAACCTGCTGAGCCATGCCCATCAAAGGAACAGCCGCAAGCAAACCGGACACAATAATTTTACAAATAGAATTCTTTTTCATGAAGACATTTATTTTTAGTATTAGACCTATTTATTTTATGAAACAAAAGTAGTATTTTCCTCGAAAAGCAGTGTGCACTTTTCAACCTACTAAGTGTATTATTTGGTATTCGTGTGCGAAAACGGTTATTTTGTGCACGATAACGATAAAAATCGTTCAAAAATTGTCTTTTTACTAATTATTATGTCTTTCAGGTTTGATAAGTTGAGAAAAGGTTTTATTTTTGGGGCAGTTTTTAATTTATACTATTGTAGAAAACACAGTCATTTACTATTAATTCACAAGAGAATGGAACAAGTTTTTAGTTATATCATCGGTTTAGGAGCAGCGGTGATGATGCCTATAATTTTTACAATCTTAGGCGTTTGTATCGGAATCAAATTCAGCAAAGCATTAAAAAGCGGTTTGTTGGTAGGTGTTGGTTTCGTTGGTCTATCAGTGGTTACCGCACTTCTGACCAGCAGTCTGGGTCCGGCCTTAAGCAAAGTGGTCGAAATATATGGCCTGCAACTGAAAGTATTCGATATGGGATGGCCTGCTGCTGCAGCCGTAGCTTATAACACTTCCGTAGGGGCATTCATCATTCCGGTATGTCTGGCCGTTAACATCTTAATGTTATTGACTAAAACCACCCGTACGGTTAACATTGATTTATGGAACTATTGGCATTTTGCTTTTATCGGAGCCGTAGTTTATTTTGCAACAGATAGTATTTTGTGGGGATTCTTCGCAGCTGTTATCTGTTATATCATCACATTAATCTTAGCAGATTACACAGCAGACAAATTTCAAGGTTTCTATGATAAAATGGAAGGTATTTCTATTCCGCAGCCCTTCTGTGCAGGTTTCGTACCATTCGCTCTCATTATAAATAAGGTATTGGACAAAATTCCCGGATTTGAAAAGCTGAACATTGATGCGGAAGGTATGAAAAAGAAATTCGGTTTATTAGGCGAACCTCTCTTCTTGGGTATCCTGGTAGGATGTGGCATCGGTGCATTATCTTGCAAGAACGGACAAGAAATAGTAGACAAGATTCCTTATATTCTAGGTTTAGGTATCAAGATGGGAGCGGTAATGGAGTTGATTCCCCGTATTACCAGCCTGTTCATCGAAGGGTTGAAACCCATTTCGGACGCTACCCGCGAACTGATCGCCAAGAAGTTTAAGGGTGCTGTAGGCTTAAATATCGGTATGAGTCCTGCCTTGGTGATCGGACATCCGGCCACGTTAGTTGTATCATTACTATTAATCCCTGTTACTATCTTATTGGCAGTGGTGCTTCCGGGCAATGAATTCTTACCATTGGCTTCATTAGCTGGCATGTTCTATGTATTCCCATTGATATTACCTATCACAAAAGGAAATGTAGTAAAGACTTTCATCATTGGTTTTGTTGTGCTGGCCATCGGTCTGTATTTTGTAACAGATCTGGCTCCTTATTTCACCAAAGCAGCACATGATGTATACGCCAAGACACAAGATGCTGCCGTAAACATCCCGTCTGGTTTTGAAGGTGGTGCGTTGGATTTTGCTTCAAGTCCTTTCTCATGGGCTATTTTCCATTTGACTTATTCATTCAAATGGATTGGTTCCGGAATTTTAGTACTGATAACACTATTCTTAATGGTGCTGAACCGTCGTTCCATCATTAAATACCAGAAAACAATGAAAAATTAAAATTTAAAGATAATGATTATGAAAAAATTAGCGATTGCAATGATGCTGAGTGTTTCTGCCTTGGCAGCTTCAGCTCAAGTAAATTACAAAGTACAGACCGCTTGCCATCCGCAAGATGTGAAACACTATGATACAGAACGTCTGCGTAGTTCATTTATGATGGAAAAGGTGATGGCGCCGGATGAGATCAATGTTACATACACCCTTTACGACCGTCTTATTTACGGAGGAGCTATGCCGGTAAACAAAATTTTGAAGCTGGAAACTTTCCGTGAACTGGGTCCGGAAATCACTTACTTCCTTGAACGGCGTGAACTAGGAGTCATCAATGTAGGCGGTGATGGCGTAGTTACTGTAGACGGTAAAGAATATCCTATGAAATACAAGGAAGCCCTCTATGTAGGTTGCGGGAATAAAGAAGTTACTTTTAAAAGTAATGACGCTGCCAAACCGGCTAAATTCTATATCAATTCGGCACCGGCTTACAAGCCATACGTTACTCAATTGATCACTACCGACGCCAAGCTTCAAAAAGCAAATCCTAAACAGTATGCTTTAGCTATCTCAGATCATTATGGAAAAATGGAAGATAGCAACGACCGTATTGTAAACCAGTTAATTGTAAAAGATGTATTGGAAAGAGTGAAAAACGGCGGTACAAACCAATTACAGATGGGACTTACCGAACTGGCTCCGGGTTCTGTATGGAACACCATGCCGGCCCATACACATACCCGTCGTATGGAAGCCTACTTCTATTTCAACCTGCCTGAAGGAAATGCCATTTGCCACCTGATGGGCGAACCGCAAGAAGAGCGTCTGGTATGGTTACACAATGAACAAGCCATCACTTCTCCCGAATGGTCTATCCATGCCGCTGCAGGTACCAGCAACTATACCTTTATTTGGGGTATGGGAGGTGAAAACCTGAAATACAGTGACAAGGATGAAATAAAATACACAGATATGAGATAAGTAGAATGGTACACACCATTACTCATTAACTCTTGTCATTCTGAATGTTGCAAGAAATCAACTCGTTTTCAGTTTTTTTTGCGACATTCAGAATGATTTTTTTAGAAATCTTACCATTGTACCGATTTATACAGGCTTTCCACCAATTTTTGCATAGAGAATAGGTACAGAATGGTTATTTTTGCGTCTAATAAGAAAAACATAATTAAATCTATTATCATGAGTACATTTCAAAAAGTAGGTGAGAAGATGACAAACTTCAGATGGATAATCTGTGGTCTGCTATTCTTTGCCACTACAGTCAATTACCTCGACCGTCAGGTGCTTTCACTAACCTGGAAAGACTTCATTGCTCCGGAATTTCACTGGACGGATTCGAATTACGGAGATATCACAGCTATTTTCTCTATAGTGTATGCCATTGCCAACCTGTTCGCCGGTCGTTTCATTGACTGGATGGGAACTAAAAAAGGTTATCTCTGGGCTATCTTTGTCTGGTCCTTAGGAGCTTGTCTTCATGCATTGTGCGGTTGGGCAACCGAAGAAACATTAGGTATTCATAACGCAGAAGAGATGCTTTCTGCAACAGGAGCCGTCGCTTCAACTATCGCCATTACCAGCGTTTATTACTTTATCGCTGCCCGAATCGTATTAGGTGTAGGTGAGGCAGGAAACTTCCCAGCAGCTATTAAGGTAACAGCCGAATATTTTCCGAAAAAGGACCGTGCATATTCCACTTCCATCTTTAATGCAGGTTCTACAGTAGGTGCTTTAGCCGCTCCGATCACTATCCCTCCTTTGGCACGTTATTTCCAAAGTATTGGTGTGGGCAACGGATGGGAAATGGCTTTCATCGTTATCGGTGGTTTAGGATTCATTTGGATGGGACTTTGGATGTTCCTCTATAAGAAACCCAATGTCAACCCTCGCGTGAATGCTGCCGAACTGGAATATATCGAACAAGACAACAACAATCCTGAAGAATCAGCAGAACAACAAGCTGCTGCCAACGACTTCGACAACAAGAAGATTTCATTCTTGCAATGTTTCAAATTTCCCCAAACATGGGCTGTATTTGTCGGTAAGTTCATGACTGATGGCGTATGGTGGTTCTTCCTGTTCTGGACTCCGGCATATATTTCGGATGTATACGGTTTCGCTTCAGATACGGGTACCGCACAAATGTTGATTTTCGTATTATATGCTATTACCATGTTATCTATTTATGGTGGTAAGTTACCTACTATTATCATTAATAAAACAGGTAAGAATCCATATGCAGCCCGTATGCAGGCTATGCTTATCTTTGCCTTGTTCCCACTGCTGGCATTGTTTGCCCAACCTTTAGGCAATTATTCATATTGGTATCCTATCATTATTATCGGTATTGCAGGTGCGGCACACCAATCATGGTCTGCCAATATTTATTCTGTAGTAGGTGATATGTTCCCCAAAAGCACCATCGCTACTATCGTAGGTATTGGTGGTATGGCAGGTGGTATAGGTTCATTCTGTATTAATATGGGATCTGGCAGACTGTTTGACTATGCAGCAGAAACGAATATGACTTTTATGGGATTCGAAGGAAAACCTGCCGGCTACTTCATCATATTCTGTGTATGTGCCGTAGCTTATTTGGTTGGTTGGATTATCATGAAAGCATTGGTTCCCAAATACAAACCGGTTGATGCCTAATTAAAGAATTCACCACAGACTACACACCTAAGTAGCCTGTGGTATTTTTTTCCCTAATAAATAGTTTTCAGAAGATATTGATAGATAGAATTATGACTTAATATTTCAGGGACTCCTGTGATAAAAAGCTGCTTGCGTGCACGCGTTAAAGCGACATTCAGCTTACGGTCAATCTGTACACCGTCCTCTTCTGTCAGGTTGGGCAGAAACCTTAATTGATAGAGGTGATTCACACAAAAAGAATAAATAATGACATCACGTTCGCTGCCCTGATACCGTTCCACAGTGTCAATGGAAATCCTACTCAAAGCAGGAATAGCCAATGCCTGAAGCTCTTTACGTATCAAAGCAATCTGACTTCGATAAGGAGTAATGACCCCTAACGTTCGATTCGGATCAAATTCCTCTTCATGAGCCAAATACACCTCTTTGGCTAAACCGGCGACAATCTGTGCCTCATATCTGTTTGTTTTTCCGGAAACGCTCTCCAAATCTTGCTTCGAAGGGATAAAACGTACCGGAGCCTCTATGTGCTCCAACTGATGAGGTAATCCCAAAGCCTCCAATTTTCCGGCATAAAATGCTTTATTGGGAAAAAAAGCCACTCCCGGATGCATACGCCCCTGACGGCAAAGCATATCTATCGCTTTAGGAGATTCTTCTTTTAAATGAAAACGATAAAGCCGCTCAAACAGAGAATCTTTTAAATTAAAAAGTCCGGCTTCCCTAAGTCCCTCATCATGCACTTCAGAATGTCCGCTATTCTGCAAAATAACGGCAGGCAACTGTTTATGATCACCTATCAGGATAAATTTACCCACTGCATTTCTTTCATCAGCAAACTTGGCACACAGAATACCCAACAATTGGGGTTCTAATATTTGGGTGGCTTCATCCACTATGGCTACATCAAAACGTTTTAATTTAAAAAGTTCAGCTTTAGCCGCAATAGAGGCCACGGTTCCAACATATACTCTGCAATCTGCCATACGGATATTCACCTCTCTCCTACTGTTGCATTCCGCCAATATATTCTCCAACAGATGTCCTCTAAAGCGTACATCACAGGAAAGCTCACTTCCCACCCGTATATAATCTATACAGGGAGTGATAGAGGACAGTGACTGACAAATTTCATCAACAGCCCGGTTGGTATAAGCCAGTAACAATATCTGCATAGATGATGCTGCATAGAAATGTTCCACCATTCTACGCAACGCCCTCGAAGTCTTTCCTGTTCCGGGAGGTCCCACCAGAAGAAAATAATCACGGGCCGACTCAGCTTTCAACGCCACCCTCTCAAAATCATCACCGGTCAGCGCTATAGCTTCATCAAAAGACGAATCAAAGCGGGGAGGCCGTTGTCCCAGCAATAATTCCCGTCTTTCCGTATTCGCATCCAGAAAAGCGGAGAGTCCCAAATACATACTGCGAAATGTAGTATCCATCGTATCATGTTCTACAGCATAACGACTGTCCGGAGAAAAAACGGAAGCATTACGTTGGGTAGCACGTAAACGAATACGCAATTCTGTATCTGTAATCTGCTCAATATTACCCTTAAAAACCATTTTATTGGTCGCATTATCCAAGTCATTATTACGCTCATACAACACAACCACATCTCCTGTACGGAAATTGGGAAGAAACATTTCATCATATTGCGGAATAGACAAAAGTATATAAGCCTTATGAGCCTGTGATGCCCTATTTTCCATTATCTGCAAATCATATAATATCTCTCCCGCCTCACGTTTCTCATCCAGTGTACTCAGCCAAAGAGCTGAAGCCCCTGCACGTCCTTCATAATCCACATCTCCCGATTTGGAGGTATAAAGTTCTTTTGTAATGAAATTATAAAGCGTATAAAAATAGGCCTGCTCCAAAGGTTCCAACGCCGACAGCTTCTCCCGGAAACGCGAGATAGAGGGCTTCAAATACTGTTCCCAGAATCTGCCGCTCAGTTTTCTTTCATTCACCACCTCCGGATTGATTTGTGCCAACAAGTTGCGTGTAAAATCAGGATGATTATGGAATTGTACCCCATACTCGGCAGCAACAATACGGTTACGCAAATTGATAACCCGCCTTACCTGAGCCCACGATGCTCTGGCCGGATACAATAAAGGATAACGGGTATAAAGCAAATAGGGATGCATACGCCGCCGGTCCTGTCCCATGCTATATTCCAACACTGCCATATATAGCAGCATCTGAACCTTATTATTTTCCTTGGGTTCCACTTTTCCCTGCATGGAAAATTCATCCGCTTTGCCCGATTTCATTTCTATAAAGCTGCTCATATCCCGCTGCATATAGTCCAGACGTCCCTGAATGCCCAACGCCTCGCAAATATAGGACGGTTCCAGCACAGCCTCCTTTTTATCCAGATTATACCCCGGCTCCAAAAAAGTGTGTTGTACAACGTCCCGTATATGCTCAAAATGCATCCGGCAATCCTTGGCAAACTCTTTCTCTTTGGACGGGTCACGAAGTTCGGCACAAGCAGCCAGTTCAATGGGATACTGCCGGAATGCCTTCTTCATACAGTCTATATAGTCCGGCTCCTCCTCACCTGCATGTATCCATTCATCCAGAAACAGATTGGCTATATTTCCCAACAGCAAAGGGCGGGCATTATCAATCGGCACCAGCCGGCTCAAAAAATAGTTTGCCGGATGGCTGCCATAATCCTTGTAACATTCCGCCAGTGAGCTGATATCTATCAAATAATCCGGTTCCAATACGATAAAAGAAGGGGTATAAATTCCATCCCTATCTACAGAAACATCCAGCAGATTAAGCTGGGCATATCGCCAAAGTTCCTTTATGGTTTCTTCAAATTCATGATTTATACCGGGTTTATTATAAACCACCCGTATAGGTTCATCGGCTGTTACATCTACAGGATGTACATACAAATAGGTATCATCGGCATAATCAAAGCATACACGGATGCGGCGGATGTATTCCATCTTTTCTTTTTTCCCTGAAGATGCTATTTCCTGCTTGGGAAGAACTGAGAACAACTTCAATGGAATATCCTGTGCAAACATCTTCCTATATGCGTATGCCACTGCACGCAAATCACACAGGAACTCTTCTTTTACAGGAGACTTACGATGGTTCAAAATATCATTGGAAGTCAGACGAAAGGTATGTAACTGATTCTGTTCTTTCAGATCCAGCCCATATTGAGTGGCTACATAATTAATACGGGCGGCCAAATCAGTGGTCTGCAAACTATTCCCTTGTATCTTTTCACGCACCACACGCTCCAATGATTCACGCAATTGCCTGTAACGGCGTTCCAATGGCTGGTTTTCATCTATATAAAGCCTGTATAACTCTTCGTAATACTCTTCTATCTCTTCATTCATGCCGTAAAGATACACAAATTATTATTTATAGAATACCGGCATAATAATAGGATGGGTTTCCCATTTACGGGTCATCGGATTAAATTCCCTCTCTGCTCCCGCTTCAATTCCGAAACTATCCGATATTTTAAATTCCAAAGTGCCTCCGTATGAATTCTGGTTCATAAAAAGCTGTGAAGCGGGAGTCATACCATATCCGTTATACACCGAGTATGTGCCGAACATATTGATCTTCATTCTGTCATTAATGCGAAAAGACAACTTTCCCTTAGCACCTAAATCATTAAAGCGGACTCCATATACATTGTATTTAGCAGCATATACTCCTCCCGTCACGGTTATAAAATCATTGAGACGCTGTGTGTACATCACTCCGGCATTACGTGCCTCACCTATAGAAGGCAACCCTTGAAAGGAATGATAACCACTCAGAATCCCTGTACTATTAATCTGATAAGCACGTCCATCTATATAATCATGTCCGAAAGGATTTCCGGAAAAAGTATAAGGGGATATCTTAGGCATTTCTTCACGGGAAGTAAAATCAAATTTTGGCATCCGCAATGTATCAGATAAAACGGGAGGTGTCAACGTAGGAGGTTCGTTTATAAAATCCATACTTTTATCAGCCTCATTCATCTCATTGATAAACTCATTGATTTTATCTTGCCGGATGATGAGCGTATCCTTGTCATTTTCAACCTGAGCTATGCCATGCAAGGAAAGAATACAAAAGAATAAGAACAAGCCAATGCGTTTCATTTGTAAATGTGTTTTTTCAAAATTACAATTTCCGCATTGACTTTTCCCGTTTCATTAAGACTTAATAAGACTTTTTGGCTGTATTCCTTAAAAATGCTATTGATTTACCATAGGAAGTTCCAGCCATTCGGTAGAAATATAATTCTTGCTTGAATCTATAGCAATTAATACCTGGTCATTATCCCGATTATAACTGCCGTCATAGGTAAAGGGAGTAATTTTACTATCAAATTCTCCTATAAAAGAAAGTTTTCCATCTTTAGGACTATACCACCATACTTTCTTTTTTGCGCCACTGATTTTAGTCAAGTCAACAGACATCGGATTTCCGGAGTAATTGTATACTAACAAATAATCCTTTCCGCGAGTCGCAATGGCTCTGTCATAACGATTCCCATTCGTACCGGCAATTACACTTTGATCCGGTACACGTTCAAAATAAGGGAAAGTTAACATCAGATTCTTCAGATATTTCATCTGATTGAAGCCGGGATCCTGCATTGCTTTATACCAAGGTTTCTCTATTCCATCAGCTCCATACCCACCAGGTGTACCCGGTTTCAAGAACTGCATGATATTATTATGTCCGTATGTATGTCCGCAAGAGCCCGCAAAAACAGACCAATATCCATAGCGTCTCACATCACAGTCACGCCAGCGTGGCTGGGCAGGATCATGCAATCCCTGAGGAATACCTTCATAACTGGGTTCTGCATCCAGAACAGGCTTCAGTGGAGTCATGGACAAAGCCTCTTCTACATAACGCCAATTGTCTTCCTCCAATCCCGTAACAGAAGTATCACCATCTCCTTTTTTCTGGCCATAACGCCTGTGTCCACTTTGGAACATATTCATATCCATCCACTCCTTATTATTCAGATGGGTAGCACTGGATGTACGACCAAACGGATGAAAGGTCATTATATGATTCTCGTCCACAGCAAGAATACTATTCGCCAACGCCTCCCAAATCTCAGTATTCCGGTCAGCATAAGTATCTCCACCGATTACCCAAATAATATTAGGGGCATCTTTATATCGTTCACCTAAAAATCTACCATACGCTTTGGCCTCTTCAACATTCATCTTTCCGGAGCGCACAAGCCCTCCCCAGATACATACCATCGCTATGTAAATGCCGTTCTGCTCAGCTTTCTGAATAATATAATCCATGTGATCCCAATACCCGTAAACTCCTTTTCTGTCTATATTCTTAAAATTGAAACCATCTATCATGGAATACTGGCCATAGAAATTCATGGCAGGAACTCCATTTATAGTCTGTACCTGCACCACATTGAAACCTGCCTGACGACAATGTTCCAGATAATAAGCAGCCTCATCTCTATTCAGTTTCTCGGGCAACAGCCATCCCGTATCTCCCAACCAGAAAAAGGGAGTTCCGTCCGCATTCATCAGATAACGGTTCTCTTTACTTACTTTCAGTTGTCCATGACTCCAAGGCTTATAAACCGACGATTTGCTCTGTGCTGCTGCCGAAAGCAGCCCTCCTTCCACCATCAGAAGAAGGAATAATAATACTAGATTCTTGTTTTTCATTTGTGCATTCATCTTATAAATTTCAAAAGCCCAAAGTAACTTATTCAAGCAGACAATTCTGGGTAATAACTAGTCTTTTTGAGGGAATCTTTTAGCTTCCTCCGCTTTCAGGTTGAGTAAAACTGATTCGGGAACTTTTATGATAGTACCATGCTTATGTCCTTGTGGAATAGAAATCTGATCGTCAATGGGAGTAAAGTTCTTGAAGTCTTTTGTAGACACGGCTCCAAACCGTCCTTCCCGATAAACATCAAAATAAATCAACCATTCATCACCTACTTTCACGGCACACGGACCTTCAGAGTAAGTCGGTGCAAATTTTACTGACGGATCAGCATAAGGTCCTTCTGCCGATGGCCCGGATACACAGAACAAATCACTGTAACCAGGCTTGCGATTGTCTTTTATAATTAATACATAGTCGTTTTTATCACGCTTTACTATAAATCCGTCAATAGAATTAAATCCCGGATCATAAAACGCCTTTGCAGGAGTAAACGTTTGGAAATCCTTGGTCGTGGTATAATAGGCACGGTGACTTTTATTAGCTCCCAAACTATCGGCTGCCGTATATCTTTCTACAGGAATGGCAGAAGACCAGGCAACGATGAACTGTTCCTTTTCATCATCATAGAAAACTTCCGGTGCCCACACATTGTTAGTCAAAGAGTCTTTCATCACTTTAATTTCGCGTTGTTCACTCCAATGAATCAAGTCTTTAGAACTGGCATAACCAAATCCCTGTTCTCCATTCCAACTGATTGTCCACACTAAATGGAAAGTTCCATCCGGGCCTTGGGTCATGGACGGATCACGCATCATCGAATTGGGAGCATATTTCTGTTCTTCGGTCTGTTTAGTGAAATAATTATAATAAGGAGTCTTATTTCCTATTTCCGGTTTCAACCATGAACCTGCGATACTATCCCAATGATAGCCGTCATAGCTGTAAAGATAATGTAACCCGTCCAATGCCGGCTCACGATGAGAAGTGAAGATATAGACTTCCTTTTCGGGTTTTGTACAAGCTGTAAAAGCCAATAAGGCAAAAACGAAGGAAAAAAACAATTTCATAGCATGCTGTTTTATGATGAATAAACCTTTTCCAACAGGACGAAACAACAAGTATTTTGTACTCTATACTTCTTAAAGTATCAATCCAAATCAATAATAAATATCCATCATATAACAAGATGTATCTCGAGACATAAAATACGAATTATATCCCGAGACAATCCTACATAGAATAATGATGAGAATCAGCCTTTAGTTTCCAAATAAACCAGCTGCGTCTGTAAATACTCTTCCAGCCCATGTTTACCATCCGCGCCACCGATACCAGATTTACGCCATCCGGCATGGAATCCCTGCATCGCCTCAAAATTCTCACGATTCACATAAGTTTCACCAAATTTCAACGCACGAATCAATTTGAATGTCATATCCAGGTTCTGGGTATAAATAGAAGAAGTCAGCCCATATTCACAATCATTAGCCCAGGCAATGGCGTCTTCCACCTCTGTAAACTCAACAACCGGAAGTACCGGTCCAAAAGTTTCTTCCTGAATAATATCCATCTTTTGGGTACAATTAATCAAAATCGTCGGTTCAAAGAAATATCCTTTAGTACCGATACGATGACCACCGCATAGCAACTCAGCTCCCTGCTCAATAGCTTTTTTCACTTTCTCTTCTACTGATTTCAGTGCATTGGCATCAATCAACGGACCCATATTGAGGTCTGTATACTGATTCGGATCACCCACTTTCACCTGCTTGAATCCTGCCAACAGTTTCTCAAGGAAAGCCTCTTTTATACTAGAATGTACATACACGCGCTCACAGCAATTACATACCTGTCCTGTATTAATAACACGCGAAGCAATAATGGATTTTACAGCTAAATCCAAATCTGCATCCGGCATTACAATACCGGGAGCCTTCCCTCCCAATTCCAAAGAAACCTTCGTCACATTGGCAGAAGCGGCTGCCATGGTCTGTATTCCAGCCTCCACACTTCCGGTCAGACTAACCATACCTACTTTAGGGTTAGCAGCCAGTTCATGTCCAATCACCGAACCACGACCGTTCACCAGATTGAATACACCTTTAGGCAACCCAACTTCATCTACAATCTGTGCGAAAACATACGCGTTTTCCGGTGTCAGCTGACTCGGCTTTACCACAATTGTATTCCCCGTCAACAGAGCAGGAGCGGCCTTACGGGCAATCAAGAAAAAAGGAAAATTCCAAGGCAGGATGCCTGTTGTCACCCCAATAGGTTTCTTAAAGACAAATATATTTTCGTGAGGACGGTCACTAGGAATGATTTCCCCTTCATAGCGACGGGCCCATCCAGCCATATAATCAAGGTAATCAGCCGTAAATAACACCTCTACATTAGCTAATCCTCTTGTTTTTCCACCCTCCCGGATAATAATATCAGTCAATTCCTGTTCCCGCTTGCGGATACCTTGTGCAATCCGAGTTAAATAGCCGGCACGTTCAATAGAGGTAAGACTCTCCCAAGAAAGCTGTGCCTTCACGGCAGCATTTATAGCAGCACGTGCATCTTCCGGTGTGCCATCAGGCATTTTAGATATCACTTCTTCCGTAGAAGGGTTCAATACATCAATCCACTTATCGGATTGGTTTTCGATGAATCGCCCATCGATGTACATCTTTAGTTCTTTCATGGTCTTAAATGTAAAATGAGTACCTTATTTCTTTCAATCTGAAATATCCAAGCAGCATTTTACAAATATATCATTATTTATAAAGCCCAAAAATGTATTTTTGTTCATTAACATGGAAATTTATACACTTTAATTGAACTTTATGAATCATATTTATAATTATTCCTCTATCAACTGCCACAAAAGCCATCTCCTTCTTATCACTAAAACATCACTTATTATATTGTGTAGGCAACACCCCAAACAGTTTCTTGAATGATTTTGTGAAATAACTAGGCGTATTAAAACCAACCTGATCAGCTATCTCAGCAATGGAAAGCCCTCCTTCTTTCAATAATTCGGCAGCTTTACGAAGACGTACATTCTTCACGAAATCAGAAGGCGAACTTCCGGTGATAGATGTAATCTTCCGGTAAAGAGTAGCACGACTCATGCACATATCCCTACTTAAATCTTCTATGGAATATTCAGGATTACTAAGGTTCTTCTCAACCATATCCAATGCCTTCCTTATTAATTGCTCATCAGATGCTGAAATAGAATTCGCTTCTACTTTTCCTTCTTCCGGCAATGGATCTATCTCTTGCCTTTGCTCCGGATTTTGTTCCAATGGCAGAACAGTCTGTGCAACAATGGACTCCCGTAATTTCATATACATCCGGCCCAATCCCCAAACAACCGATAAAACAACAAGCACATAAAACAAATACGCCCAGCCTGTTTCATACCAAGCAGGCAAACATTGGATCATGACCGTCAATGTACTCTTACTCCACAGCCCATTCTCATCTGTAGCACGGACTTCCAGTTCAAATTCCCCCTTTGACAAATCAGACAAGCCGATACTATTTTCCCCTGCCGGAAAGGCCACCCAATTATCGTTTCTTTGTTTATAACGATAAGCATATCTTACCTTATTCGTATTCAAATGGTCAAAAGTAGAAAAAAACAATTTCACATTTCTCTCATGAGGAGACAGGCTTATTTTCTTTTGATTATCCACCCCGATTTCAGAGGTGTTATTCATTTCGACGGATGTCAAACACACCGTTGGCTCAGGTATCCTCCTCTTTTTTTCATTATAGTGAGGAAAAGTCACAATTCCACCTCGTCCACCCACACTCATTTCTCCCCGAGGACCTTTATACAATGACTGGAAATCTTCCAGATTTATCCAAGAATCAGTACAAGACATCATAGTAAAGATATGTGTTCCGGGATGATAGACCATCACCCGCTGTGATGTAAGAATCCAAAGATTCCCATCGTCATCCGACTTTATATCCAACACAGCATCCCCTGTCAATCCACAATCTTTTGTCCGGGAAATAAAATCATTCGTATCCGGAGAATAACTATACACATTGCCCTGTTTAGTACCCACCCAAAGATTGTTGTCCGGTGCGACAGTCAATACCGAATAATTTTCTCCTGTATCCTTTATTTGCAACCGGCTTTCTCCGGAAACTCTCCACAACCCTCTACTTTCAGTTGCAAAATAAACAACTCCTTCATTAGACGAAACGATAGCATTTATAAAACCAACATCATCACAAACTGTAGTCAATCGGCCATCCTTCATCCTATACCGGAATAAATGGTAAGTGGTACCTATCCAAAGATTCCCACGACGGTCATCATGCAAAGCGCGGATACGCTCACCTTGTTTAATGGGTATGGTACATACGATGGATTCAAAAAGCCGGTCCTCCTTATACCGAATTAATATAACCGAATGATCCCTTACCATATAGATTCCCTCTCTATCCGATGGCTTCTCAAAGAAAAAAGAAAGCTCCCTGTCATTCTTAACAACAGACATACGATCTCTCTGGGGATCATAAGCATACAGTCCCAATTTCTTTTGTCTGATCCAATAATAATTCTTCTCTTGAGAAAACTGCATAGGAGACGCGATTACCCCCAAATTTTGCTTTACCCCTTCCATAGACAAAGAAAGCACTTCATTAGGAAGAAAAGAAATAATGAAAGAAGAAGGATAATAACCTGTCACCCATAAATTTCCGGATTGATCGGAAAGAATCTTTGTGAGGATTTTCCTGTCAGCTGATAATAAACGGGAGAGATCCACCTTATCCAAGGATACATCGGCCGTTATTTTATAGGCATATAAGTTATCT
Organism: Phocaeicola sp. GP0067; assembly: GCF_031119655.1. Lineage (NCBI taxonomy): Bacteria > Pseudomonadati > Bacteroidota > Bacteroidia > Bacteroidales > Bacteroidaceae > Phocaeicola > Phocaeicola sp. GP0067. The sequence continues at coordinate 95,030 of NZ_JAVHZY010000009.1, forward strand.
GCCGCAGTCACCCACAAATATCCCTTAACAGAATCTTGTATAATATGATGAAGCTTTCGGGTATCGGAGTTAGAAGACGCATTATCCACTGTTTGCAATCCAAACATTTTGTCCGTATCCTGTGCCTTGGGGTCAAAACGTACAATTCCTTTTCCCCAAGTAGTAACCCAATAATACGGAGTGTTATGATCTTCCGTCATGCTTGTGGGATACTCATCATAGGGCCAAGGATATGAAATAAAAGAGTCCTTTACCTTATCATAGCAAAAAAGCCCGCCTTTTGCTTGAGTTACCCAAACAGTCTTTTTCTTATCCTCATAAATAGAATTGACGGTATTCTCCCGTCCTTTCCATTTAAGAATATATTTTCCAGTTCTTTCCCCTGACTCATTGTATCGAAACAAATGCCTGTTAGTCGAAATCCAGATCGTACCATCAGACGTCGCTGTCATTGTAGTTATAGTCCAGCTCTTTATCGTTTCATCAGCAAGCGCCCTTATCTCATAATCTGTTTTTGACAAAATATAGGCGCCACGCTTCGTTCCAAACCATATTTTCCCTTCACCGTCTTCAGCAATACACGTCACACTGTTGTTTTCCAAGATTCCCGGATTTTTGAAATCAGAACGGAATACTTTCACCGTATATCCATCATCACGACACAAGCCTCCCCCTTCAGTGCCATACCACATATATCCTTCCGAATCCTGGAAGATACAAAGCAATTCTTTGGTCGGCAACTGTTCCGAATTAGGAAGGTTTCTTACTATCATATCAAATGCTTTGACCGGAACGGCATTTATCCGCACAGTCAATAACAAAATAATGATTGGTAATACTATCCTTCCTATGCTTTTCATATTCTTCACGCAAGTACTCCTGTTGAAAACAAACGAATACAAAGCTAGGAAGAAATTCAAGAACTTGCAACTTGTCGGTTTAATCAAGTACATTAAGAATGACTTAATAAAGAATATGGCTATTGAACAGACACTTTTTTCTATTCAACGCTCAGTCCTTCAACCGGAAACTGTACCCGCCCTGTTTTCTCAGTACCAGTGGCTTCTTTCCGGTCTTTTTTATAATTCTGACTGTACATCCTGCCGGAATGTCAATAGTGCTCTCCCCCTCGGCATTCAGTTTCAAGACAATATATCCTTCCTTTACCGGAATTCTGGAATGAATCCACTTCAAATGGAGTAACTCCGGTTTAATGGTATATTCATTCGTCTTCATCGAAGACTGGCTGAAACCGATAAGACCGTTCAATGCGCCTACCACTACCGGGACTCCATTCGCCCCATGACAAAGACTCAGGCCGTACGGACGATTATAAAATACCAGTTGACGGGCCCTGGAGGCGTTCATCATAAAGTTCTCCGGGAAACGGGTATGTCCCTGATCCATCCAGTCGCCGAACACACCATAGATATGATCCCATAACTCTTTTATCCGCCCGGCTTTGGCATAAGCCAGAAACTCATAACCTTTCTCATAACTGACCACCTCATAATAGTTCGGCAAATTCGGCAGAACATTTTCAAACAGGTTGTCATAATGTTCTTTGGGAAAGATATCGGCCAGTATTCCCCAATATTGGGCATGATGCGAAATACGCTTGTCCACAGTCACATTGTCATTCATTGTACCGTTGATGAAGACTTTCCGGTCATTATCCCAAAAATGTTCAAAAATCTTCTTTTTCAGATTCCGGGCCAACTTGCGGTATCTGTCCGCCAATGCACTCTCCTTCCACAGATCCGCGAAATAAGCTCCGGTCACATAATTATAATAGAGCATGATCTGGGCATAGGCCGCCACCCCTTTCCGAACAGGACCGTTATAGGTGGACCATCCGGGGGTATAACCGAACTGCCTGTCTCCATAATTGCCGTGTACAAAACCATTCTCATCCACGATGGAGGCATAAAAATCAAGCAACAGGATGATGCGGTCTTTGTATTGAAGGGAAGTGGTCAAGTCACCGAAACGCAGATAGTTCTGTTTCAGGCCGAACAGAGCATGCAACGGATAATCAGGAATCCCTATATCTGATTTCTGCGGATCAAGCGGCATCAGTGCTATGGAAATTCCGTTTTTTGACACTTGCTGGTCACCGAAAAGATAATCCCCCGCTAGGGTGCTGACCAGCGCATCCATGGACCAGGGAAGAAAATCACGCTTCACCCCGTCCAGATAAAAGCGGTGCATACTGGTATGCAATGTCGCACTGCTCATTTTGAACAGGTTGTTCACATAATCATCATCCGTTTCAAACTGCATCTGGTGCTCTACCGGCCACAATGACGCATCAAAACGAAGGGAGGTAATCTCAGCCCCCTTGTCGCATTCCAGTGAAACATATCGGAGAGCGCGTTCCGGCAAAGTGATGGTGCCGCCTTCTTCTGACAAGGTAATAGGAACCAATGGATATTGTTCCAGTTTCTTATCATCCCGTTCCAGTGCTTCTTCGGGAGTTTCGCCAACGCGTACGGTTATAGTTCCCTTTCCTTTCGCTTGAAAGGTCAGTGTTCCAATCTCAAGATGGAAAAAGTCGATGAGGACATAACCATTCTTTCCGATACTAATTCCGTCTTTACCTTGCATCTCAGCATTGCGCATGGGGAGTATTTGTGAAGGTTTAATCCGGGCTGTCATATCTTGCGGAGCATCCGGCAACACGCCCGGTTTATTATACATGACGGCACTCTCGGGTATTGTCCAATGCTCTTTATCCATGCTGACCTGCCATTCATCCGGATTTTCCAGTCCCGCCCCTTTCAGAATGATACAAGGTAACGAGTCATCCGTTGTCACCTCAAACAATAAAGAGGATCTGCCCACGGGTAAAATAACCTGTTTACCGGAAACAGACTGTTTTACACCATTTATATAAAGAACAATATCCGACGGGCCCTCCCAGCAAAGACTACTTTCCTTTTTCAATCTTACCTCTTTTCTGAACCAGGCATGATTGTTCTTTGCAAAAAATTTACCCGGATATCCTACATTGACACAACGCTCTTTTGAGATACGGGCACATTGTTGCTGGTAGAAAGCAGCCAGTTGTCCCGGATACCACATATAGCGACTGTTCCATTCCTCCTGAGATTGCCGGCTCACGATGGTTACATTAGGATCCAGAGAAGGATCGAACTCTTTTGTCTGGGCATAACAACATAAAGATGCTGTTATAAAGATGCCAAGTAATTTTAATCTTTTATTCATATATTTCCTTTCATTCTTTTATCGTTTTCAACCGAAGTGTGCCTTTCAATCCAGCTGAGGATATTTTGACCGTAACATTCCCAGCCTCCTGATCGCTTCGGAGAATAATTTGCATCCTTCCCTGATACATTCGTTTGGAAGTTATGCCATGAAAGAGCTCATCCGTATAATGATCCCCGTTATCCAATGCCACCAACCGTGCCGCACCTTCCATTTGTAAAGTAAGTGGCTCGTTGTAGTCCCATACCGGACGACCTTTTTTGTCTATGACCGTCACGTTTATATATTGCAAGTCCATACCGTCTGCCTTCCAGTCCGTCGGTGTTTCCGCCTCAATCCGGAGTGCCACGGCTTTTCCGGCAGTTTCAATACGATGACGCGCCACTTCTTTGCCCGACTTGTCACGGGCTATTGCCACCACAGAGCCACCGTTGCCATAAGGAACATCCTTCCAATAAATCATATTACGCAGGTTTGCCCGTGTCGTATCGTTTTCTTGAATTCCCATGCTCTGACCGTTTACCAACAACTCTACAGAATGTGCATTAGTGAAGGTGAAGAGTGACCGTCTGCTGCCCGGAGTATGATTCCAGCACTCGTTCAGTGCCATGCGTCCCACTATGACGTCATTCCAGTTGACACTTTCCGCCCCCGCCGCATCGACCACTCCGATATGTACTTCGGGAATTTCTGGCATGAAAGCCGATTTAATAAGGTAGGCTTGGGGATAGGGACGCATGGTATGGTCAAAGAAAGAGTAATTCCAGCCTTTCTTGGGCCACTTGTTGGATTCTCCCCAATACTCGGCGGATCCCCAATAGGCCATGCCCACCGTCCGTTTTCTATCCATATTATAATAAGGCTGTAACAGATTACTTGTTTCAGCCTCACTCTGGAACAAGATAAGGTCAGGTTTATATTTCAAATAAGCGTCATATTTATCCGACTGGTAATTGAACGATGCCACTTCTGTAGCACAAGCCAGTTCGGGCGGCACCAAATAGTCGTTGAACTCCTTGTCATGTCGGGTTATAGCTCCCGCACGAGCAGGGAACATGGCAACAGTAGTGAGGCGTGTATTATCCCACCTCTTTACCAGCTGGTTGAAGATGTTATAGGTAGTGATTCCCCAATCGTTGGTTCCTTCAAAACCTGCCCATCCTTCACGAATCTGAAGCTCGTTTCCCAAACTCCACAAAATGATGGACGGACGATTACGGTCGCGTTTGATCCATTCTGTAATCAGTTTGTGCCAGATATGGGTGAACGGTTGACGTCCGCCCCAATAGTCATTGTCACTCCATTTGTCCGTCAGTTCGTCCACTACTAACATCCCCACACGATCTGCAATGCGGGCAAAACTGTCACTGTACGGATTATGTGAACAGCGGATGCAGTTGTAACCGAAGGATTTGAGTTGTAGCATCATGCGTTCGATGGCCCTGTCGTAACTGGCAGCTCCCAATGCGCCAAGGTCATGATGGTTGGCATTTCCCTTTAGGAATATTTTCTCACCATTGAGTCTGAAACCAAATTCGGAAGAGAATTCCAATTTACGGATACCAAACTGTTCAGTAAGACTGTCCACTACCATACCGTCCGCCATCACAACTACATCAGCACTATAAAGTTGCGGAGAGTCACATGACCAAAGTTGTGGATTCTCCAGAGTAAGCGCCGGTAATTTCACTTCCGTACAGGTTTGGTGCGTATGTTCGGGCATACCGGATTGCACGGAGCCTACTATGACACCTTCCGGATTGCGGAGGGTGGTCCGTATCCGTACGTCATGTTTCTGCCAGCCGTCCACCTCAACCTGTACGGCTACCGTTGCCCGAGAAGAGGAAACCTCGGGGGTAGTAATATACACCCCATGGCGGGCGATGTGTGTGGGATTCTGCACCTGCAGATATACATCACGGAACAGACCGCCTCCCGTGTACCAGCGTGAACCTTTCTTGGGACCGGTAGAGGCATAGACAGCTACCACATTTTCTCCATCGTGACGTAGAAAAGGGGTAAGGTCCGCTTCAAGTCCCACATATCCATAATCTGTCGAGACTATTTTGGTACCGTTCAGATAGACATCGCCCCAATAAATGATGCCTCCGAAATCCAAGACTACCCGTTTCCCTTTCCACGACGGATCGGTAGGGAAAGACTTGCGATACCATCCTTCACACATAGGTTTGAATCCGCGTGCACCTCCACCATTTTCAGTCCAGGGTTGTTCGAACTGGAAATCATGAGGAAGGTCCAATGTACGCCAGGAAGAGTCATCCAAGGCAGGTGAGGCGAAATCGGTATTTTTATTCTCGTTTGTAACCAACTGGAATTTCCAGCCAAAGTTAAAAAGGACTTTCTGCTGTGATGCAAAATTTTCCAAAGGTACATTGACCAGAGGAGCTTTTTCCTGTGCTTTCTGATATTGGGCTGTTACTCCGACAGGAGCAAGCATCAAGAAGAAAGCGATAATGATGTTTTTCATTTGATACATTATTATAAAGAATGAACACCGATTTGTGTCGGCTCGTTTATTATGCAAATATCGGAATTATAAAGAGTTGCAGACATGGAATTTAGTTGCAATACCTGTATTATCGTACAAAAAATACATACAATGGCTACTCTTTTCTTATCAGTCGTATGATATCAAGTTATCAGGGCATTCCAATCATAAGATATTAGAATGCCCTGAAACTTATTTTTCAGCAGGCATATCCGGTACTATAGGCCAATATGGATTTTGATAGAGAGGAGAATTCTCTACTGTTTTGTTATCGGGGGCGGTGATCAAAAACTGCTTAATCATAATGGGGTGCAGATAATGAGCCATACGCCAAGTAAAACCATTATAACAGGTCTGTTTAGAATTCTTTTGGTAAGGGCGCAAGTATTCGCTGACATTAGGTGAAGATACATTGGATGCGTCTGATCCATCATACAGCAAATCTGTATACCAAGCCTGCATGGGGGTATTCCATAAATGGAAACCTTCCGGTATATAAGGATGTTCAATCAACTGGTCCATAGCACGCCAACGGCATAAGTCCATATAACGAAGCCCATCCGCCATAAATTCACATCGGCGCTCACGACGTATATTATAGAGAGTTGCGTCTATTAATTTACCACCGGAATACGCTCCCCAATCATTTTCAGCCTCTTTACTCATATCCGTTAAAGCAATGGTCTTTTGAAAATCCTCATCTACATGAGAACGACGGCGAATAATTTTCCAATATTCGGTTGCTGTTCCGTCCAAAGTACCATTCTTTTCATAACTGGCTTCCATGTAATTCAACAAGGCTTCTGTCGCACGATAAGCAATAGAGGCGGTATATCCTTTTGAATTGGAATAATATTTCTGATGGAAAGCTCCTCCTTTGCGTAAAGCATACCCAGTTACATAACGACGGGCACCATCTGTAATGGTAATCAATGGATAAGTTTCTTCAACATTGGCTGTCTCACCAACCACATCTTTTATTAAGATGTTATGTTGTCCGGGGTCTTTCAGAAAGATAACCAATCGGCTGTCTCTGTTTTGACGAACGTCGTGTATGGTTTTGTCTCCCATATAATATCCGTCTCCGTTCATATAATCACCGTGGGTATAAACAGGAGTGCCGTCAGCCATCAAAAAGTTATTCACAAAGCTACGGGTGACGCCTACGCCATTGTTTCCCCAGCTAGCATAGACATTTACGTTGTGGTGTACTAAGTTATAAGCGTATCTGCGCCATAACAAAACTTCATCGACAGAAGATAAATCTTCTTGAGCAAACATGTCAAAATAGGGGTTTGCAGCTTCGCTAGTTGACTGTTGCAGGGTACCTGTATTTTCTGTAAGCTTATTTTTGTAGCGTTCTGCGATATCTTTAGAAGCTGTCATGGCGATTTCTAAGAAATAATCTATCTCACTATCAATATTCCCGCTGGGATATTGATAAGTGGAATTGTAATCTTTTGCCTTGCCAGGCCAACCGTTACCATTGGGTACAAAAGCCGTATTCTTAAAATATTTCAACCAAGTACCTTCAAATAGAGCTACGCGCGACTTTAATAAAATGGCAGCATCCGCATTAATTCTAGTCGTCGGCATGTTTTTAGCTTTTAATAAAGTAATAGCTTTATCCAAATCACTTAGAATAAAGCGAGCCACCTCATTGCGTGGTGATCGTTTACTGGCTTCACTCAATGCTTCTTTGTCATCTGGCAATGGGTAGATAATTATGGGAAAATCTCCAAACAACTGATAACGTTTAAAGTATTCACAAGCACGTAGGAAAAATAATTCACCGATATAGTGTTTTATGCTGTTAAGGTCACCATTGATGGTATTGGCATTACCGCTCAGGTCGTTCCCATTAGCATTATTATCCCCAAATTTGGGCAACACATTCGATAATACAAAATTGATCTTGTATATTTTATCGAAGTTCCAATTACTGTTTTCCGCATTGTCCACTTTCCACAAAGTGGAAGTAAAACGATTGGGAGCTGTAACTTCTATTTGATTGTCCGTTGTTGCATCATCTTTGTAGATGCCGTATGTATTTCCAGTTCCGTGAGAGGGAAGAATATCAGAGTACAAATTATCTGCAGAGGCTTGAATATGGGTTGCCTCTGTAAAATATACTTCCGGGGAAATAGATGCTTCAGGTACTTCATCCAAATAGTCATCGCAAGCAGTAAATGCAAATCCTGCCGAAGCGATTAGTACAGATAAGAATATATGTTTTGTTTTCATTGTATACGTATTATTAAAGTGTTAAACTTAAGCCAAAAGACCAGGTGCTTGATAACGGATAAGCATTACCACCATTACCGCCACTAATTGTTTCCGGATCAAACAAAGAAGACAATGATGTTCCGGTCCAAAGATTTTCTCCGGAAACAAACACACGGCATCTGGTCAAACCCATACTTTTCATCCATTTTGCTGGGAAAGTATAACCTAATTGGAAATTTTTTAAACGGATATAGGATGCATCTTGCAAATAACGTGTCTGAATTTCTTGGTTCTTACCTCCTTCGGAGAAAATAGGACGAGGATAATAAGCGTCAAGATTTGCAGGAATGGTATGACCTGACAATCCTATATCCTCTGCACGAAAATAATCCTCATGTTCCTTAAGTCCACGAGCCCCCCACATACTTTGAGTTCCATAAGCACCAAACAAATAACCACAGAAATTATTTGTACCCCAAAAATCACGCTTCATTACACCTTGAAAGAATAAACGTATGTCGAATCCTTTCCAATCAGCATTCAAGTCAATACCAAAGAAATATCTAGGAGTACTATTGCCTATTACTTTCAAATCTCCATGATCATCCAATGTACCCGCACTTTTAGATATTTTTCCATCTTCATTCAAATCACGATACATAATATCACCGGCAGACCATTTGGAACCAATCGCATCCTGTCCTCCATTAGGAAGGGAAAGGAGATGGGCTTGCATTTCATTTTCAGATTTTGCTATTCCTATTGTTTCCAATCCCCAAATCTCGCCCACTTCGCGTCCTTCAACGTATTTGTTCAAACCGATAGTATTTGTTGCGTTGCTCGGATAGCTGGTAACAATTGTTTTAGCATCGGAAAGAGTTAAATTAGCACTATATCCAAACCCGTTTTTCAAACGGTCTCTCCATCCAATAGATAGTTCCCATCCATTCGTTCTTAAATTACAATTGTTGGTTTTAGGAGCAGATGTACCCAAAATAGATGGGAGTTCAGGTGCAGGCCCTACCATACCATCCGTATAACGAATATAGTAATCAAAACTACCTGTCAAACGATTACTGAGAAAGCCATAATCAAAACCGATATCCCAAGTACGAACCTTTTCCCAAGTCAAAGAATTGCTGACCAAATTTCCCGGCTCTGCTGTATTAGGCTTCACTCCATCTTGCAACCATGTTCCATTAGAAGACTTCAGTATCATATCACGATAGGTAGGATACCATGCTGTAGTATTCTGGTTGCCCAATTCACCGTAAGAAACACGCAATTTTAATGTGTTGGCTATATCTGTCAGCGACTCCCAGAATTTTTCCTGAGCGATGTTCCAGCCTAAAGAGAATGAAGGAGACCATTGCCAGCGACTTCCTCGACGGAAACGGGAAGAACCGTCATATCGCATATTGATTTCCGCCAAATAACGTCCCAGGTAATCGTAATTCAAGCGACCGAAGAAACCTGCCGTTTTCCATCTTTTCCCATTTCCACCCGCTTCTGTCGCTTTGGGGTTACCTTGTCCGTCCAATCCGGTTGTGACATCAAAATAAGGCATCCCCCCCATCATTACACCATACTTTTTTGTAGAAGAAAATTCCTGTTTCATATCTTCTATCTGGAAGCCAAGCATAACTTTTGCATTATGGGCATTATTAAAAGATTGGGAATACTCACTATAAATATTTAGGTTCAGATAGTTCTCTTTAGTCTGATCTTGATAAAGATAAGACGTACCATGAGTATCTATTAAATTGCCTTCCACATCATGATTATAAGTAGGAATTGAAGTTTCTTTTACCGATGAGTTCATTATACTGTAATTAAACTCCACATGTGTAATCCAATTTTTGATCGGTTCAATTACTAAAGACGCTTGTTGATAAAGACGGTCTGTTTGTGCATTACGTTTTCCACCTTCAACAAGATTTTGGACTGGATTAGTCCAACCATTATTGGTATAATAGCCATTGGGATCTTTTACGGGCATATTGGGCCAAGTAGCTCTTCCTAACTGGTCATAAAAAGAACTGTTGAAACTGGTAGGACGCCATACATCATTACGAGTAAAACGGGTACTGTAATTGAATTTTAACCATTGAGTCAAATCAGCATTGATTTTAGCTGTTACATTGTAACGATGAAGTCCATCGTCACCAGCTTTCAAAAGTCCTCCTTGATCCAAATAATTGAAAGAAGCATAATAAGCTACAATATCACTTCCTCCATTTAGACTAACGTTATGTTCTTGAGAAAAACTTGAAGATTTGTAAACTTCATCATACCAATTTGTATTAGCCCAAGCTGTTGTAAATGGATCATAGTCTGGTTTACCCCATTGACCGTTGGATGAAGCTTTTACTCCCCCCGTGCTTCCACCTCCGGCAGCTTGCCAATCCAGCATATCCTGCATCAGGTCTTCTGTAAAGATAAGCCCACCACCCTGATTAAGCGAACCGGCGTTCATAAAGTTTGCAAAAGTGTAGGAATCCATCATCTTCGGCATATTTACAGGAGTAGATATACGGAAGCTATTGTTATAGTTTACAGAAGTCTTTCCTTTTTTGCCCGATTTGGTAGTCACCAGAATTACGCCGAAGGGGGCACGGGAACCATAGATGGATGATGCGGCAGCATCTTTCAATACAGAAATATTTTCTATGTCTTGAGGATTGACTGTATTCAAATCTCCTTCCATTCCATCAATTAGAATAAGAGGTGCACCGCTGGAACCCTCACCAATAGTTCCTGTACCACGGATACTGATATCTGCGGTCTTGTCCAGTTCACCCGTACTTGTTGATATCTGCAAACCAGGTACCAATCCTTGTAAGGCTTGTGTAGCTGAAGTCACAGGACGAGATTCTAATTCTTTAGCAGTAGCAAGTCCTACAGCTCCTGTCAGATTCACTTTCTTTTGCGTACCAAATCCAACCACCACCACTTCATCAAGAGTTTCTGTATCTTCCTTCAATACTACATTAATTTCTCTCTTTCCAGAAACTTTCACTTCTTGAGAAACATACCCGATATACGTAATCTGTAAAACGGCTTCTTTCGGGGCATCCAACACAAACCGCCCATCTATATCTGTTATCGTACCTATTGACTGACCTTTAACCATTACATTGGCACCGATTACCGGCTCGCCATTCGCATCTTTCACAATACCTGTCACTTTATTTGCCTGTTGGGCAGCTTCCCCGTCTTTCGCCTTACTCATCAGCATGATATTCTTACCCTCCATGGCATAATAAATATCAGTACCTTCAAAAACCTTATTCAGCACTTCGGCTACAGATTTGTTCTGCGCATTCACCTTCACATTGCGCTTCAGATTCACCTCGTTCACATTATACACAAACAGATAATCTGTCTGTTTTTCTATTTCACTGATTACCTTGCCTGTTGACACGTTATCCGCCACAACAGTCACCTTCATTGTCTGAGAATAAGACTCAGTGGCAAAGGCTGTTCCGGCAAAGACAAACAGGGCTAAGAGTGTGTTTCTCATCATACGGAATAAATGTTTAATTTCTACAATAGATTCCTGATACAAAATATTTTTCATATATTTGCATTACTAATTTTAGGTTCAACTTAAGATTATTTGAGAAAAAATTGTCAATGCGTCATTGACATTCCATGGGATGGTGTTGCAGCACTATCCCATTTCTTTTTTAGACCAGGTGTGTTATTTCATAGGCATATTCTTTTTTAAGGGTTAATTAATTGTTATCACATTTGTCTCATCATTCTTTGTATAAGTAAACTTATTATTGAGTTTCAAAACTTTCAGTACGTGTTCCACCCCATCTTTCGTGCGGAATTTACCTGTATAACGGTTCTTTAGAATCCGGGTATTATTTACTACAATATCCACCCCATAATACAGTTTCAGTTTCTCTATCATATCACGTACGGATATATCATTGAAACAAAGCAAGCCCTCACGCCACAAAAAATAATCGACCTCCTTGATGCGTCCTTTCACCAGTCTGTTGCCTTTCAAGCTGGCCATCATGTTCGGTTCCAGCCTCATTCCACTGTTATTCGAACCGGGCACTAAAATTTCTACAGCACCTTCCAACAAAGAAGTTTCCCATACGCTATCCGCTGCATAAGCCATTACATTGAACTCTGTACCCAGCACCTTCACATTACATTTGTTCGTCTCTACAATAAAAGGCTGTTCCACATTCTTTGTCACCGCAAAGTAACCCTCACCATCCAATTTCACATTTCGGATATTCCCTTTGAAACTTCCCGGGAAAGTCAAGGTACTGCGTGAGTTCAACCAAACCTTCGTACCATCCGCCAACATCAATTCCGCCCGTTGGCCCGCCGGCACATAAATAGACTGCCATGTTTTGTCTTCCGGTACCTGATGTTTTCCTGTCCAATAATGTGTACCCAACAAGACGATCGCCAATACCGCTGCTATCTTGGCAGCTTCCATACATACTCCGCGTAACGAGAAATGTTTCCTTTCCCGGCTATTCTCCTCCGCCACAGGTTCCGTACGCCACAATGCCATGTCATGCAACTTCCGTTGTGCCATATATTCACGCATGTTCTCAGGATTTTCCTGTATCCATTCGGTCACACGCTGCTTTTCGGCTTCAGTAGCATTTCCGGCTATATATTTTTGCAATAATTCAGGATTCATATTCTATGCTGTTTTATTAGAAACGACTCAAGAAGAAACTACCCTAAAAGAAAATGAAGAAAAATATAAAAAAATCATTTCTGTCCTCAAAAACATCCGTATCCCCCATCCGGTCAGGCTTAATAATAAAAGAAGAAATAAAATAAAGGAAGATAATCTTTTAAAGTCACCCGCAGTACTTTCAATGCTTTTGATATATGATATTCCACCCCCTTTATAGAGATTTCCATCTCTTCGGCAATCTCTTTATTGGGTTTATTTTCAAAACGGCTCAAAATAAATGCCCGTCGCGTCTGTTCCGACAAGGTACTTAAAGTAGCACTGATGATTTTTTCCACTTCTTCCGAAAAAATCTCATCAGGATTGCACGCTTCCAAGGCAGACATACGGATAGACAATTCCTGTTGTTGCCAGTCGGCCATCACTTCAAAAGCACTGCGTTTTACCTCCTCGTGCTTTAGATAGTCCAAAGCCTTGTTCTTCAAAATTGTCAGTAACAATGGTAAGATATATTTCTCTTCAACAGGCTCGGCCTTCAACTTTTCCCACAACTTTATTAATGCCTCGGAGGCAATATCTTCTGCCGCCAAATCATTATGAACGTATGATTTGGCAAAGAAAAAAGACTTCTTATAATAAGAGGTATAGATATCATTAAAAGAATTTCCAGGCATTTTGCTCATTTGTATATCGGTTGTGCTTTTCATCCATATTACGATGGTAGAGCAAAGTTAGCAATAAACCTTCGATAAAAACAAAATTATCCTGTTAATTCTTTCCCTTATATGCTATGAGCTTGCCTTATATGCAATCGCCCTCCACCGTCAGACCAAGTGGCAAAAAGGGAAAGTTGCCATAGATATGAAATTCACGGACAAACACCCCTATGCTGTCCGACCGGAAGGAAACTTTCAACTGCAAAGTATCTCCCGGAGCAGCATGAAACTTGGAGTATCTCGTTTCCGGACAATCCCAAGAAGAAACAATGTAATAAATATGTAAACTGTCACTTCCATGTTTTTATAGATAAAAACACCACCACTAAAAAAGTCGAACAAACAAATCGCCAAGCAATCTTTTTCATTTATTTCTCCTTATACGATTCCCCCTGAAAAATCCTTCAAAAGCTTCAGCCCTCCCGCAAACCCTTTGCAGAAGGGCGTTCCGGCTGAAGGATCACACCGGGAAAAAGTATCAGGCCGCGGAAGAATCCTTCAGCTTCACCAGCCGGTACACATTGCCATACTCGGTATGAACACGCTGTATCCCTAATGCAACCATCATCCTGCCCAACCGGTTCGGAGTCACCCCACGCATGGCCGCCGGATAATGTTTCTGCAAATAATTGAACAAATCCGTCGTGGTATAGGGCTTGGACAACTCCCCTTCCTGCGGCATTCGGAAACAACGCAAAAACAATTCCTGTTCGGCAGGCATTTTATAAAAATTCCGGTTGCTGTGCTGTATCTCCTTTTCTTCCTCTTCCGAGAACCAGTAACGCTCTCCTCCGGCCAGCTCCGCTTTCAGCTGGGCGAACAGCTGCGCATGATCGGGCGGTGTGCAGTCAATCTTGCCGTCCACTTCCGCACAAAGGAAACGGCGGCTTCCTGTGGGATCAGTCAGCAGGTCCGTCATATTGGACGTACCGATGAAAGAGGCGATACGGGGCAGATGACTGAATGCCGGACGATGTGCCCTGCGGAAAGTCAGTGTGGTCATCTGCATCAGATTCTTCAAGGCAGGCATCTGCCCGGCACGGTACTTGTCGAACTCATCCATATTGATCAGTCCGAAAAGCGAAAGTTTCTGTTCACATCCACTCTCGCTCGTCAGGTCGAACTTGTCTATATAATAAGGTGTAAGTTCCTTGGGCATCAAAATCTTGCAAAAAGAAGACTTGCGCTTCCCCTGCTCACGACTCACCAACATAGGCGCCACCGCATTGGCGCAATCCTGCGCCTGCCCCAGCCATTGGGCGGCAACACCCAGCATCCAACGGTGAAACCCTTTCACCCACATCGGCTTACGCGATATACGCACGGCCAGCGGAGTAACACGATCCACCCCGTCCCATTGAGGCAAGTGGCTCATATAATGCAGAAAAGGATGATAGTTTTCCACCTTTCTGGAATGGAGCAGACGGCTCACATCCTTATCCCAGCAGTTGATGCCACCGGTACGCGCCTCCAGGCAGAATGTATTCAAATCACGTTGAGCCACCATGGCATACTCTTCATCCGGCATCTCTTTCCCACGATACTCCGTCTGTTCGGTGAGAAGATTGTAACGGAAATCATACCGTGCGGTCAAAAAGCACTGCAAGGCCACCAGCATATTCTCCGGCTTCTTGCGTCCCAATTTACCAGAAACCGCCTTTTCATCGATAGTTTCTGCCATACCAGCTGTTTCGACAGCCGCTGGAAGAACAATATCATCCACCGTTTCCGTAGCCGTTGAAGGCAACACCCCTTCCGCATTTTCGGTTTGCCCCACCGACTGCCCGGTAACCGGAGCCGTGCTTTTTCCCACGCATCTCCTCATTTTCATACTCTTTTTGCACCAACTCAGTAAATTTTCCACTAATTTTTTCATCCTTTTTCATTATTTGGGGTTGTGTAATATCACAAAGATAACACTCAAAATGCCCTTTTACAAGCATTTACCCCACACTACCGCAAAAAAGTGACTAAGCGAAAATAACTGGGAAATTATTCGTTTTTATCAAGATTATTTCATACTTTTGCACCGTCAAGTTAATCGTTTCACTAGAATGATGAAGTTTCATCACCTAAGTGATACAACTTCATCACTCAAGTGATATTATTTCATCACTAAAGTGAAATGATTAACTTGAAAGGAAGTTGCAACAAACTCTTCCGTACAAGAAAGCATAAACAACCGGATAAAAACAAATAAGCGAATGGCTATCAAATTTGAATTTTATGAATCACCCAATACGATAGGTACGCGCAAGAAGCGCTATCACGCCCGTGTAGTAAACTGGCAGCGCATCAACACCGACTATCTGGCGCGGGAAATACAGTACGGCTCCTCGCTCACCGTGGCGGACATCAAGGCAACCATTATCTCGCTCAGCGAGAAACTGGCCTACTACTTGAAGGACGGTGCCCGGGTACATATCGAAGGGATAGGATATTTCCATATATCGCTTACCTGCCCCGAGACACGGACACCAAGCTCCACACGTGCCAACAAGGTGAAATTCAAATCGGTGACATTCCGTGCGGACAAATACCTGAAGCATCAGTTGAGCGACGTCAAGACCGAGCGTTCGAAATACAAGCCGCACTCCATGCCGGTAACCAAAGAGAGTATAGACGAAGCACTGACGGAATACTTCCTGACAAACAGCGTGCTGACACGCCGGAAGTTTGAATCGTTATGCGGACTGACACGAGCTACCGCGGGACGTTATATCGCTCAGTTGGCGAAAGATAAAAAACTGCGCAATATCTCCATTCCGCGCAACCCCATCTATGAACCGATGCCGGGATTCTACGGAAAAGAGAAATTGCCCGAACCAGAGAACGAAACGGAAAACGTATCGGCAACAAACGACACGGACCTGACAATAAAGTAAATATACAACGAAACAATATAATAGAAAACTTCTACAAACGAAGCTCAAACCATAAAGAGCTGAAACTTCTACACTAGGCTGAAGGAATTCCGGGAGGAAATCCTTCAGCCGCTTTTCTTTATTGACGGGCGTTTGCGAAGGGGCTGAAGGATTTGAAGGAAAAAACAAGGGAAACTCAGGAAGAGGTACTTTTCAGCCCACCAGCCATACCAGCATAGGCAAGTAATCCTTTAAGGAAACACGAAGCAGCTTCAATGCCTGCTGGATGCGGTAAGCCACCGTCTGTGGCGACACATCCAGCACTTCAGCAATTTCTTTATAACTCAGTTCCTTAAAGCGATGCATCACAAAGGCTTCCCGATAACTGTCGGGCAGAGCAGCCATCGCCTCCTTTATTTTCCGGTCCAATTCCTCAAAACGACCATAGTCCACTTCACACAATGCCGCCTGTGTCCGCTCATAAAAGGCAGCTTCCGCCTTGGTTTTCACCTGTTCCCGCGTCAAGTGGTTCAAGACCCTCCGATAAGTCATTTTGAACAAATACTGATTCAATGAAGACTCGATTATCAAATCCCCACGATTCTCCCACAGCCATAACATCACCTCCTGAACAATCTCTTCGGCATCTTCCAGCGACACCAAGCGGTGAGCATAGGCACACAGCATAGGATAGTACCTTCTGAATAAATGGTCAAAAGAATTACCATCCCCCTGTCGGAGAGCATTAAACAAAGACAAGTCTTCCACGGTATGATTCATAGTATAATAACTGTTTTCCTTGTGTACAAAGATAGTTGTTTTTATCGGAAAAAACTTTTTTTTTAAAAAAAAGCATTTTTCGTTTAGATACCTTTCATT
Source organism: Phocaeicola sp. GP0067 (assembly GCF_031119655.1). Taxonomy (NCBI): domain Bacteria; kingdom Pseudomonadati; phylum Bacteroidota; class Bacteroidia; order Bacteroidales; family Bacteroidaceae; genus Phocaeicola; species Phocaeicola sp. GP0067. The sequence continues at coordinate 112,130 of NZ_JAVHZY010000009.1, forward strand.
CTCGCTTGTCTTAATAATATAAAGGAAAACATTAAAGTATAATTCATGGAAAACCATACCGATATAGAAACTTTGTTGACCAAGTATTTCGAAGGAAACTCCACTCCGCCGGAGAACGAACAGATAGAAGCCTGGCTGAATGCCGATGAGGAGCATTTGCGCATAGCCAAGCAGCTGAATACGCTCTATCTGGCTGTAGACACACAGCACATCACAAAGAAGATAGATACGGAAAAGGCATTAGACAAGGTAAAAAGCAGAACAAAAGTTAGAAACCTGTCCTGGTGGGGATGGACACAACGCATTGCGGCCATCCTGTCCGTTCCCCTCCTGATAGGTGTATTGGCTCTGTATCCGGACAGACAGCAGCCGGTAGTCACCGCTCAGATGGTGGAAATAAAAACCAATGCAGGCATGACTACCTCCGTCCTGTTACCGGACAGCACGGTAGTTCACCTCAATTCGGAATCCTCCCTTCGCTATCCCACCTTTTTTGCCGGCGATGTACGCCAAGTGGAATTAAACGGTGAAGCTTATTTCGATGTGACCCAACATCCCCGGAAACGATTCATCGTTTCCACCCCTCACCATTCGCAGGTGGAAGTGTACGGAACAAGTTTTAATGTGGAAGCATACGGTAATGAAACTCCCATTTCCACCACGCTTATCGAAGGCAGCGTAGGGTTTATTTATAAGAATAGCAAAGGAAAATTTCAAAAGAGTATGCTCTCCCCCAGACAGAAGCTGGTTTATTCTCCACAAACCGGAGATATCAAGTGCTACGCTACCTCGGGCGAATCGGAGATTTCATGGAAAGACGGCAAGCTTATCTTTAATGACACTCCGCTGGATGAAGTGCTGCACATGCTTGGAAAGCGGTTCAATGTGGAATTCGTATTGTCCAACAAGGGGCTGAAAGGCTGTTCGTTCACAGGAACATTCACCCATCAGCGTCTGGAGCGTATTATGGAATATTTCCGGATTTCTTCCCGCATACGCTGGCGTTACATTGACAGTGCAGATATAAAGACGGAAAAGCTGAAAATAGAAGTGTACTAATATACGTTTAACCCTTAATTTAAATACTAGAAAAATGAACAGACAACAGGCTCCCTAAACAAAAACATACGGGAGGATATTGGCGTATCACCCCGTATGAAAAAATCATCTTTCCATGCTTGTTTGGCGACAAGCAAAGACAACATTTTATTCACTTTATCTCAATTACAAAATTATGAAAATTTATTTTAGCGTCCAATTATTATGGATGATAAAGTCGTGTAGGTTAATCTTAAATAAAACTCCATTACCTATGAAACTGAGTGTACTCTTTTTAATCTGTTCGCTAAGTATGACTTATGCGGCAGAGTCGTATGCGCAAAAGACCATGATCAGTCTTGAAGTGCGTAATGAAACAGTTGGCACTGTGTTGGAAAAGCTGAAAAAAGAATCGGGGTTTGATTTCTTCTTCAACAATAAACACGTAGATCTAAAACGTATTGTATCAGTCTCGGCAAACAACAATAATATCTTCAAGATATTGGATCAGATTTTCGCAGGAACGAATGTGAAGTATTCGGTGCTTGAAAAGAAAATCATTCTTTCTACTGAGATTGTGCAAGGAATACAGCAAGAACAAAATAAGGTGACAGGTATTGTGAAAGATAATGCGGGTATTCCCATCGTCGGTGCAACGATTATGGAAAAAGGAAGTACAAACGGCACAGTTTCTGATCTTGACGGAAACTTTAGTCTTCAAATGAACAGTCAAGGAACAATACTCATTTCTTACATCGGTTATATTACACAAGAAATTAAAGTCAATAAAAATGATAAGCTTATTATAACATTAGAAGAAGATACAGAAACATTGGACGAAGTAGTGGTGGTAGGCTATGGTGCCATACAAAAACGTTCGGTATCCACCGCCATCTCAACTGTAAAGGGAGGAAAAATTTCAGAGATGCCGACATCAAATATATCACAAAGCCTTGTGGGTATGTCGTCAGGTATCACCTTACAACAAATCAGTGGAGAGCCGGGAGCCGCTCCGGCAATCCGGGTCCGAGGAGCAGGCTCCATCAATAGCGGAAATGACCCCTTATTTGTAATCGACGGTTACCCCACAACAGACGCAGAACTTTTTAATAATATCAACCCTGCAGACATTGCTGACATTCAAATACTAAAAGATGCAGCCTCCTCTGCCATTTATGGTTCCAAAGCAGGAAACGGTGTAATTATTGTCACTACTAAACAAGGACAAACAGGAAAACCTAAAGTTAGTTTTTCCACACAAGTAGGATGGAGTGAAGCCCAAAATTATGTGGACGTACTAGAAGCTGATGATTATATGGACATGATCATTGAAGCACGTACAAACAACGGAAGTATTCAAAATTTTCCCAAGTTGATTCAGATGAGAGAGAGTGGGAATTACGAAAACACGAACTGGCAAGATGCCATATTCCGTAATGCACTGAATTATAGAGGAACAGCAACCATTACAGGAGGTACAGAAATTTTAAAATACAACTTCTCTGCCAACTATCAAAACGAGGATGGCATCCTGTTAAACTCTTTTTACAAAAGAGTCGGAATCAAAGGAGGATTTGAAGCAAATTTATCAAAGAAAATAAAACTAGGAGTCAATTTCAGTACAACCTATAGCAAAAGACGCCTCCAACAACCAACCGGTGGAAATACTGAAGACGTAACAGGCGTAATTGCCCAGGCATTGTCTATGCCACCTATACTTCCTGTTTACCAGAATAACGGAGATTATACTCAAATAGCTCAACATTATGCAGACTTAGGACTTAATAACCAACTTCGCAATCCTGTTTCGAATTTACTAGAAAATCGAAATGACAAATGGTCTATCCGCACAATGTCCAATGCCTATTTTGAAGTAAAACCCATTAAAGGACTGACATTACGCACATCGGTAAACTTTACGACTAATGCAGCAAAACAAGATTATTACCAATCTGCCTTTTTACTAGGTAAAAGTTATACAGGTAACAAATCCACACCGGATTTGACTAGCATAGACGGTTACCGTCTGTCTGGATTTGGTTATAATGCCTATTGGTCCACTACAGCAACTTATGATGTTACATTTAATGAAAAACATCATTTGAACACCATGATCGGATATGACTTCGAATACAATAGTGATTTTGAAGTACAACAAGACGATCGGACTGATTCTGATAATCCCATTGCCTATAACAATACATCTATTACCAACGTAAATGGAGCGAAACTGTGGACAGGTTCTTCCGAATACTCCAACTATGTATTTGACGCCATGTTTGCCCGTCTAGTGTATGATTATAATTATAAATATGTCCTTTCAGGTTCTGTCCGTCGCGACCGTTCCAGCAAATTCGGACCGGACAAACGCGCAGGATGGTTTTATTCGGGGTCATTGGCATGGAATATAACCGAAGAAGACTTTATGAAAGATATACACTGGCTCGACATCGCTAAATTACGTGCCAGTTATGGAATAACAGGTAATGATCAGATAGGAAATGATTATGCATGGATATCTACTATCAGTTCAGACCAAAATGTGGTGTTTGGTACAACAGCCATACCTACTTATTATCCTAGCGGTTATTCAAACCGACAATTAGGATGGGAGAAAAACAAACAAATGGACTTAGGGTTTGATATTGGCGTATTCAATGCCTTGAATATAGTAGTAGATCTCTACAAGAGGACTAGTGACATTGTGATGCCAGCCAATATTCCTAATTTCAATGGTATAGCAGGCAGCGTTTATATGAATGCCGGACAAATTGAAAATAAAGGTATAGAAATCCAAGTTTCCGCCACTCCGTTTAAAGGAGATTTTTCCTGGGAAACGACTCTTAGTTGGTCCAAAAACAATAATAAAATTCTTTCACTTGCCAACAATCAAAATCAACTTGCCAATGCAAGTGCAGGAACCAAATGGGGAAATGTAATGAGAAACTATGTAGGACGTCCGATGGGTGACATGTATATGCTAAAAGTTATAGGCACATTTAATACAGAAAAAGATTTAGCCCAATATGCTAAAAACGGAACTCAGGATATTGGAGATTTAATATTTGAAGATTATAATAAAGACGGCACTATTGACGTCAACGATTATCAATTGGTAGGGAACTATCAACCGGATTTTACCTTTGGATGGAATAATACTTTTATTTATAAAGATTTCGATTTGGCGGTCACTATTGACGGACAATGCGGAGGTAATGTAATTTATGCAGCCGCACGTGCTTTTTCTTTAAACCGATACGATGACAATGTACTAGCTGAATCCGGATTAGGACGCTGGAAGTCATCAACCGATCCCGGAAACGGAAGGTCACACAAAGCTGGGACAAATAACCTAGGCAGCAATATTGGCCCCTCCACAAGATATCTTTATGATGCAGACTTTCTACGTATCCGTAACGTATCCCTTGGATATACATTACCGAAAAAATTCTGTAAAATAATAGGCATAGAAAATATGCGCATCAGTGCTAATGTACAAAACCTATGGACTTTTGACAAATATCCAGGTTATTCCGTTGAAGCAAATTATGAAGGGAACTCCGCCACAAACAACGGGGTGGACTTTGGTGGATATCCCATCTCCCGCACATTTACTTTCGGTCTTAATTTTAACTTTTAACAACGATACAATATGAAAACTTTCAATAAATTAATTTCATTTGCGATCATTTCCATGACAAGCCTTACCTATACCGCTTGTAGTGACGGATTTTTTGACCGTTACCCTACCGATTCCATGCAAATGGAAACCTATCTGAAAAATGATGCAGAACTGCAAAACATACTTCTCAATGGTTATTATCACCTACAGGACATCACACTAAATGTGAATTATGTTAATAGTTTGGCTACAGATGAAGGATACGACTATAAAAAAAATAACTCCCTTGATCACATCAGTCTGAACGAAAGTACATGGGATGCGACTTTAGGAATCACTAGTGAAATATGGGAACATTGTTTCAATATGATAAACCGCTGCAACAATGTTCTTCAAAAACTAGATAATGCCTCGGAAACGAACAGAACACAATATGAAGGTGAAGCTAAGTTTCTCAGGGCGTATGCCTATTTCACGCTTGTAAGACTTTTTGGAGCAGTACCTATCACTACAGATCCAATAGATGATTACTCAACCCTTTATGATTATGGACGGAGCAGTGTGAACGAAGTCTACAGCTTGATAAAAGACGACTTGAAAACAGCCATAGCCAATCTGCCAAACTACTATTCCGCCAATAACATGCAAGGACGAGCGACAAAAATAGCAGCTTATACCATGCAAGCAGACGTTTTTATGACATTGCAGGATTTTAATTCAGCTAAAAATTCTTTAGAAAACATTCTGGATTATGCCAATCAAAATAAGGAAAAATTAGATTTAGAAAATGATGTCTTACAGATTTATGCTTCAGACAACCCAATGGGAAAAGAAATCATTTTTGCTGCTCAATACAACAACGGTGCAACAGTAGTGGCTAACCCACTTATGGGACGTTGCATACCAGCAGCTCGACCATCTACTCAGCCCGCTTACATTTATCCAGACGGAACCAGTTCTACCATCACTGTTTCACAAGGCACCAGTTGTCTGTTAATGACATGGGAACTTTACAATACATTCAAAGCCAACAGTAATGACCAACGCTTTCAAAAATTAATATACAATGGAATTTATACAGATGACATATCAGTAGCCAGCAACGAGGTAGACATCACAGAAGAAGGATACACTTACCTTCCTGTCACATTAAAATATTTCGACTTTGGTAATGAGGGTATGACAACTTGTGCTTGTGGTAACGACAATATCATTTATCGATATGCAGATGTATTGTTAATGTATGCCGAATGTTTAAACGAAACCGGCAATACCCCATCTGCCGCCAACTATCTAAATATGGTAAGGACTCGTGCCGGACTATCAAATACAACTGCTACAACACAAAAGGAAATGAGTATAGCCATCGAAAATGAAAGAATGTTGGAACTATGTTTTGAAGGACATAGATGGTATGACTTAATCCGTCGGGGAAGAATTACAGAAGTAATGGAAAAACATTTTAGCCACCGTACACAAGGACTCAACCCTACATTTCAGTCCAGTAATAATGGAATGAATGTAAGTAGTCCATCCGACATCACCGGCACACCTACAACATGGAAGTGGACGGGAACATCCGCTGCTGTTCTGTTTGGAATCCCTTACGACCAAATTCAGCTTTCAAACAATTGGGAGCAAAATGAGTTATATTAATCCTTTATCCATAAAATATGAAAAATAATATCTTAACCGGCAGTTTATATACTGCCGGTATCCTTCTACCCCAAATTACCTTTGCAGAGATTCAAAATGACAAAGTAAGTCCAGACAGACCGAACATCATCTTTATTTTAGCAGACGATATGGGGTATGGAGATTTATCCTGTTACGGTAATCAATATGTAAAAACACCTAATATTGACCAACTAGCCGAAACCGGTACCCGGTTCAATCAATGTTATGCAGGAAGCGGTATTAGTTCACCATCCAGATGTGCATTGCTGACTGGTAAAAATACAGGAAATACCCGTATACGGGATAACATGTGTACAGCCGGAGGTATTGCCGGAATCAAAATAAATCCCAATGGTGATTCCACCATTGTCAGGAGAGCTAATCTATTACCACAAGATACAACCATTGCCACCGTATTAAGCGCAGCGGGTTACCGAACTTGCTTAGTAAACAAATGGCATTTAGATGGCTACGATAAAGGAGCCTCTCCTAATCATCGCGGATTTGACGAATTTTATGGATGGACTATCTCTACGGTACACAGTAACTCTCCTTATTATTATCCCTATTATCGTTTCCACGGTGACTCACTCATCCACATCCCAGAAAATGCAAATGGAAAACATGGTATTCATAACAACGACTTGAGCACAAACGATGCCATCGCTTTTATAAAAAGGAATAAAGACAATCCTTTTTTTCTTTATTTAGCTTTTGACGCCCCTCATGAACCCTATAATATAGATCAAACAGCATGGTATGAAGGACAAGAAACATGGGAGCCTAATACCAAACGCTATGCTTCATTGATTACTCACATGGATGCTGCTATCGGACGTTTATTAAACGAACTAGAACAACTTAATTTACGAAAGAATACATTAATTATTTTTGCCTCAGACAATGGGGCCGCTATCCAAGCTCCTATTAAAATATTAAATTGCAATGCTGGATTCAAAGGTCGAAAAGGAACGCTTTACGAAGGTGGGATCCGAGTACCTTTCATTGTCAATCAACCAGGAATGGTACCTATACAAACACTAGACAATCTTATCTACTTTCCAGATATGATGCCCACATTAGCAGCATTGGCTAAAGGAACGAAGCATTTGCCAAAACAAATTAACGGTATAAACATCTTACCGCTTTTCTATGGAAAGCAAGTTGATACAGACAACCGCTTATTATATTGGGAATTTCCAGGGAAACAACGTGCAGCCAGAAAAGGAGATTGGAAGTGTGTAACCATCCATCCTAATCAACCTCTAGAATTGTATAACTTGAAAGAAGATCCAGAAGAGACGAATAATCTCGCAAAAAAATACCCTAGACGAGTAAAGGAGTTCGATGAAGAAATGCAAAGAATGCATATTCCTACCCCCAATTGGCCTCAACCAGGAGAACAATTCTGAAGTCTATATGTAGAACGAGGGCTAATGCAGTCCTCGTTCTACATATAACTACAAATAATTTTATTAGCAAAAGTATATACAAACATTTTTATACATCCATTTTTAAATAGAATTCTGTTGAACACTAAAAAAACTATTTTCACTGATAACAATGAGATTCTTATTAGCCAATATAAATGTTGACATAAGAGAAGCACAATACTTCCCCCCCCTCAAGATTAAAATCAAGTGAAAACCTTTAAGATAAAGCCTACTATGAGAACTTGACACCCATACTTTCAACAAAGAACAATAACACTTCACGCGTTTTTTTGTACGATAATACAGGATTTGAGACTAAAATCCATGTTAGAAATTATTTATAATTCAGATATTTGCACAACAAAAAGATAAAAGAACATGATGAAATATTTACCATTCTTGTTGTTCCTCTTATTGAAAGCAGGAACAGCTACAGCTCAAAACAATTTAGTAATCAACGGTATTCCATGGTTTGATGACAAGGGAAATATTGTCAATGCACATGGCGCTTGTATTGTGGAAGAAAACGGAAGATATTATCTTTTCGGAGAATGGAAATCGGACAAAAGTAACGCTTTCCCCGGCTTCTCATGTTATTCTTCGGATGACCTTGTAAACTGGAAATTCGAGAACATTGTCCTTAGAGTCCAACCCGAAGGCATCCTCGGTCCCAATCGCGTAGGTGAGCGTGTAAAAGTGATGAAATGCCCTAAGACGGGCGAGTATATCATGCTGATGCATGCCGATGATATGGGATACAAGGACCCTTATATCGGTTTAGCCACCTGCAAAACGATTGCAGGTGACTATCAGTTGCAGGGACCGTTGCTCTATAAGGGACAACCGGTAAAACGCTGGGATATGGGAACTTTTCAGGACACCGATGGAAAAGGATATTTACTGATTCATCATGGTCCTGTTTATCGGTTAAGCGATGATTACCGTTCGATAGAGGCTGAAGTGGCCCACATTAAAGGCATGGGCGAATCACCGACCATGTTCAAAAAGAACGGTGTCTATTTCATGCTTACCTCAAACCTGACCAGTTGGGAGAAAAATGATAACTTCTATTTCACGGCTCCCCAGATAGAAGGCCCTTGGACGAAACAAGGACTGTTCTGCCCGAAAGGCAAGCTGACCTACAATTCGCAAAGTACATTTGTATTCCCGCTGAAATGCGGTAATGATACCATACCTATGTTTATGGGGGATCGTTGGTCTTATCCGCATCAGGCCTCAGCCGCCACATATGTATGGATGCCTTTACAAGTGGATGGAACAAAAATATCCATCCCTGAATATTGGCAGGCATGGGACATCAGGAAGCTAAAACCGGCGGACGCTCTGAACAAAGGGAAAAAGTTGTACGGAGCATGGAAGTCCAATCAAAAAGGAAACGTGTTGGAGATAGCGTTCAAAGGAACTCATGCTGCTATTGTTGGAGAAACAAACCCTCATGGCGGATATGCCAAAGTAAGTGTATTAAATGCCGAGAAAGATACTGTATATTCTTCATTGGTAGATTTCTACAGCAAGTATCCGGAAAAAGCAATTCGAATTATAACACCGAAAATGCCGAAGGCAAATTATACCTTACAGGTTGAGATAACAGGGGTACGACCGGTATGGACAGACAAAACAAAAACAATCTATGGAAGTGATGGCACTTTCGTAACGATAGACAATGTCTATCACTTTTGAGCTATTCCATATCTTATGCAAAAGGGCTGAGATATAGAATGAACCATGCAAAAGACAGAAGAAATGTAACACTGGAAAATTTGAAATATAATAATTGCTAATATATTAATAACGATGAGAAATATTATAATAATGCGCAATTTCATATTTCTAAACAGAAAAATAAGAAGATTACTTTTACTGTTAGTTACTTTTTTTTGTGTGTTAGAATGATGGGAGAAACGATTATTCCGGATTCCATTTCCAATCCCATTTGCACGGGATTCCATCCAGATCCTTCTATCTGCCGGGTAGGAGAAGATTATTATTTAGTCACTTCATCATTCACATGGTTTCCCGGACTTCCCATTTATCATAGCCGTGACCTGACTAATTAACGGTATGACGGATAATGATGGCATCTGGGCACCCACTTTGCGTTATCATAATGGAACATTCTATCTTATTACCACAGCTCATGGCTGTGGTGGCAATTTCTACATGACAACCAAGAATCCGGCCGGTCCCTGGTCGGATCCGGTATGGCTGAAAGATGCTCCCGGCATTGACCCTTCTCTTTTTTTTGATGAGGACGGACGCTGTTATTATACAGGCAATCGCTGGGATTTTAAGAGCGCATGGCCTGCCCAGTGTGCCGTATGGATGCAGGAGCTGGACCTCCAAAAAAGATGTCTGGTCGGAGAACGAAAAACATTGGCCTATGGCCATGCGGCTAATGCAAAGTACGCCGAAGGGCCTCATTTATACAAAATAGAGGATCACTATCTATTGTTGATGGCTGAAGGAGGATCGGATTATAACCATGCTGTTACCGCCCTCACTGCTAAATCCCTCTGGGGACCATATGTACCTTGTACCGTCAATCCCGTATTGACACACCGCCATCTTGGCAAGGACTACCCTGTGCAGTCTCTCGGACATGCCGATTTGGCACAGACACCAACCGGACATTGGTATGCTGTGTTTCTCGGTAAACGGATCGTGGAAGGAGGTCTGGTGCCTTTAGGACGCGAAACCTTTCTTTGTGAGGTGAGTTTTCAAAACGGTAAACCTATCTTCAATCCCGGCATTGGTGTTATCGGAACCGGTTGAAACGTCCACTTTTACCATAGACGCCGGTGTCGAAGACAGATAAACAGAATGATTTTGAAAATTCTGCTTTATCACCGGAATGGGCTACAATGCGTATCCCTGAGCAACCTTTCCATCATTTTGCCGATGGCAACTTGTTTTTGTCTCTCCGACCTGAGATGGCAGACAGTCTGGTATGTCCCTCCATGCTTCTGCTCCGTGTACATTCCCATAATTTTTCTGCCACCACAACAATGAGTTTCTCCACCCGTCGGGCGAACGAATGGGCGGGCTTGGCTCTGTATCGTACAGCTAAAGGCTATTATTCATTACTGAAAGGAAAGAATGAAATCCGTTTGACAATCGATAAATAAAGCATCATACCAATGGTTTGAATATAAGGAAGAATAATTGTAAGTTTAATCCCCTCTTCCCATAATTTCCAAGATATTTTTAGTATCTAACTCTAAAATCAACCGGAAGTTATGGGAATATGTCTGATAATTTATCAATATTAATTAAATCCGTTCCTTGCAACTATATTTAGAATACAGAAATTCGAATCGCACTTTTGCCCAGTTTGCATCCACTTATTCGTTTCTTTTTTGTACTTTAGCCTAAACTTATCTTACATAAAGTGACAGATAAGTACAACGATAAATAATTGTTTATACCATGTATATACCACCATTTACCATATCAACCAACGCTATCAACTTGATTGCAGAAATATCTGCACAGATTGAGCGATACGCCATTCGTTTAGAGCAAAGCGATGGGCTGAGATTGCGAAAAGCCAATCGAGTAAGAACAATCCATAGTTCATTGGCCATTGAAGGGAATATGCTGTCGGAAAACGAAGTGAAAGACATTATTGATGGTAAAACGGTTATGGCACCTTTGCGGCAGATTCAAGAGGTTAAAAACGCTATAAAGACCTATGAGCTTTACGAAAAATTAAATCCGTTTGATGTAAATGACTTGTTAAAGGCACACGGTACAATGATGATGGCACTGACCGACGATGCCGGCAAATTCCGCCGTGGTGGAGTCGGTGTTTTCTCAGAAGAAAGATTGGTACACATGGCTCCCCCTGCCGATCGCGTTCCTTTTTTGATAGATGATTTATTTGAGTGGCTCAAACAGGCCAAAGACCATTTACTCATTCGCAGTTGTGTGTTCCATTATGAATTTGAATTTATTCATCCATTCAGTGATGGTAATGGGCGTATGGGCCGTCTTTGGCAATCACTAATTTTAGGCAGACTGCATCCGCTTTTTGAATATCTGCCCGTAGAAAATATGGTCTATGCCAATCAAGAAGCTTATTATAATGCAATACAGCACAGCACTGCAACAGCTGATTCAGGACCTTTCATTGAATTTATGCTTCAAGAGATTTTAAACACCCTCAAGAGACATCAAGGCAGTCTTATATCTCAGCACAATGTGATGGAAGTTCGGGATAAAATTCGGGATAAGTTCGGGATAAGTTCGGAACAAATCATTGAACAAATCCAGCGTAATCCGGCTGTCACCCTTGATGAAATCGCAGCTGCACTCTCCGTCACCCGTCGCTCGATTGAAAAGAAAATCAAGGAACTGCGTGATGCCGGTTACATAAGACGCGAAGGAAGCAATAAATCGGGACGTTGGATAGTGAATGATGAGGTCTAATGTCTGGATGCGACATTCATCAAGCCACAAAGATACTTGTTATCAGTCGCCCATCAAAAGCCAGGATTCATAAAACCATTGACTAAGTTTATCAAAAGAATTATATTCCTTTTAGCCTGTTTAAATTTGCATCAGCATTGTCATTCTGAAATGAAAACAAAAATTTAAACAGGCTTTAAAAACGATCATGTCACTTTCCGTGCGCAGCCATATACGCCTTCACCTGTTCACTAATCTGTTTCATCCCTTTCACCGAAGGATGGCCGCTCATCTTATCAAGCCCTTTCAATTCGATGCAATCGATCTGATAATGTTTGCAAATTGTTCTGACTGATTCAGTTATCTCGTTTCCCAAACCATCATTCAACAAAAAATAGATCTCCACATTAGGATAGTAATCAATCATTGTATCCAGCATATAAGCCATGGCAGGGCGGAAAGAATACAAATCTTTTTTAGACCAATCCGCATACTGATACTCTCCTAAAGGTGATTTCGCCCAATAATCATTAGTCGCGCCAAAAATAAAAATAATATCAGGACAGCCCAACGCCTTCATCCGGGTGATGAAAGAACGGTCGCTATAATCCTCCGAACGGTAACCGGTATGGCAAATAGTAGCACCGGAAAACGAATTATTCACACAAAGACGGTAGTTGTTCTCCTTAATAAACTGATGCCACCAGGTATTACGTACAGAAACCATATCTGTCTTCCGTCCTTTAGGAGGCGTCTTCAGATACCATACAAAATTAGTATCGGGCTGAACATAGCCTTCGAAAGTGGAATAAGAATCCCCCAGAATAGAAACCGATTTCAAACCTTGGGCAATGCCTAAATGACAAAATAACGTACAAAACAGCAGAGTTATAATATACTTTTTCATAGATATTTGATTATTTCGCCTTCAAATATACATCATATTTTGATTTAACACCTATAAAAATAACCTTTTTCTTCTATTTACAGACAAACAAGAAGACATCGAACCGCTTTATAAAAATAAGAACAAATCCAATGGTTACAAATCCTATCTACAAACGTCATTACTTATAAGCCGTAAAATGGGGGCCATTTAATTTTTAAAAGACTAAATATGACAAGAAACGCTTTTTGGGGACTGTGTATCGGATTATGTCTGACGGGTACGCAAGCCATCGCTCAAAAGATGGAAAGCAAAAGTATCAAAACGACTGATAAAACAGATAGTATATCATTCCATATCGATGGAATCACCGAGGGAGAAACTTTATTTACTGTTATCGGAGGACCTGAAGCCCCCGTTATCAACGCAGGAATGCCAGGTACGGAAGGGATTCAAGGAGGATTTGAAGGAGGCTCTATCGTAAAAATAAACGGCGTTTACCACATGTTCCCTACCGAACGTGCCGGTGTGAAAGGAATGCCCGCCTATCACGACAGAGTAAAGACACGGATAGGACACTGGACCAGCACCGATGCTGTTCACTGGACACGCCAATCCACTATATTAGAATCAAGCGGTGTCTATGCATTGGTACATGAAGACAATCCCATGAATGACCGCCGTTCCGCCATCTGGTCTTATATGCCTGTATTCAGCGAAGAAAACAACCGATGGTACGGATTCTATCTGGCTTACACCACAGATAAAGAAATTGCACCCAATCATTCTTTCGGCCGCATCTGGAGATGTGAATCCGAAAAGGAAGGTCTAGAAGGAATAGGCGGTCCTTACCGGGATATGGGAATCATGATAGAACCGGGACTGGACTCCCAACTTTGGGAAGGACGGCAAGGGGTCGCTTCTTTCTTCCCATATAAAGTGGATAAAGGCTGGAATGCGTTTATCAGTGGAGCTTATCCTTACGAAACCCGTGCAGATTATCCCTTGAAAGGAGGGGAAAAGCGCAAAGTATGGGCTGTGGGACTGGCCGAATCAGAAAACTTGGAAGGACCATGGAAACGTATGGGTGAGGAAATCAATCCAATAACTTCCATTCACCCGCAGTTTGTAGAGAATCCTATCGTATCCCGATTACCCAACGGAACCTACATAGCGATGTTTGACGGAGGACCGGACTATTTAAACCTGCCCAACAGAATGGGATACACTTTATCCATAGACGGAAAAAACTGGAGCAAAGCACGTTATATCGCCATTGATACCAAAGTAAAAAAATGGTGGACCGTCATGCGGACCCCGCTTTGCCTGATACCCGAAGGAAACAATGTATATACCATTGTTTATACAGCTTGGGATGATACGCGCTTCCACCCCATCGGGATGGTAAAAGTAAAATTAAATCCGGAAGTATTGGATAAACTGACAGCAGAACTGAAACCGGCTATCCCCTATTTAAATGAAGTAGGTGCACAAGCCATGCCCCGGAATATCGTTCCAATCAAGAATCCCTATTTCAATATGCCTCAACTGAAGCGTCCCGTTTTCCCTGATTTCATCGTCAATATGAAAGGCAAAGGAATGACAGAAGATGCCCCTATTACGGATGTAGTGAACCGGACGATTGCCGAAGTCAGCAAACAAGGAGGAGGAACAGTCGTCATTCCTGAGGGAAAATGGAAATCGACCCGTATTGTACTGAAGAGTAATGTCAATCTGCATTTAGCCAAAGGAGCCGAAATAGAGTTTGCCGGTCGCGCGGAAGATTATCTGCCGGCGGTTTTCACACGCCATGAAGGGATAGAAATAATGGGGCCGGCCGCCTTTATTTACGCCAATGGGGAAAACAACATCGCCATTACGGGAGAAGGAACCATTTACGGACCACCTATGGATGCTGAAATCAGAAAACGTCCTAACGGTGCTTCAGTGGTAGAAAAAGATGTTCCGTGGGACATGCCTATAGAACAACGTATCTATGACGGTATGGAAGGCAGGACTTTCTATCGTCCTAAAACAATCTCTCCCATCAACTGTACCAATGTATTAATAGAAGGGATCACGATGGAACGAAGTACCTTGTGGAATGTGGTACCCATTTATTGCGAGAATGTAATTATAAGAGGCATTACCGTCAACTCTACCAAGGTGCCCAGCGGAGACGGCATTGACATAGAATCTTGTAAAAACGTACTGATTGAATACTGCACGCTGAACTGTGGTGATGATTGCTTTACCCTGAAAGCCGGCAGAGCAGAAGACGGATTACGTGTAGGCAAACCTACAGAAAATGTAGTTATCCGCTACTCGCTGGCCCAGCATGGACATGGCGGGATAACTTGTGGTAGTGAAACAGCCGGAGTGATCAAGAATCTGTATGTACACGATTGTGTATTCGACGGAACCCGTACCGGCATCCGTTTCAAGACACGACGCAACCGTGGAGGAGGCAGTGACAACACGTACTATGAGAGACTGCGCATGATCAATGTAGGAAAAGCCTTTACCTGGGATTTGTTGGGCAGTGCTTATTATATGGGCGAACTGGCCGCACGCTATCCGGCAAGAAAAGTAAACCGGCTGACGCCTGATGTAAAGAATATCCTGATCAAAGATTTCATTGTAGAATCAGCCGACCAGTTCTTTACCGCCAATGGTATTCCCGAAATACCTTTCAACCAGGTAGTGGTGGAAAATGGAGAGATCAAATGCAAGAAATTAATCGGCGCCCTGAATGATGCCGCCGGATTTACGATGCGGAAGCTGACGATAGAAGCACAGCATAATGACATTCACATATTGGATGGAAAAGACATCCTGTTCGAGGATATACATTTCAAACTCCCCGCCGGAGAGATCATGGTGAATGTGGAAGGGGAAAGATCCGGAAACATTGTTTTCAAGAACATCAATGCCAATCAGGAAAAGGTTGAGTATAAAAAGGAATCTCCCATGAGGATAGAAATAAAGTAACTAAATATCGGTCTGATTTGGAACGCAAATGACGCAAATGACACAAATTTAACCTTTCGGTAGGTTTTGCCTCTATGTAGTGAGGGGGCTTTATTTGTGTCATTCGCGTCATTTGCGTTCCAATCTTTCTCCTAAATAATCACACTTATCACACCCACTTCCGCAACTATAATCCCCTATAACTGTATCATTTTTCATCATAATGTATGATTTTCCATTGTAAGGCGGGTTATCCCGCCTTATTTTTGTATCATGAAAACAGTATTCAATGGTATTATGAAAAACAAATGGACCAAACTGGCGGCTTTAGCAATAGCTGCCCTGTGGAGTGGACCAACCGTGCAGGCACAAGCTCCGCACCCCGAACGTATCTATTTATCGGGAACCGGTATTGACAACACCAAGACTTGGGAGTTCTTTTGTTCGGGAGGACAAAACAGTGGGAAATGGAAAAAGATCGAAGTACCCTGCAACTGGGAACTGCAAGGATTCGGAGAATATACTTACGGTCGTTGGTATACTATAAAAGGTGAAAGGCCAAGCGACGAAACGGGTATTTACCGATATAAATTTGAATCTCCGGCAACAACTCCCGGTGAGCGGATAAAAATATTCTTTGACGGAGTGATGACCGACACGAAAGTTTTCATCAATGGAAAACCCGCAGGCGAAATGCACCAGGGAGGATTCTACCGCTTCAGTTATGATATCACCGATTTATTGAAGCCCGACAAAAAGAACCTGCTTGAAGTAAAGATAGCCAAAGAATCAGCCAACAAATCCATCAATGCAGCCGAACGTAAAGCCGACTGGTGGCTGTATGGTGGTATTTACAGACCCGTATGGCTGGAAGTTGTCCCGGCAGTCCACATGCGACATTTTGTTCTGAACGCCGATCAGCATGGAAAATTGCAAGCGGCAATAGAAATGGAAGGGGATGCCAAAGG
The DNA here is from genome assembly GCF_031119655.1 of Phocaeicola sp. GP0067. NCBI lineage: Bacteria > Pseudomonadati > Bacteroidota > Bacteroidia > Bacteroidales > Bacteroidaceae > Phocaeicola > Phocaeicola sp. GP0067. The sequence goes on from NZ_JAVHZY010000009.1 coordinate 129,152, forward strand.
ATATGAATTGTCTGTTTCCGTCCGTTCATTAAAGGATGGAAAAGAAATGTACACTCAAGGACACAAACCTACCGTTTCTCATCAGATTAAGGATTCGAACAAGGAACAGTTGATGGAAGGAAACTGGATGAATATCCAGCCTTGGTCTACAGAGGACCCTAACCTGTACGTAGCCAGACTGGAACTGAAAGACCCCGAAGGGAAAACGGTGCAAAGCCGTGAAACGCGGATAGGTTTCCGCACCATTGAGTTCTTTCCACAAGACGGAGTTTATCTGAATGGAACCAAACTAGTGGTGAAAGGTGTCAACCGCCATTCTTTTTCTGTAGATGGAGGTCGTGCTACCAGTGCGGCTATGAGCCGTCAGGATGCCTTGCTGGTAAAAGAGATGAATATGAATGCCGTCCGTTCACATTATCCGCCTGATGAACATTTCCTGGATATGTGTGATTCATTAGGAATTGTCTATATGGACGAACTGGCAGGATGGCAAAACGGATACGATTCAAAAGTAGGTCCTAAGTTAGTCAAAGAAATGATAGAACGCGATGTCAACCATCCGTCCATCATTATTTGGAGTAATGGCAACGAAGGAGGATGGAATTATAATCTGGATCCTTTATTCGCCAAATACGATAAATTACAGAAACGCCACATGGTACACCCTTGGGCCGATTTCAATGATCTGGACACCCACCATTATCCCACTTATCTGACCGGAGTGGCACGTTTTACCAACGGCTATAAAGTATTTATGCCTACCGAATTCATGCATGCCATGTACGATCAGGGAGGTGGTGCCGGACTACGTGACTTTTGGGATCGTTGGTGCACGAACCCTCTGTTTGCCGGAGGCTTTATCTGGGTATTCTGTGACGAAGCCCCCAAACGTTCTGATAAAGGAGGCATATTGGATTCTGATAAATCCAATGCTCCTGACGGGGTAGTTGGTCCGCGTAGAGAAAAAGAAGGAAGTTACTATGCTATCCGCACACAATGGTCGCCCATCCAGTTAAAACCGCTGCTGATTACCGACCACTTTGACGGCAGTTTCCTGGTTACTAATGAATATACGTATACTAACCTGGACAAATGTCGCATGACTTACAAAATACGTACTTGCGAAACACCTTTGAAAAATGCCATGGAAAGCGGTAAAGTTATCGCAGAAGGCCATGTACAACTGCCTGCCATCACACCGGGTGAAACCGGAAAAGCCCGCTTCACTCTTCCTGCTTCTTTCCGGGAAGGTGATGTACTGGAGTTAGAGGCATTTGACAAAGAGGGGAAAAGTATCTGTAACTGGACTTATCCTATCCGGCTGGCCAAACAATACTTTGATCATAAAATGGCGCAGACTCCGATGACCTTGGAAGCGGTACAACCGGCAACCGCCACTCAAACCGCTACCTCCATCGAACTGAAAAGCGACCGTGTAACCGTCACTTTTGACCCGGCTACCGGCATGATCAGCCGTATCATATCAGGAGGAACAGAAGTTCCATTCAAAGACGGTCCTGTGGCAGTGGGCATGAAAATGCGCTACGAGCCAACATTGAGTTATGTCCGCAACAGCAACGAGGGGGCTGTTTACTGTGCCAAATACAAAGGTGCCGCCGACTCCATCGTATGGCGTCTTACGGACAAAGGATTACTCTATATGGATGCCATTCTGCTGAATCGGGCTTCCGGCGGAGGTGGATTTGATGACGCTTTCATGGACTCCAAAGTATTCAATCTCGGTCTGACTTTCTCTTATCCTGAAAAGAATTGCTCCGGCATGAAATGGATGGGCCGTGGCCCGTACCGTGTCTGGAAAAACCGGATTCCGGGAACGAATTATGGAGTATGGCACAAAGAGTACAACAATACCATCACCGGAGAAAGTTTTGAAAATCTGGTTTATCCGGAATTCAAAGGATATCATGCCAATATGTATTGGGCCACTTTGGAAAGTGACACGACACCGTTCACCATTTATTCACGGAATGACGGTATCTTCTTCCATGTGTTCACTCCCGAAGAACCGAAAGGACGCGTAAAAGACACCATGCCCAAATTCCCCGAAGGGGATATATCCTTCCTGCTGGACATCCCGGCTATTTGCTCCTTTAAACCCATCGAGCAACAAGGACCGAACAGCCAGCCGGGTAATATCCGTATCAAATCGGGGGATGAAGGGTTACATCTGAATTTGATGTTTGATTTCCGACAATAAACAAGCGAATAGTAGTTAGTGATTAATTTAATAGCAGAATCATGAAATTAATAACTTTTGTATGTGCCGCCTTTCTATGCCTTCCGTCTTTGGCACAAGAAAAATTTCCGGACGGCACGCCTGTATCCGATTGGTTTAAGGACAGTAAGATAGTAGATATAAACACATTAGGCAAGAAATACATTCTGACAGATTACGGTGTCATCAATGACAGCACCCTGTTACAAACAGAGAAAATCCAATCTGCCATTGATGCTGCCGCACAAAATGGCGGCGGAGTTATCGTCATTCCCAAAGGAACCTATTTAAGCGGAGCGCTGTTCTTCAAACCCAAAACACACCTGCATCTGGAGGAAGGAGCTGTGTTGAAGGGAAGTGATGATATCAGCAACTTCCCCATCATAGATACCCGCATGGAAGGGCAAAGCTTGAAATATTTCGCGGCGTTGGTCAATGCCGACAAAGTGGACGGTTTTACGTTATCCGGAAAAGGCACGATTGATGGCAACGGATTAAGATACTGGAAATCATTCTGGCTTCGTCGAAAAGTCAATCCCCAATGTACCAATATGGATGAATTACGTCCCCGGCTGGTTCATATCTCCCATAGCAATAACGTCCAACTCTCAGGAGTACGCCTCATCAACTCTCCCTTTTGGACTACCCATCTTTATAAATGCAATCACATAAAATTACTGAACCTCTATATTTTCTCACCGGAGAAACCGGTAAAGGCTCCAAGTACGGATGCCATTGATATTGATGTATGCAGCAATGTACTGGTGAAGAACTGCTATATGTCTGTCAATGATGACGCCATAGCCTTAAAAGGCGGCAAAGGTCCCTGGGCAGACCAAGACCCGAACAATGGAGGAAATTCCAACATCATCATCGAAGATTGTACCTACGGCTTCTGCCACGGCGCCCTCACTTGTGGAAGCGAATCCATCCACAATCGCAATATTATCTTGCGACGCATTCACATCACCAATGCCAATCGTTTGTTATGGTTAAAGATGCGGCCGGACACTCCTCAACAATATGAATATATTCTGGTGGAGGATATCACCGGAGATGCAGACCATTTTCTGTATATCAAGCCTTGGACACAATTCTTTGACCTGAAAGACAGAAAAGACATTCCCGTTTCTTACTCAAACCATGTGACAATGAGAAACATTGATTTTAAATGCGATAATTTCTTCAGCGTAGAAAAGTCTGATCAATATCAACTTACTAACTTTACATTCGAAAACCTGAACATTAAAGCTAAAAACGGGGAATGCGACAAAGAAATGATTGACAATTTCATTTGGAAAAAGGTAAGTATAAATAATATAAAATAAGATCAGCAGTTGAATAAATCAAATTCAACAATATCTAATCACGAGCCACGGCTGGCACTATCCAAACGTGGCTCCTGTTTTTTCAACATGAAATTCACAAGATCCCGGTGTATTCCACATATATCCGGCATTCGTTTCTTTACTTAATAGTTCAATAACTCTTCCAGGCATCAGCCTCTTTGGCATTACGGGCTTTTGCACGCATTTTCTTACTGAAAATGATTCCCAGCAGCTTATCGGCATCAAACGTAGCACTGATACCCGCCCCCACCATCAAAGCGCTAGGAGTAAATTTGCCTGCCGGCGCAGGTTCCAAACGAGGATCATAGCCTGCCAACAACTCTTTGTTGATAGGAATCTCTACATAAATTTGTTCCTCTTCCGGAGTTTCAAACGGTCCGTACGGCAATAACCTGATATACCCTCTACCATCTATTGTATCCATTTGAGAGATATAATAACGAGGAAGTTCCGTTTCAAACTTCATGTTTTTTTTAGGGAAGGGAGTTGATTTCATTTTCCACTTTTCGGGATTGAACAATCTGTCAATCTCTTTCTGTGTTTCATCATCTATCACAATTTCTACTTGACCGCTCAATAGTTGCTGCAAACGCAAAGAGTCCTGTTTGGTCAACTGCTTGGTCTCATTCGTTCTCTGGGCAAATGACAACACCGAGAAACAAAGACATAACAAAAGGAAGAATATACGTTTCATAGCTATCTATTTTTAGTAACTTCCTAAAGATACGCAAAAGTAACGTATGTTCATCCTTTTCAAGTCTTTTTCTTTCGTTCTTTTTTTCGTTAATTCTGGTAATAAACTCGTTTTACCCTATTAGACACACTGGTCAAGATCTCGTATGGAATAGTTTCCAGAATCTCTGACAGGACAGTGACCGGTAAATCATCTCCGAAAATGATAGCTTTATCCCCTTCCTTACAATCAATATCCGTCACATCAATCATGCATACATCCATACAGATATTACCCACGTATGGCGCTTTCTGCCCATTCACCAAACAGTAGGCATGTCCATTTCCCAAACGTCGGTTCAGCCCGTCGGCATAGCCGATAGGAATAGCGGCAATGCGGGAATCCCTTTCCAAATGTCCTTTACGACTATACCCCACTGTTTCCTCCTTAGGAACCACATGAATCTGAAGAATAGTGGTTTTTAATGTACTTACATTATGGATGATCTGATTGGTAAACGGATCAATTCCATAAAGACCGATTCCCAAACGCACCATATCGAACTGGGCACCCGGATAACGTTCTATCCCGGCTGTATTACAGATATGACGCAATATCTTATGCTGAAAAGCCTCCTGCAAACATTCAGAAGCAGCTTCAAACATTTCTATCTGTCTGCGCGTAAACGAATCAAACTGAGCCCCGTCACTGCCTACCAAATGGGAGAATACAGAACGTGGAATAACAGCTGTCTGTTTCTTCAGACGGTCTATCAGTTCCGGAATCTCTTCGGGTGCAAAACCCAAACGGTGCATTCCCGTATCCAATTTAATATGAATGGGGAAATTCGTTACCCCTTCTTTTTCGGCAGCTTTAATCAGTTCATTCAATAAATGGAAACTGTAAACCTCGGGTTCCAATTTATAATCAAACATGGTCTTGAATGCTGTCAACTCAGGATTCATAATCATAATGGAACAGGTAATTCCCGCTTTCCTCAGATCCGAACCTTCATCAGCCACAGCTACCGCCAAGTAATCCACACGATGATCTTGCAGTGTCTTAGCTATCTCGTATGAACCGGCACCGTATGCAGAAGCCTTCACCATACATACCATTTTTGTTTCCGGCTTCAGTTTGCTGCGATAATAATTCAAGTTATCAACCAAAGCATTCAAATTGATCTCCAAAATGGTTTCATGCACTTTCAGTTCCAAACGATCTGAAATCCGGTCAAAATGAAAAGCCCGCGAACCTTTTACCAAAATCACCTCATTACGCAGCCCAGCCAGCAAATCCGACTCCAACAGTTCTTCTGTAGTACGGAAAAAATACTTTTCTATCTCAAAACGGGCAGCAGCAGTCCGAATTTCCTCTCCTACCCCGATAATCTTCTCTACTCCCCGGCTATGTACCAATTCGGCTACCTGACGATAAAGCAGTTTGCCGCTCTGTCCTGTTTCAAGCATATCCGAGAGGATAAGTGTCCGTTTTTTTCCTTTATCATCAGAACGACGCGACATAAAGTCAAGAGCAATATCCAAAGAAGCCAAATCCGAATTATAACTATCATTGATCAACACACAGCCATTCTTGCCCTCTTTTACCTCCAGACGCATAGCAATCTGTTCCAAACGCGCCATGCGCTCGGTTATTTGTTCAGGGGAAACCATCATATACAAAGCCACAGCCAGACAATGCAGCGAATTCTCAATAGAAGCGTCATCTATAAAAGGAATACTAAATTCATTCGGCATCCCCAGATAACGGTATTTAATAGTGGTAACATGTTCTCCTTTTTGAATGGACTCAATAAACAACGGACGTTCATTGTCCTTTTTCGACCAAGCAATCTCACGCGAGGTAAAAAGAGATTTTGCCACACACGAACTGATCAGTTCGTTATCGCCATCATAAATGATGACGTCACAGTCTTTGAACAAAGTAAGCTTCTCCATACATTTATCCTGTAAAGAGAAAAAGTTCTCTTGGTGCGCACCACCAATATTAGTCAAAATCCCCACAGTAGGTTTAATGATAGTCTGCAACGCCTCCATTTCCCCCATTTCGGAAATACCCGCTTCAAAAATAGCCAACTCAGTGCGTTCATTCATCAACCATACCGAAAGTGGCACACCTATCTGTGAATTATAGCTACGTGGCGAACGGGTTACCACACGGTCCGGGCTCAGCAATTGATACAACCATTCCTTCACAATGGTTTTTCCATTGCTGCCTGTAATTCCTATAACCGGAATCTGAAACTGCTCCCGATGCTTTTCCGCCAATTTCTGTAATCCTTTCAGAGGATTGGCCAACTGCAGGAAATTCGCATCTTGAAAAGATTTCATATCGGCCGGCAATTCGCCCACTACAAAATTACGGACTCCACGTTCATACAATTCCGGAAGATATTTATGCCCGTCATTCCGTTTGGTTTTTAAAGCAAAAAATAATGTTTCTTCCGGAAAGCACAATGAACGGCTATCAGTTAAAATCCAATCAATCTGTGCACTACGGTCACCAAACCGCTTTGCTCCCAGAACTTTTTCTATATTTTCAATCGAGCTTGACATTGTTCTAATTCTTTTTGAAGGTCAAAATACGGGAACTTTTCTTTAAGTCGCTCTATCTTTAACACTATTTGAGTTAAAAATTTGCGATATGTTTCAGATTGGGCATTAAACGGTTTGTGAGCTAAAGCCTTCCGGATATCCTCCCACTCTTTCATTATTCTATCCGTTTCTTTACTAAAATAACATTCTGTAAAACATTCCCATAAATAAGATACAGCAACAGGAGAAGGATGCAACATGTCATCTGCATAAAAACGATAATCACGAAGTTCATCCATCATGATTTCATAAGAAGGGAAATAGTAACAATCAGACCAGCGGCGGCATAATTCATCCACCGCAAGAAGCAAAGTGGACTTACTTATCTGATTACCATGCATACCATCTTTGCTATGCCGTATGGGGCTGACAGTGAAAAGTATCTTCAAGAACGGATTTACTTTTCTCAATTCCACCAACACACATTCCCATTCAGTGACAATTTCCTCTACCGTAAGAAGTTGTCGGGTAAAAAGGCTGTCGGGCTGTTTGTGGCAATTTCCTACCACCATGGTCCTTTCCTTCAGCCAATAAGCAAATGCAGTCCCCCAAGTAATAACCAGCCAATCAAGCTGAGGAAGTCCGGCTGAAGCCTGTTCCAGCCGCGTATTTATAGAAGACAAACAAGATGCTGCCGTAGAGGCTGAAAAAACGCTATGATGCATCCAACTGTGCCAACAGCCTCCGGCATAGAACAAATCCTCTTCCGTATATGTTTGATGGGATAGAATTTGCCAAAGAGCTTCCACTATGGATAAAGGATTATAGAGGATTCCAAAAGGATTTACATCACAACGGAACTTATTTGCCAACAACAAATTTCCGATGTTTTCTGCAAAACAAGAACCCAATAGCATGATTCGGTCCGAATGCCGGATTTCTGTTTCCCTTTTAGGTAATTCTACTTGCGTTCTGAAATTCATACGATAAGGAAAGCTTTTAAAATTTAAGGGCAAATGTAATCATAATACACATATTTATGCTATTTTTGCACGATATTTATCATATCATAGGAATGGAACAGGATAATTTATATAACTTACTGCAAAGCATAGATACTCCGGATGATTTGCGCCATTTAAGCGCAGACAAACTGCCCGAAGTGTGTAAAGAGCTAAGGCAAAAGATTATAGATGAGCTCTCATGTAATCCGGGGCATTTCGGTTCCAGTTTGGGCGTAATAGAACTGACCGTCGCCTTACATTATGTATTCAACACACCCTATGACCGCATTGTATGGGATGTAGGGCATCAAGCTTACGGGCATAAAATTTTAACCGGACGCCGGGATGCGTTCTGTACCAACCGTAAACTGAATGGCATACGTCCTTTTCCTTCTCCATCCGAAAGTGAATATGACACATTTACTTGCGGGCATGCGTCAAATTCTATTTCCGCAGCTTTAGGTATGGCTGTAGCAGCCAAAAAGCACGGAGAGAATAACCGGCATGTCGTTGCTGTAATTGGTGACGGTTCCATGAGTGGAGGGCTGGCTTTCGAAGGGCTGAACAATGCCTCGGCAACTCCTAATAACCTTCTGATTATCCTGAATGACAACAACATGGCTATAGACCGTAGTGTAGGAGGCATGAAACAATATCTGTTGAACCTGCAAATGTCTGAAGGATACAACCGGATACGCTATAAAATATCACAAATGTTCCATCGATGGGGCATCCTGAACGAAGAACGCCGGAAAAGCCTGATACGATTTAACAACAGCCTGAAATCCATGCTGGTACAACAGCAAAACGTATTTGAAGGCATGAATATCCGTTATTTCGGACCTATTGATGGACACGATGTCAACAATTTGGCACGTGTATTAAAAGAGATTAAAGATATGCAAGGACCTAAACTGCTCCATATACATACCACCAAAGGAAAAGGTTTCGGTCCGGCAGAAAAAGCTGCCACCATCTGGCATGCTCCGGGCATATTCGACAAGGAAACCGGAGAGCGTATCGTTGTCGATACCAAAGGAATGCCCCCTTTGTTTCAGGATGTTTTTGGAAATACCCTATTGGAACTGGCCCAAACAAATGATAAAATCGTAGGAGTCACTCCCGCAATGCCCTCAGGGTGCTCTATGAACATATTAATGAAAGCCATGCCCGAAAGAGGTTTTGATGTGGGAATTGCCGAAGGACATGCCGTTACCTTTTCAGGAGGAATGGCAAAAGATGGTCTATTGCCTTTCTGCAATATCTATTCGTCTTTCATGCAACGTGCCTATGACAATGTGATTCACGATATAGCGATACAAAAACTCAATGTAGTATTGTGCCTGGACCGCGCTGGATTGGTAGGAGAAGACGGTCCTACTCATCACGGAGCATTCGATCTGGCTTATATGAGACCGATACCCAATCTCATTGTGGCCTCCCCTTACAACGAACATGAACTGCGTTGTTTGATGTATACCGCCCAGTTACCTGACAAAGGTCCTTTTGTCATCCGTTATCCACGTGGAAGAGGTTCATTGGTAGACTGGAAATGTCCAATGCAAGAGATTGAGATAGGAAAAGGAAGAAAATTGAAAGAAGGAAAAGACATAGCGGTCATTACGCTGGGGCCCATTGGCGTTCAAGCAGAAAAGGCTGTCACACATGCCGAACAGGAAACAGGAAAAAGCATTGCTCACTATGATTTGCGTTTCTTAAAGCCGTTAGATGAAAGTATGTTACACGAAATAGGCAAGAGATTCAAGCAAGTGGTCACTGTTGAAGACGGTGTGCTAAAAGGTGGAATGGGCAGTGCCATACTGGAATTTATGGCAGACAATGAGTATAATCCGCAAATAAAACGTATCGGACTACCGGATCAATTTGTCCAGCATGGTTCAGTAAAAGAACTATATCATATTTGCGGCATGGACGAAGAAGGTATTTACAAAGTTTTGATATCATTCTAAGAGAGACGAACAATGAAAATCATTATTGCAGGAGCAGGAGCAGTAGGCACCCATCTGGCGAAATTATTATCGGATGAAAAGCAAGACATCATTTTGATGGATGAAAACGAAGAAAAGTTGAGCAAACTTGATTCCAACTTCGATTTAATGACTGTCAATGCATCCCCCACCTCCATTTCCGGCCTTAAGAATGCAGGAGTGGCAGGCGCGGATTTATTTATCGGGGTCATGCCGGAAGAAAGCCGCAATATGACGGCCTGTATGTTGGCTACCAATATGGGGGCAAAAAAGACTGTAGCCCGGATTGACAATTACGAATATTTACTTCCTAAACATAAAGAATTCTTTTCCCAACTAGGAGTACACTCACTGATTTATCCGGAAATGCTGGCCGCCAAAGATATAGTAGATGCCATCAAAATGAGCTGGATACGCCAATGGTGGGAATTTTGCGGTGGTGCATTGGTCCTGATAGGTACCAAAATGCGCGAAACGGCAGAAATTCTGAACGTTCCCCTTCATGAACTGGGAGGACGTAATATTCCATTCCACATTGTAGCTATCAAACGGGGAAATGAAACAATCATCCCCCGGGGAGATGATGTTATCAAACTGCATGATATTGTTTATTTCACAACAACAAAGAAATACATTCCCTATATCCGCAAGATTACAGGAAAAGAAAATTATCCCGATGTACGCAATGTGATGATTATGGGCGGCAGCCGCATAGCTGTTCGCACCACACAATATGTACCGGATTACATGCAGGTCAAGATTATTGAAAATGACATCAACAGATGTAACCGGCTGACCGAAGTGGTAGATGACAAAGTAATGATTATCAACGGAGATGGACGGGATATGGATCTGCTCATGGAAGAAGGGTTAAAAAACACGGAAGCATTTGTCGCTCTGACGGACAATTCTGAAACAAACATTCTGGCTTGTCTTGCCGCCAAACGTATGGGAGTAACCAAAACTGTGGCAGAAGTAGAAAATATCGATTATATCAGCATGGCAGAAAGCCTGGATATCGGTACGGTTATCAATAAAAAAATGATTGCCGCCAGCCATATCTATCAAATGATGCTGGATGCAGATGTTTCCAACGTAAAATGTCTGACTTTTGCCAATGCTGATGTAGCCGAATTTACGGTTAAAAACGGTTCACGTATAACCAAATGCGCTGTCAAAGATGCCGGCCTTCCCAAAGGTGCCACCATTGGCGGACTGATTCGCAACGGTGAAGGGATACTGGTGACAGGTAATACCGTCATCCAACCTAACGACCATGTCGTAGTATTCTGTCTAGGTATGATGATTAAGAAAATAGAAAAATTCTTCAATTGATGATAAATGCAAAAATGATAGCCCGGATTATGGGGGCGTTATTCTTCATCGAAGCGGGGTTTCTTATTCTATGCTCGTTTCTCGCTGTCTATTATAATGAATCAGATATTTCAGCTTTCCTATATTCTGCCGCAATAACAGCCGGAGCAGGTAGCATAGCCGCTTTAGCAGGGAAAAATGCAGAAAAGAGAATCAGCCGCCGCGATGGATACGTTATTGTAACCCTTGCCTGGGTGTTTTTTTCTTTATTCGGTATGCTTCCATTCTATCTAAGCGGATATATTCCCACTATAACGGATGCTTTTTTTGAAACCATGTCAGGATTCACCACCACCGGAGCAAGTATTTTGGACAATATAGAGTCATTGCCACACGGGCTTTTGTTCTGGCGAAGTATGACACAATGGATCGGAGGATTAGGAATTGTCTTTTTTACTATTGCCGTATTACCGATTTTCGGAGTAGGCAGTGTACAATTATTTGCAGCGGAAGCCACCGGTCCCACCCATGATAAAGTACATCCGCGTATTGGAGTTACGGCCAAATGGATTTGGACTATCTATTTGGGGCTGACCATTACAGAGATTATTCTGCTGGTTGCTGGAGGCATGAACTTTTTCGACAGTGTATGTCATTCTCTGACTACTACCGCCACAGGAGGATATTCAACCAAACAAAATAGCATTGCCGCCTTCAACTCTCCTTACATAGAATATATAATTACGCTATTCATGTTTTTGGCAGGTATCAATTTCACCTTACTATATCTACTGTTCTTAAAAGGAAATTTCAAACGCTTATTCCAAAATACAGAACTCCACTGGTATTTGGGAACTGTGGGATTTTTTACCCTTTTCACTACCGTCACTCTTATTTTCACCAGTCCGTTCGGTATTGAAGAATCTTTCCGTAAAGCCATATTTCAGGTTGTTTCCTTACAAACCACTACCGGATTCATTTCTGCAGATTATATGACTTGGGTACCTGTACTTTGGACATTAATGTGCATCATCATGCTGTTTGGAGCTTGTGCCGGATCCACCACAGGAGGAATAAAATGTATACGCATAGCCATTATGAGCCGTGTTTCTAAAAATGAATTCAAACATATCATTCATCCCAATGCTATACTTCCTGTACGTATCAACCGCCAAGTTATTTCATCAACAACCAAGTCAGCAGTACTTGCATTCATTTTTCTATATATGGCTATTATTTTTATTGGATGGCTGGTTCTTATGCTGTTTGGAGTAGGGTTTGAAGAAGCTTATAGCGTAGTCATTTCCAGTTTGGGCAATGTAGGACCAGGTATTGGAAAATGCGGCCCTTCCTATTCATGGAACGGGTTGCCGGATGCAGCAAAATGGATAAGTGCAATATTGATGCTGATAGGACGTTTGGAATTATTTACCGTACTTCTGCTCTTCATGCCGAGTTTTTGGAAAAAGCATTGACATTTACGTCCTATAACCATTTTTATACATAAATAATTCAAAAAATCTCAATGAAGCTTCAAATATTGGCTATCTTTGCACCCTCATTTAAAGGGTAACAAGATGAATAATATGTTGAGATACATTGTATATATCCTATTATTTCTACTGTTTACGATAACAGTAGGTCAGGATTATCATACGGTTGAGACAACAGATTTACCCCCACAGACCTCTTGTTACCAGCAACAACAAGACCCCTGCAAAAGAACAGTGGACTTCCTGTTTACCAACAATTTTGCAGATATGCCACAAATAGCCATATCACTTGACAACCCTTCCACATCAAAGTTCAAATGTATAGTCCGCATTTTAGCAGCATTGAACGAACTTAAAAAGCAGGAGCTACAAACAAACCATATAGTTTGCCACACTTTTCATTCGCTTTACACTGATGCAGTAGATTATTATATCTATGCACTCCGGCGGATCATCATTTAATTTTTAATCTTTTTTCAGCATTTTGCTGAGTAGAAATCCTTATAACAAACGTCTTATAAGGAAAATTTTTCTATCCGTTTGTCTAATCAAAAAAAGTTTAGATATGTATTTTACATTATTAGTTGTCGTTATCCTGACGGCAATCGCATTAGTTGCCGTAGCATTGGGAATTGCCCGTGCCATTTCTCCCCGTTCATACAACTCACAAAAGGGAGAAGCTTACGAATGTGGTATTCCTACGCGGGGACGGTCGTGGATGCAATTCAAAGTAGGTTATTATCTATTTGCTATCCTCTTCCTGATGTTCGATGTGGAAACAGTATTTTTATTTCCTTGGGCTGTAGTGGTACAAGACCTAGGAGTGTACGGTCTGTTTAGCATCCTTTTCTTTTTAGTTATATTAGTTTTAGGTCTGGCATATGCCTGGAAGAAAGGAGCGTTGGAATGGAAGTAAAGAAACCAACCATAAAGTCTATTCCTTATGAAGACTTCAAAGACAATGAGTATTTGGAAAACATGGTCAAGCAGCTCAATGAAGGCGGTACCAAAGTACTGGTGGGCTGTTTGGATGACCTTATCAACTGGGGACGCAGCAATTCGTTGTGGCCGCTTACATTTGCAACCAGTTGTTGTGGAATCGAGTTTATGGCAGTGGGTGCTGCCCGGTATGATTTCGCCCGCTTCGGGTTTGAAGTAGCCCGTGCCAGTCCGCGCCAGGCAGATATGATCATGGTAGCAGGAACTATCACACACAAGATGGCTCCGGTACTAAAACGTTTGTATGACCAGATGGCGGATCCTAAATACGTCATTGCAGTAGGCGGATGCGCCATTAGCGGCGGTCCTTTTAAAAAATCATATCACGTATTGAACGGAGTAGACAAAATTCTTCCCGTTGACGTATATATTCCCGGATGTCCGCCCCGACCTGAAGCCTTGTTGTACGGCATGATACAATTGCAACGTAAAGTAAAACTGGAAAAATTCTTCGGCGGAGTGAACCGCAAAGAAAATGAACCACAAAATCCCGAACAAGCATGAGTGAAAGAATAGAAATACCTGCCGAAAAGCTACATGAAGAAATGCTGAAATTGCGGCAGGGTAAACATATGGATTTTCTACGCAGCCTTACCGGAATGGACTGGGGCGAAGAAGGACTAGGTGTAGTCTATCATCTGGAAGATACGAATACAAGAGAAAATATAGTGGTCAGCACTCGCACAACCAACCGAGAAAAGCCGGAACTTCCTAGTGTAAGTGATATTTGGAAAGGTGCTGAATTCAATGAACGCGAAGTGTACGACTATTATGGTATCCGCTTTATAGGACATCCTGATATGCGCCGTTTGTTCCTGCGTGATGACTGGGTAGGCTATCCATTGCGTAAGGACTACGATGAAAGCCTCAACCCACTCCGTATGACCAATGAGGAACCTGTAGACACGACACAATATATAGAAGTACAACATGATGGCAGTGTAATAGAAAAACGCGAAACCATTTTTGATGAGGACGAATATATCATTAACATAGGTCCTCAACATCCGGCAACCCACGGTGTACTTCGTTTTCGTGTTTCACTGGAAGGTGAGATTATCAAAAAACTGGATGTGCACTGCGGATACATCCATCGAGGTATCGAAAAAATGTGCGAAAGTCTTACCTATCCCCAAACCTTGGCCCTGACCGACCGTTTGGATTATTTAGGTGCGCACCAAAACCGCCATGCTCTCTGTATGTGCATTGAACAGGCAATGGGCGTAGAAGTAAGCGAACGGGTACAATACATTCGTACCATTATGGACGAATTGCAACGTATAGATTCTCACTTGCTTTTCTTCTCCTGTCTCTGTATGGATATGGGTGCCTTGACCGCATTCTTCTATGGATTCCGTGATCGTGAGAAGATATTGGATATCTTCGAAGCAACTACCGGAGGACGTTTGATACAGAATTATAACACCATTGGAGGGGTACAAGCTGATATCGCTCCGGACTTTGTACAGAAAGTAAAAGAATTCATTGCTTATCTGCGTCCGATGCTAAAAGAATACCATGAAGTATTCACCGGAAATGTCATTGCCCAAGAACGTTTGAAAGGTGTGGGAGTTCTTTCACGGGAAGATGCCATCTCTTTCGGAGCGACAGGAGGTACAGGACGCGCCAGCGGTTGGGCATGCGATGTCCGCAAGCGTCATCCCTATGCGATGTATGGCAAGGTAGATTTTAAAGAGATTGTCCACACTGAAGGTGACTGCTTTGCACGTTATATGGTCCGTATGGAAGAAATACTGGAAAGTATGGATATCATTGAGCAACTGATAGACAATATTCCTGAAGGGAACTATCAGGAAAAGATGAAACCGATTATACGTGTGCCCGAAGGGAATTATTATGCCGCAGTGGAAGGTTCTCGCGGAGAGTTCGGTGTTTATCTGGAAAGTCGTGGAGACAAATTTCCTTACCGCATGAAATTCCGCGCTACCGGTTTGCCTTTAGTATCAGCAATGGAAACTATGTGCCGCAACGCAAAAATTGCCGACTTAATTGCTATTGGTGGAACGGTAGATTATGTAGTACCGGATATTGACCGATAATAATGTGCCGATTCTTCAATATACAATTTGGAGAATGCACTATTTATCAGACTGAGAATTAACAAATTAAATAATTACAAGTTTGCCTATTGGCAAATTAGCAAATTGACACATTATTAAATTATGTTCGATTTTAGTATAGTCACCCAATGGGTACACTCACTGCTCACGTCATTTATGCCTGAAGAACTGGCAGTGCTCATAGAATGTATAGTAATTGGCGTATGTATCATGTTGGCATATGCAGTTATTGCTATCATTATGATTTTCATGGAACGTAAAGTGTGCGCCGCTTTCCAATGCCGCTTGGGGCCAATGCGTGTAGGTCCCCAAGGTACCATACAGGTGTTTGCCGATGTATTCAAGATGTTGATCAAGGAAATTATCACCATCCGGCATGCTGACAAGTTCCTGTAC
Source organism: Phocaeicola sp. GP0067 (assembly GCF_031119655.1). Taxonomy (NCBI): domain Bacteria; kingdom Pseudomonadati; phylum Bacteroidota; class Bacteroidia; order Bacteroidales; family Bacteroidaceae; genus Phocaeicola; species Phocaeicola sp. GP0067. The sequence continues at coordinate 145,240 of NZ_JAVHZY010000009.1, forward strand.
AATTTGGCACCTTACATTGTTATCCTCGCCTCTATCATGGCTTTCAGTTGCCTACCCATCAACAAGGGCATGGAGGTCCTTGATTTCAATGTAGGTATTTTCTTCTTATTGGCAGCATCCAGTATCGGTGTGGTAGGTATTTTGCTGGCAGGTTGGAGTTCCAATAACAAATATTCATTAATCGGAGCCATGCGAAGTGGCGCTCAAATGATTAGTTATGAATTATCTGTAGGATTAAGCATCCTTACCATTGTAATCTTAACAGATACCATGCAACTAAGCGAAATTGTAGAACGCCAAGCTGACGGCTGGTTCCTTTTTAAAGGACATATACCTGCATTGATCGCTTTTATCATTTATCTGATAGCCGGAAATGCAGAAGTCAACCGCGGCCCGTTTGACTTGCCTGAAGCAGAAAGTGAACTGACTGCGGGATATCATACCGAATATTCCGGTATGCACTTCGGCCTGTTCTATGTGGCAGAATTTGTAAACTTGTTTATCATCGCCGCAGTAGCCACAACCATCTTCCTGGGAGGATGGATGCCGCTACATATTCCTGGGCTAGACGGATTCAATGCCATCATGGATTATATACCCGGATTTATTTGGTTCTTTGGCAAGTCATTCTTTGTAGTATGGTTACTAATGTGGATCAAATGGACATTTCCCCGTCTGCGTATTGACCAAATTCTAACGCTGGAATGGAAGTACTTGGTTCCAATAGGTTTGTGCAACCTGTTGTTGATGGTAATTATTGTTGTATTTAAATTACATTTCTGATGAAAGAAGAAAAACATTCCTATATAAAAGGGCTGCTTCATGGCATCGGTACATTACTTACCGGCATGAAAGTGACAGGACGAGAGTTCTTCACTCCTAAAGTCACTGAACAATATCCCGAAAACCGTGCCACATTAAAAATATCGCCCCGTTTCCGAGGACGGCTTATCATGCCGGTTGATGAGAATGGTAATAACAAATGTATTGCTTGCGGACTTTGCCAGATGGCTTGCCCCAATGATACAATCACCATTACCAGCGAATCTGTGACCAACGAAGAAACAGGCAAGAAAAAGAAAATATTGGTAAAGTATGAGTACGACCTGGGAGCCTGTATGTTCTGTCAGCTTTGTGTGAACGCTTGTCCACACGATGCCATTCGGTTCGATACAGAATTCGAAAATGCTGTATTCGACCGCAGCAAACTAGTTCTCACTCTGAACAAAAAATAAAAAACAAACGATATTATGACACTACAACTAATTGTATTCATTGTACTGGCGTTGTTTATCGCTGTCTGTTCGGTATTGGCAGTCACGACCTCACGTATCTTGCGTGCAGCAACTTATCTGCTGTTCGTTTTATTTGGTACAGCAGGTATTTACTTCCAACTCAACTACTCATTCTTGGGAGCTGTACAATTACTGATTTACGCCGGTGGTATAACAGTGCTTTATGTATTTAGTATCTTATTGACCTCTTCACAGGGAGACAAAGCAGAGAGATTAAAAAATGGAAAGATGGTGGCCGGAGCTATTTCTACTATAGCAGGACTGGCTATCTGTCTGTTCGTCATGCTGAAGAACGAATTCTTGCCCTCTCATTTTGTTCATGGTGAACTGGATGTACGCACGATCGGTCATGCACTGATGGGCATGGAAAAATATCAATATATCCTTCCTTTCGAAGTAATCAGCGTGTTATTACTCGCTTGCATCGTAGGAGGAATCCTAATCGCTAGAAAAAGATAGAACTTATGGTACACATGGAATATTATCTGGTGGTTTCCACCTTTATGATGTTTGCGGGAATCTATGGTTTCTTCACCCGCCGCAATTTATTGGCCATGCTCATCAGTGTGGAACTGATACTGAATTCGGTAGACATCAACTTCGCCGTATTCAACCGATACCTCTTTCCCGAAGAACTGGAAGGCTTTTTTTTCGCCCTGTTCGCTATCGGCGTGAGTGCGGCTGAAACAGCAGTAGCTATTGCTATCATTATCAATATCTACCGCAATGTACGCAATATCCAAGTGAAGAACTTAAATGAAATGAAAAACTAATTATGGAACATACAATACTAATCCTTATCCTACCTTTCCTCAGTTTCCTGATACTGGGGCTGGCAGGTATGCGTATGAAGAACGGATTGGCAGGGACCATCGGCACCGTTTCACTGGCAGGGGTGACGTTGCTTTCCTACCTCACTGCCTTCAATTATTTTGCAGGAGGGCGTACGGCAGAAGGCGTCTATCCTACTCTCACACCTTATAATTTTGAATGGTTACCTTTCACAACGAACCTGCATATTGACATGGGAATCATGCTTGACCCTATTTCAGTTATGATGCTAGTCGTTATTTCCACCGTCAGTCTGATGGTACATATCTATTCATTCGGATATATGAAAGGTGAAAAAGGCTTTCAACGTTACTACGCATTTCTTAGCCTGTTTACCATGTCCATGTTGGGGCTCGTAGTAGCAACTAATATTTTCCAGATGTATGTCTTTTGGGAACTGGTAGGTGTTTCTTCTTATCTACTTATCGGCTTTTATTACACCAAGAAAGAAGCGATTGCTGCCAGTAAAAAAGCATTTATTGTTACCCGTTTCGCTGATTTAGGCTTTCTGATCGGTATCTTGATTTACGGCTATTATGCCGAAACATTCTCGTTCACCCCCCAACTTCAGGTACTTGCAGTTGCCGGAAGTATGATACCATTGGCCTTGGGGCTAATGTTTATCGGTGGTGCCGGTAAAAGTGCGATGTTTCCATTGCACATCTGGTTACCGGATGCTATGGAAGGTCCTACTCCTGTCAGTGCATTAATCCATGCTGCTACCATGGTAGTAGCCGGTGTATATCTGGTAGCCCGTATGTTCCCGTTGTTTATAGGATATGCGCCCGAAGTGCTGCACTGGATAGCTTATATCGGTGCGTTCACTGCATTCTACGCCGCTAGTGTGGCGTGTGCACAAAGCGATATCAAACGTGTGCTCGCCTTCTCCACTATATCTCAAATTGGATTTATGATTGTCGCATTAGGCGTTTGTACTTCTATGAATCCTCATGAAGGAGGACTAGGCTACATGGCATCCATGTTCCACCTGTTCACACATGCCATGTTCAAGGCATTGCTGTTCTTAGGAGCCGGATGTATCATTCATGCCGTACACAGTAACGAGATGAGCGCCATGGGAGGACTTCATAAATTCATGCCCGTCACCCATTGGACATTCCTGATTGCTTGTCTGGCTATCTCGGGTATCTGGCCATTCTCAGGTTTTTTCTCTAAAGACGAAATTCTGACTGCCTGCTTCCAATTCAATCCTGTTATGGGATGGATAATGACAGGCATTGCCGCCATGACAGCATTTTATATGTTCCGCCTTTATTATTGTATTTTCTGGAATGGAGAATGGAAAGGACACTCCCACGAATCCGGACCTGATGCACATACTCCGCATGAGGCTCCACTTACCATGACATTCCCGCTGATGTTTTTAGCCGCTATCACCTGTATTGCCGGATTCATACCTTTCGGCAATCTGATCAGTAGTAACGGAGAAGCCTATACCATTCATCTGGATATGCAGATAGCTGCTACAAGTATCATTATTGCTATAGCATCCATCGCTTTAGCTACATGGATGTATGCAGGTAAGAGACAACCCGTAGCCAACTATCTGGCGCGCACATTCCCACGTTTGCACACAGCAGCTTACCACCGTTTCTATATGGATGAGATATGGTTGTTCGTAACCAAGAAAATCATCTTCCGGTGCATCAGTACTCCGATAGCCTGGTGGGACCGGCACGTTATCGATCAATTCTTTAACTTCACTGCGTGGAGTACTCATGCTACCGCCGATGAAATACGTGACATGCAAAGTGGAAACGTACAGCAGTACAGTATTTGGTTCCTTGCAGGTGCATTGATATTGACGCTGATACTATTAATTTAATGAATAATAAAAAATCCGCCGCATGGCCATTTTTTAATTTTTAATTTAAAAAGATGAACATACTAAGTTTTTTCATTATAGTTCCCTTGTTGATGCTCGCGAGCCTTTGGGCTTCGCGCAGCGTCAATCAAGTTCGCGGAGTGATGGTTGTCGGATCTTCCATATTATTGGCATTATCCGTTTACCTCACCATTGATTATATCGAACTACGCCAAGCCGGTGCTACAGGAGAGATGCTGTTCACAGCCAGCACAGTTTGGTATGCACCACTCCATATATGTTACTCAGTAGGAGTAGACGGTATATCAGTAGCAATGTTGCTACTTAGTTCCATTATTGTATTCACCGGTACTTTTGCATCGTGGAAGTTACAACCATTGACAAAAGAATATTTCATGTGGTTCACTCTATTGAGTGTAGGGGTATTCGGATTCTTCGTTTCAACAGACCTGTTCACCATGTTCATGTTTTATGAAGTAGCCTTAATTCCAATGTATCTGCTCATCGGTGTATGGGGAAGCGGACGTAAAGAATATGCCGCCATGAAACTTACATTAATGTTAATGGGTGGTTCTGCATTTCTACTGATCGGAATTCTCGGTATTTTTTATGGTGCAGGCGGTGAAACTATGAACTTGCTGGAAATCGCCAAACTGCATATACCTCATGAAATGCAACGCATCTTCTTCCCGCTTATCTTCTTGGGGTTCGGAGTCTTAGGAGCTTTGTTCCCTTTCCATACATGGAGTCCCGATGGTCATGCTTCTGCACCGACTGCTGTTTCTATGCTTCACGCTGGAGTATTGATGAAACTAGGAGGTTACGGATGCTTCCGTGTTGCTATGTACCTGATGCCTGAAGGTGCAGCCATGTGGGGAGATGTATTCCTGATATTGACCACTATTTCTGTAGTTTACGGTGCATTCAGTGCTGTGGTACAAACCGACTTAAAATATATCAATGCCTATTCCTCCGTATCCCACTGCGGATTGGTGCTCTTTGCCCTGCTGATGATGACACGCACCAGTTGTACGGGTGCTATTCTCCAAATGTTGAGTCACGGATTAATGACCGCTTTGTTCTTCGCCCTTATTGGTATGATATACGGACGTACCCACACTCGTGATGTCCGATTAATGGGAGGTTTGATGAAGATTATGCCTTTCCTGGCTGTAGGTTATGTTATTGCTGGTCTTGCTAATTTGGGACTTCCGGGACTAAGTGGTTTTGTTGCTGAAATGACGGTCTTTGTAGGTTCTTTCCAAAATGATGATACATTCCATCGCGTATGTACCCTAGTGGCAACAACAAGTATCGTCATTACCGCAGTCTATATCCTGCGTGTAGTAGGTAAAATTCTTTATGGTAAAGTTTTGAATCCCGAACATCTGAAACTCACAGACGCAACCTGGGATGAACGAGTAGCCGTTATCTGCCTCATCGCCTGTGTAGCAGGTTTAGGAATGGCTCCATTCTGGATAAGCGATCTGATCAGTAACAGTGTAGAACCAATCATAAGTCAATTATTAAATTAAAATTTGAGAATTAAAAATTAAAAAAATAGCAATGATGGACATAACTGCAATACTCCATATGCATGCCGAACTGAGTCTGACAGCCGTTTTTATTCTGATGTTTCTGTTAGATTTATTTTTACCGGCTCCACAACGTCACTGGTTACGCCCCATGGCATGTATCCTGCTGACCATTCAACTCTTAGCAAACCTATGGCCGGAAGAGGTGACTTTATTTGGCGGCATGTATCACTCAACCCCTATGGCGTCTGTTCTGAAAAGCATCCTGACCATAGGTACCATACTGGTGTTTCTGCAAGCAGACACTTGGCTAAAACGTGAAGACACCCGTCATAAACAAGGCGAATTCTACATCCTTACCCTCAGTACCTTGCTGGGTATGTATTTCATGGTAAGCGCAGGGCACTTCCTGCTATTCTTCCTTGGATTGGAATTGGCAACCGTTCCTATGGCTTGTCTCGTAGCTTTCGATAAATATAAAGGGCATAGTGCCGAAGCCGGAGCTAAATTCATTCTTTCGGCTTTATTCTCCAGCGGTATTTTCCTCTATGGCATTTCTATGATTTATGGGACAGCAGGTACTTTATATTTTGAAGATATCCCTGCCGGACTGACAGGAACTCCATTACAAGTTCTTGCACTAGTATTTTTCTTCTCCGGACTGGCCTTCAAATTAAGCTTGGTACCTTTTCATCTGTGGACAGCAGATACTTATCAAGGTGCACCGACTACAGTAAGCGCCTACCTATCCGTTATTTCAAAAGGCGCAGCTGCTTTTGCTTTAATGATTATTTTAATGAAAGTATTCGGACCAATGACTGAACAATGGAGTGAAATACTATGTATTATCATTGTAGCCACCATCACTATAGCCAATCTGTTCGCCATCCGCCAAAACAACCTGAAACGCTTTATGGCCTTCAGCAGTATTTCACAAGCCGGTTACATAATGTTGGCTGTACTGGCTGGAACTCCGCAGGGCATGGCATCCCTAGTATATTATATAGTAGTATACATTGCCGCCAATCTCGCCGTATTCGGTGTCATCAATACCATTGAGCAACATACCCACGGTAAAATAGAGCGCGAAGATTATAACGGACTTTATAAGACCAACCCTAAACTAACTATGGTCATGACACTTGCTCTTTTCTCATTGGCAGGTATCCCGCCATTTGCCGGATTCTTCAGTAAGTTCTTTGTATTCATGGCAGCATTCCATAGCGGATATTATCTTATTGTATTTATCGCATTGGTCAATACAATCATTTCATTGTATTATTACTTATTGATTGTAAAAGCCATGTTCATCACACCTAATGAAGACCCTATCGGCAATTTTCGTACAGCAACTCCGATGCGCATCAGTCTGTTGGTATGTGTAGCCGGCATATTCGTTTTAGGAATTATAAGTGGGGTATATCAACTATTAAGTGATACAGCAATACTATAAAAGTTCAGTTACAAAAAGAAGAATAATAACTGAAATGATTATTGTATTTCTATGATCAATATTCTTTTACTTTGGAAGCAGAATCAATCTGTTTTCAAAGTAAAAGAATACCTTAAAGTTTCTCTTCAACAAATTTATCATTATCTTCGTAGCAAATTATAAAAAAATAAGTACTATGAAGAAAGTCCTCTATATTACAATACTCGCTTGCTCTACTTTATGGGGATCTTGCACAGAGAAAAATAAACAATCCGCCAGAACAGATTCCTTTATAGAAAAAAATGTAGCATTTGCACGTGCACAAATCGGGAATGAAATACAAATTATAGAAAAATCAGAGAAATTTATAAACCCTGTGACACTGAAAACTGACAGTACCATTTATTATTGTGACTACGCCGACTGGCGAAGTGGTTTTTTCCCTGGGTCAGTGTGGTATCTATATGAGTTAAGTGGCGACACTACTCTCTTATCATTAGCTGATAAATACACTTCGGCCATAGAAGAAGCCAAAAAACTGACTTGGCACCATGATGTAGGTTTCATGATAAATTGTAGTTTCGGCAATGGATGGCGAACAACTAAAGTACCCAGATACAAAGAAGTCATGATAGAAGCTGCACGTTCATTAGCTACTCGTTTCCGTGAAAAGCCGGGAATTATCCAATCATGGGATGTGACCCGCGGCTGGCAATCGGAACGCGGTTGGGAATGTCCGGTCATAATAGATAATATGATGAATTTAGAGTTACTATTTGAAGCAACTAAATTATCTGGTGATTCCACCTTTTATCATATAGCAGTGAACCATGCAGACCGCACTTTGAAAGAGCATTTCCGTACAAACGGAAGTTGTTATCATGTAATAGATTATAGTTTGGCAGACGGCATGGTACGGCATAGACAAACAGCCCAAGGATATGCAGACGAATCGACTTGGAGTCGTGGACAAGCATGGGCGATTTATGGTTACACTGTGTGTTACCGGGAAACTCATGATAAAAAGTATCTGAATCAGGCATTGAAGACTTTCCAATTTATGAAAACACATCCCCGGCTTCCCAAAGACTTGATTCCTTATTGGGATATGGATGCTCCCAATATTCCCAATGAACCACGAGACGCTTCAAGTGCTTCTTGTATAGCTTCTGCACTTTATGAAATTAGTACAATGGATGTGCCTGATGCAAACAGTTATAAGAACTATGCAGACAGTATTATGGCCTCTCTAGCCTCACCAAACTATCTGGCATCTCTTGGAAAAAATGGTAACTTTTTATTAATGCATTCAGTGGGCAGTATTCCTCATGGCACAGAAATAGATGTACCTTTAAATTATGCAGACTATTATTTCCTGGAAGCATTGAAACGAAAGCGTGACATTGAAGAAGGCACACACTAAGTTATACAGACAAACACAGAAATATTTCCTCCCGTTCTTCGGGAGGAATGCCACAGCCGGTATCGGTTACTTCAATTCGTAACTTACTTTGTGCCTTATCCAACTTTATTTTAAGAGTTACAGATCCAGAATCTGTAAATTTATTAGTATTATCAAACAGGCTCTCTATCACTAGCGACAAATGCAATTCATTGGTGGAGATAAACATTTCCCCTTTTGGTAATTTCACCAATACAAGTACCATAAAAAGTCTAATTACTAAAAAACTCCTGTTCTTAGTTTCCAAACGGTAATTTTCATAGTTCAATTGATCTACTCCATACTTTACAGGTAGTTCACTAAATTATTTTTTCAGACTAGAAGAATTAATGGAATCCTGCGCTTGTATATCTTATAATATTCAGAAGACTATCTTTGGTAGTAGAAATACTACCTCCTATCACGACAAGAATTCCCCAACAGATATCAATATATACAAGTGATGTATTTCATAATATCAGATTATTAAGGTACGAATATACAAATAATATAAAAATGTAGCAGCAGTTATTCCTCTATTATTAGAATTTACACAATAATGGGCAATTAATCCACTTATTTTCTAATTATATGCTTTAATATTGCATCGTAGATATTTTTTGGTAACTATGAAATTATTAATTATTAAACATCAAAGATATGGTAAAAAAGTTAGTTAGTGTACTTTGTATATGTGCATATTTTGGACTTGCTCATGCACAAATACCACAAGAGATTTGGAAAGAAAGTGAGCAAATAGAAAAACAAATCAAAAAGACTTCTTTTCCCGATCGTGTGTACAACATTAAAGATTTCGGTGCCAAAGAAGGAAATAATGGTGAAATACTCTGCCATGAAGCAATCAATCTAGCTATCCTCACATGCAGCCAGACAGGTGGAGGAACTGTATTAGTTCCACCCGGAGAATTTCTAACAGGTCCTATCACACTGAAAAGTAATGTAAATCTGCATTTGGAAGAAGGTGCCTATCTAAAATTTTCTTCAGAGAAATATCTATATACTCCAACCGTACTCACTCGTTGGGAAGGAGTAGACTGTTACAATTTGCATCCATTAATTTATGCTTATGGTGAAAGCAACATAGGCATTACCGGTAAAGGTATTATAGACGGACAGGCCAGTAATGATAACTGGTGGAGTATGTGTGGTGCTCCACACTATGGCTGGAAGGAAGGGATGACAGCTCAAAAAAATGGCGGCAGAGACAAATTACTGATGTACGCCGAAACATTTGCCCCGATAGATAAGCGCCAAATGACTTTTGAAGACGGTTTACGTCCCCAACTTATCAATCTATATCGTTGCAACACTATTTTAATAGAAAATGTAACATTGAAAAATTCTCCGTTTTGGGTTATCCATCCTTTATTTTGTGAAAGTCTAACAGTGCGTGGGGTTAAAGTTTCCAGTCACGGTCCCAATAGCGATGGCTGCGATCCGGAATCAAGTAAGAACGTATTAATTGAAAACTGTATATTCGATACTGGAGACGACTGCATTGCCATTAAAAGCGGACGGAATGCTGACGGACGGAAATGGAATGTACCAAGTGAAAATATCATTGTACGCAATTGCGAAATGAAAGACGGACACGGTGGTGTAGTTGTAGGCAGTGAGATTTCGGGAGGATATAATAACCTGTTTGTTGAAAACTGCAAAATGGACAGCCCGAACCTAGAACGTGTCATCCGCATCAAAACCAACAACTGCCGTGGTGGTGTCATTGAAAATATTTATGTGCGTAATGTAGAAGTAGGTGAATGTCGCGAAGCCGTTTTGAAAATCAACCTGCAATATGAAAACCGTGAAAAATGTGACAGAAGTTTCCCACCTGTAGTACGCCATGTATATCTGGATAATGTTACCAGTGAAAAAAGTAAGTACGGAGTCTTGATTACCGGATATGATGACCGTGTTAATATTGAAGACATCCATGTAACAAACAGCCGTTTCAATAATGTAGAGAAAAAGGGAAATTTAATTACGGGAGCTAAGGATGTAGTACTGAAAGAACTGTATATCAATGGAAATAAGGTAAGAAAATAAGATAAAAAATCTTTGGTATAATGAGATACCATCATACCAAAGATTATATCCTCTTTTGAGAACCTATTCCAGACACTCATCAAGTTCACGTATCAACTCTTCTTTATCAAGATGTCGCCCGATAAAAACTATTTTCTGCATACGATCTCCATATTTATCATCCCAATCCCGCAATAAGCCCGGTTCCTGACGCATTACCTCTATCAGTTCTTCTTCAGGTGCCGTAGCATACCATAAACCGGCTTCCTTCAACTTTTTCTGCACACCGGCCTGTTCAAAAAGAAAAGACATATCACGATTATTGCTGAAATAACAGACTCCTTTTGCTCGAATAATATTACGACTCCACTGGGTTGATACAAAACGATCAAATTTATGGATATCAAAAGCCGGACGACGATAATACACAAAAGTACTGATGCCATATTCATCCACTTCACTACCTTCATGATGATGATGGTGTGCATGCTCCTCATCGTGATGATGATGCTCATGCTCCTCCGCTTCTTTTTTCTGCTCTTCCGTAAGGGCACTCTCTATTCCACGTATCCAACCGGCAGAAGTGGCAGTACGTTCAAAGTCAAATGCTTCAGTATAGATTATCTTATCCAAATCTGCATTAGCATAATCACATTCTATTATTTCAGCTGCAGGTTGTAATGTACGGATAATCTGTTTGATACGTTCCAATTCGTCACGTTTCACTTCCGAGGCCTTATTCAACAATACAACATTACAAAATTCAATCTGTTGGATAATCAAATTTTCAATATCCTCTTCGTCAATACCCTTACAGGTCAAATCGTTGCCACAAGAAAACTCACTTTGCAGACGCAAGGCATCTACCACAGTCACAATACAATCCAAACGACATCCCCCGTACGTATTCCCCATACTTGAAATAGAACAAATAGTCTGTGCGATAGGAGCTGGTTCACAAACCCCACTTGCCTCAATCACAATGTAATCAAAACGCTCCTGCTTCATAATATCATCTATCTGCTCCACCAAATCCATCTTTAAAGTACAACAGATACAACCGTTCTGAAGTGCTACCAAGCTTTCGTCTTTCTTTCCTACAATCCCCCCCCTCTGTATGAGGTCGGCATCAATATTCACCTCACCGATATCATTGACAATAACCGCAAACTTAATACCACGTTTATTAGAAAGAATATGGTTCACTAATGTCGTTTTTCCACTGCCCAGATAACCGGTCAAAAGCAGTATAGGAATTTCTTTTACTCTCATATAAAATTCAATATTACTTTCACAAAGGTATAGAATGATTAATTTCCAAACAATAGAAAACATCTTTTTATACCTTATAAACAAAAAAGACTCTTTACATACCCCCAGTTAGAATCCATTAAAATTCAATTCGCAGTGCAACATTTTTCAAAAAATGCTTTAAATATTCCAAGAGTATAACTATATTTCGCAAAACAAATTTATAATAACAATGAGAAACAAATTAGCACAAAAAATCAAATTAGGCGCAGCCTTGTTATTGATGGCGGGAACTTCAGCCTTCGCACAAACCTCCAATCAAATTTATACACCTACTCCTGAAAATATAAAAGCACGGCAGGAATTTCAAGATAATAAATTCGGTATATTCCTTCATTGGGGCATTTACAGTATGACCGCCCAAGGAGAATGGTATATGAACACTCACAACATCAACCGTAATGAATACGCCAAACTGGCATCCGGATTCTATCCTTCGCGCTTCGATGCTGCCGAATGGGTTTCTGCCATCAAAACCTCCGGAGCCAAATATATCTGTATTACCAGTAGACACCATGACAGTTTCTCAATGTTTGATACAAAAGAATCCGATTTTAATATCGTAGATGCCACCCCTTTCAAACGAGACATACTAAAAGAACTGGCAGAAGAATGTCAAAAACAAGGCATCAAACTCCATTTTTATTATTCACATTTGGACTGGTTTCGTGACGACTATCCGGAAGGAAACACCGGACATGGAACAGGACGTCCCAAAGGACATGGAAACTGGGCAAGTTACTACAAGTTTATGAATAAACAGCTGACCGAACTTTTGACTAACTATGGTCCTGTCGGTGCCATTTGGTTTGATGGTATTTGGGATCAACCTACCAACTTCAATTGGCAACTGGAAGAACAATACGCATTAATTCATAAACTGCAACCATCCTGTCTAATAGGTAACAATCATCACCGAACTCCTTATGCAGGAGAAGATTTCCAAATGTTCGAACGTGATTTGCCCGGTGAAAACAAAGCCGGTTTTTCAGCAGGACAAGGAATAAGTGAACTCCCTTTAGAAACTTGTGAAACAATGAACGGAATGTGGGGCTACAGAATTGAAGACCAAAATTACAAATCCCCTAAAGAATTGATACACTATTTGGTTAAGGCAGCTGGAAAAAATGCAAATTTGCTAATGAATATTGGACCTCAACCCAACGGAGAATTACCTGCTACAGCTGTAGAACATCTAAAACAGGTGGGTAAATGGATGAATCAATATGGAGAAACGATTTATGGAACCCGTGGTGGTGATGTAGTTCCTCATACATGGGGGGTATCAACTCGCAAAGGTGACCGTTTATTCATCCATATACTAGATTTGCAGGATGATGCACTTTATATACCTCTGAAGGCAAAAGTAAAGAAAGCAATACAGTTCATTTCCAAAACTCCACTTTCTTTCAAACAGGAGAAAGACGGCATATTTATAAAACTGCCTCAAGTACCTGATGACATAGATTATGTAATAGAATTAGTCATTAAACAATAAAATAGCATTCATCTTTAAACAAGCGTCTTTTATGGAAAAACAAGAATTTCTTTAGAAAAAGAGAGAAAATGTATTCTACACAAATCAGAAAAGAAACATGAGTAGGCTACATACATTACTCTTCTAAAAAATAATTCGTCCTTGGATTATGGAAACCCAAGGACGAATTACTCTTAGTTTGTGGAGCTGGAGGGAGTCGAACCCTCGTCCAAACGAGGAAGCCATACGCTTTCTACATGCTTATCTTCGCCTAAATTTTCGAGTATAAGCAGGACCGAAGCCACCAACTTATACCTTATCCTCTAAATTTTCGTAAGAGACACGAGGCGGATCTCTAACTATTCCCGATTTTACTGCACCACTTGATCAAACGCTTCGGAACAAGAGCTTTTGAGTGATGTCTCGTTTCCACCACTTTGGCAGAAATAAAGCTAATCTACTATGATTCGATTAAGCAGCAAGAGCATAATTTTCGTTGCCAGATAAAATTTTGAAAACTGGGATTATAGTGCCAATCAACCACGCACTGCATGCTTACATACCACTTAGCCACGCTGTCAAATCCAGTCAACCCCGTACTGGTAACTCATAAAGAGATTACAAATATACACACACTTCTGTTAATATCCAATTATTTATTCATTTATTTAGCGCATTTTAATGAGAACAATGTATCTTTGAAAATAATTTTTCTAATCCTAACAGATCAGACAATATGAACAAAAAATTAATGGTATTGTGTATGAGCAGTATGATACTGGGAGGCTGTATACCCTCTCCCAAGAAACAAACGGAAGCAATTACAGTTGAAGAAAATCCGAATATGATGTATATGTTGGTAGGCAGTTATGCAACTCCGGAGGAAGAAGGTATCAAGGTTTATAACTTTGATGAACAAAATGGCAACTCACAATATATCAGCGGAATAAAAGGAATATCCAACCCATCTTTCCTCATCCCGTCGGCTGATGGAGAAAGAATATATGCTGTAGGGGAGGATTCCGGAAAAAGTTCTACCGCCAATGCCATCAAATTCGATAAAGAACAAAAGAGACTAACTTTGCTTAATTCTCAACCCACTGACGGCGGTGCACCTTGTTATATAACTCTCAGCCCGTCGGAAAAATTTGTCTTGACAGCAAATTATATGGGAGGTAGTATTACCGTTTTCCCACTAGATAAAGACGGCAAATTAAAATCCGAAACACGCCTTATTTCCTTTACAGGAAATAGTCTTGACAAAGAGAGACAAACACAGCCACATTTACATTGTATAGAATTCACTCCAGACCATAAATATCTACTTGCCAGTGATTTAGGTACAGACCAGATTCATGTATTTCCTGTTAGTGAGAATGTAACTGATGGTGTATCCCATTCCTTGCTGAATGAATCCGAAGAATTTAATATAAAAGTAGAATCAGGATCAGGACCACGCCACATTTGTTTCCATCCGAACCAAAAATTCGCTTATTTGATTAATGAAATCTCAGGAAAAGTTATAGCTTTCTCTTACGACAAAGGAAAATTAAACACCATACAATATATAGAAGCTGACACAGTGGGTGCCAAAGGTAGCGGAGATATTCACATTTCACCTGATGGAAAATTTCTGTATGCATCCAACCGCTTAAAAGCAGACGGTATCGCTATTTTCTCCATAAATCAGGAAGAAGGAACATTAACAAAGACAGGTTATCAGCTTACTGGTATCCATCCACGTAATTTTATTATCAGCCGGAACGGACGATACCTGTTGGTGGCCTGCAGAGACAGCAACTCCATACAAGTATTTGAAAGAGATTCCCAAACAGGGCTACTGAAAGACACAGGCAAAACAATAAAAACCAATAAGCCTGTATGCCTAAAGTTTACCTTTTAAACAGGAAACATTGTTTTTAATAAAATAAACTGCTGTTTCCAATACATACAATGAAAGCAGCAGTTTATTTTATCAAAAACAAAACGAATCTTTATACATAAGTTTCCAAGAACTTAACATGACCTTCCACAGTCACTTTCACCTCTTTTGTTGTGGCAGGGAAAAGGATAGATTCACCGGCTTGCAATTCCAATGAGTTACCATCCCCATCAGTTACCGTACATGTACCTTCCATGCAAATATAAATTACAAATGAATCAAGTTCACTATAATCTATCGTCATATTTTCAGTCAAATCATAAACAGAAGTAGTGAAATACGGACAGGTAACCAACTCGACAGATTCATTCTGTTTCGGAGTATAATGAGTACGATAATCCTCTTCTACAGAATAATCTATGGCATCTTTTGACAATTCTGTATGCAACTCACGAGTATTGCCATTTTTATCCTTACGATTGAAATCATAAATTCGATAAGTCACATTCGAGGTCTGCTGAATCTCAGCAATAAAGCATCCGGCTCCAATACTATGGATACGTCCTGCAGGCAAGAAAAACACATCACCCGGTTGTACGGCATAATCAGCCAATGCATCACAAATAGTATTATCAGCAATCATTGCAGCATATTCATCGGGAGTAATTTTTTTACTTAATCCCGAACGCAGATGTGCTTTCCCCCCGGCATTGTCAATAACATACCACATTTCGGTCTTGCCCATCGAATTATGACGCTTCTTTGCCAGTTCATCATCTGGATGCACTTGTATAGAGAGATCGTCACAAGCATCAATGAATTTGATCAACAAGGGAAAATTATCGCCAAAACGCTGATAATTACTATCTCCTACCAAAGAACCTTTATATTCTTTTACCAACTGGCTCAAATTTTTGCCGGCTTCAGTTCCATTAGCAACAACAGACTCATCGCCTGGGACATTAGAAATTTCCCAACTTTCGCCAACCTGAGGCTGTTCAATATTCAGATGTTTGAACGGGATAATCTTTTCTCCACCCCAAATGGTGGATTTCAGAATGGGGTTAAATTTAAATGGATACATAGGTGTATTAATTAATAGTTTCTAGGTTTGGATACAAAAATAAGGGAATTCTATGACTTTACCGCATAGAATCCCCTAAAATTAACAGCTATGTGTGTATATTCAAAGGTGTATTAGTCGTCTGTATTATTAGGATCGAAATTAGTCCAGCCATCCAACCAATTATCATCTGTTCCAAACGCTCCGATATATTCTACTGTCTCAAAACCGCTGCTCAACAGTGCGTCATTAAATGAAGCGGCTGTCAACACAGGGCTATCTGCATCCGGCATATAATTAACACCGAAGCACCAAACAAATTATTATCCATATCCAGATATGTCTTATATAGTTCACTGTTCCTAACATAGCCAAAGTACGTCCGCTACTATCCACCCAGCAACGGCTGAAATTCATATTCAGGCTAAGATCTACCAAGGGCCTACGATCTTTAACGGTCCAGTCATTGTTTAACCCATTATTTAATAAATCATAGCCATTGTTCATCGGACTAAGCACAACATTGATTCCACCCTTCAAGCTACAAAAGCCATTATCGAAACCTAGAAAATCTGTGCCACTTCCTTTATTATACAGAATTTTTTTTAAATGAGTCTGATCATTTAAACTAGTTCCAACCGAAATAGTAAACAAATTACTGCTAGGAACATCTTTGGTATTCACTAAAATAAAACCACCACTGAAATCAGCCGGATATTCCAGTGCAGGCGATTTCACTACCAACATATTATCCAACTGCGACGATGGAATAATATCGAAAGAGAAAGCACGCGCATCGGCTTCAGAACTAGGTACGGCACTATTATAAATCCACACATTATTATACCGTTGTGAAAACCCACGTACCATAACGAATTTCTCCTCAATCATACTGATACCCGGTACACGGCGAATCACTTCCGGAGCATCTTTATCTTGCGTCTTGGTAATCTGCTGGGCAGAAGCTCCCGTTTGCATAACCAAGCTGGTACGTTGTTGGGTAATAATAGCATTCTCCGTATTCTTTTTAGCATCCGCTACAACCACAACTTCTCCTAATTGTTGATGATCCTGTTCTAGTTCTACTTTTATTTCGAACATACCGTTTATTGTAACCTCAACAGTCTGTGTACAATAAGACACATAAGATATAATAAGCTTGTACGTTCCATTTCTTAATCCCGCAAGTTAGAAATTACCATCCACATCAGTAATAGTTCCTGTATTTATACCACTTAACTGTACAGCAGCACCAATAAGTGGCTCTTTAGTCGCTTCATCTGTTACAGTTCCTCTCAAAGCAGCCGCCTGTACGGTCAATACCAACATCAAGAGAATTATCATAAGGCTAATGCCTTTCATCTGAGCTTTCATCATACTTTTACCTTGTTATTTTTCCGATGACAAAGATCAGATAAAAGCATTACATGTATAATACATCTGCATGATGCTCCTTTTGCGTATTTATTTCAATGATGTTTCATTGCATTTTGTTGAAAAAGCTCCTACCTTTACAAATAAATTGTAAAATAGAAAAAGAATATGAGAAGTTTTGCATCTGACAATAATTCAAGTGTACATCCCCGCATCATGGAAGCGTTAATGAAGGCCAATAACGGACATGCACTTGGCTATGGAGATGATCCATGGACAGAAGAAGCCGCCCACAAAGTGAAAGAACAATTTTCACGTCCATGTGAAGCACTGTTTGTTTTTAATGGCACAGGCAGTAATACTATGGCGCTGCAAATAATGACCCGTCCTTACCATATTATCTTCTGTGCCGACACAGCTCACATTGCTGTAGATGAATGTGGTGCCCCCAGTAAAGCGACTGGCTGTTTCATGCGCACAATTCCTACTCCGGATGGCAAACTGACTCCGGAATTACTAAAACCATTTATGGTTAACTTTGGTATAGAACACCATTCTCAGCCCGGAGCAATTTACCTAAGTCAATGTAGTGAATTGGGAACAATTTATAAACCAGAAGAAATATGCGCATTGACAGAATTTGCACACCGGCATGGACTGTTTGTGCATATGGACGGTGCCCGTATCTCTAATGCCGCGGCAGCATTGGGAATGAGTCTTGATGATATATCAGGAGCTTGCGGAGTTGACACATTGACTTTGGGAGGAACAAAGAACGGACTGATGGGAGCCGAATGTGTAGTGATGTTCAATCAGGATTTGATAAAGGAAGCACGTTATGCCAGAAAACAATCTTGCCAATTGGCCAGCAAAATGCGTTATATCTCTTGCCAGTTCACAGCCTTCCTTGAAGATAACCTATGGTTAACATGCGCACAACATGCCAACGCAATGGCGCAACGCTTGTACAAGAAACTTTCCACAATGCCTGATATAAAGTTTACCCAAACAGTGGAGAGCAACCAATTATTCTTCATCATGCCGCGTGAAAAAGAAGATAAGCTACAAGAATATTATCATTTCTACTTTTGGAACGAAACCATAGGAGAAATGAGACTTGTTACCTCTTTCGATACAACAGAAGAAGATGTCGACAAACTGATAGCTTGCATAAAGACTCTATAATCATCTCCCGGTTCTCTATCAGGGCAGGCCTTCAGACCTGCCTGTTCTATTTCCAGTCCCTATTCCAAGGCATAAGTACCCGGTGAGGGTTTCCGGACCTGCCCCTGCCGGAGAAAAGACATGGCGGAGCCTTCCGGACAGTTCCATGGGAAAGGTACCCACACCCACGGGAAAAAAACGGTAGAGGTCACATTTCACACGTGCGGATACAAAAAAAGCCTCCGGAACTTCTTCAAGTCCGGAGGCTTCAATCAAAACGGCGGCTACCTACTCTCCCACTGTGACGCAGTACCATCGGCGTGACAAGGCTTAAC